>JAOUPR010000052.1 GCA_029879725.1 Gemmatimonadota bacterium | reverse complement strand
GGAATCGGATGGCGAAACGCTCACCCGCCGCGGCCCGCCGCTCCGATTCCTCCCCTCCCAGGGCATCGGCCTTCTCCCGGGCCACCCGGCTCGGATGCATCCCCCGCTCCTCCGCCTCCGCGCGGACCTCGTCCGGATCGCTGAAGTCCCGGTACGCCTTCCCTTCTTCGAGGAGCCGGAGCGCGGTGGCGCGGTGGCGCTCCACTCCGGCACTCTGGAAGCAGGGGCCCTCGTCCCAGTCGATCCCCAGCCAGGTGAGCCCGTGCAGGATCGCCTCGGTGTGCTCGTCCCTGGACCTCTCCCGGTCGGTATCTTCCACGCGGAGCACGAAGATCCCACCGTGCTTGCGGGCGAGGAGCCAGTTGAACAGGGCCGTGCGGGCACCCCCCACGTGGAGGTACCCGGTGGGCGAGGGTGCGAATCGAACGCGCATGGTCATGCTCCGGCCTCCAACGACCGTACGAGGATCTCACGAACGAGCTTGGGGTCCGCCGCGCCCCGGGTGGCCTTCATGACTTCACCCACGAAGAGCCCGACGAGGTTCTTCTTTCCCTCCCGGTACTCGGACACCTTCTCCGGCCAACGCGACAGCACTTCTTCCACCACGGCCTCCAGGGCGCCGGCGTCGGCCACCTTCTCCAGCCCGAGACGGCCCACGATCTCCTCCGGATCCCCACCCTCGTCCACCATGACGGCCAGCACGTCCTTGGCGGCGCGACGCGACACCCGGCCGGAGGCCACCAGGGAGGCCAGGGCACCCAGCGCTGTCCCCTCGAAGGGGAGCGCGGCCAGCGGCCGCCCCGCCGCAGCGCCACGGAGGTCGTTGGTGACCCACCCGGCCATGGCCGGCGCGTCCGGGTAGACGCTGAGCGCCGCCTCGAAGAACCCGGAGACGTCGAGGGAGCCCGTGAGGATGTCCGCGTCCGCCGCGGCGATCCCCAACTCGTCGGTGTAGCGAGCCAGGCGCGACGCCAGCTCGGGATCCGCCCTGCGGGCCCCGGCGCGCTCTTCGCTCACGCGCACGCCCTCGCCGGACGGGCCGGGCCCGACGGGCGCGCGGTCCTCCTTCTCCTTCTCCCTGTCGCCCTTCGCCGCCCGGGGCTCCGACTCGGCGGCCTTGCGCCCCCAGGTGTCCTTGAGCCCCACGATGCGGTTGAACACCGGTGCCCCGGGGGCCGACTCCACGGGGTCGGGCCAGAAGTATCCCGTGCGCTCGAACTGATACCGCACCCCCCCTTCGGCATTCGCCAGGAAGGGCTCCACCTTGGCCGTCACGGAGATCAGCGATGTCGGATTCAGGTGATCGGTGAAGTCGCCGTCCTCGGGAACGTCGTCGGGGTCGGGAGCCACGAAGAGGCGATCGTACAGACGGACGCCGGCGTCCGCGGCGTGTGCCGCGGATACCCAGTGGATGGTCCCCTGCACCTTGCGCCCGTCGGGGGTGTTCCCGCCCCGGGTCTCGGGATCGTACGTACACCGGAGTTCCTTCACGCTCCCGTCGGGGTTCTTCACCACTTCTTCGCAGCGGATCACGTACCCGTAGCGTAGCCGCACCTCCCCGCCGGGGACGAGCCGCCGGAACCCCTTCGGGGGATCCTCCTCGAAGTCCGACCGTTCGATGTAGACCTCCCCGGAGAACGGCACGGCCCGCGTACCCTCCAGCGGGACGTCGTGGGGATACAGCGGCGCGTCCAACTCCTCGGAGTGACCCTCTGCGTAGTTGGTGAGCACGACCCGGAGCGGATCGAGCACCGCCATCACCCGGGGAGCGACCGGATTGAGCGTGTCCCGGATGGCGTACTCCAGCTTGCCGATGTCCACGCGGGAATCGGTCTTGGCCACCCCGATGAGCTCCGCGAAGGCCCGGACGGCCTCGGGAGGGACACCCCGCCGCCGGAGGCCGGCCACCGTGGGCATGCGGGGGTCGTCCCACCCCTCCACCCGGCCTTCCTTCACCAGACGGATCAGCTTCCGCTTGGAGAGCACCGTGTAGTCGAGATTCAGGCGGGCGAACTCGTACTGATGCGTTCTAGGCTCCTCGAACCCCACGTTGTCCAGCACCCAGTCGTAGAGCTCACGGTTGTTCTCGAACTCCAGCGTGCAGATGGAGTGGGTCACGTCTTCGAACGCGTCCTCCAGGCAGTGCGCGTAGTCGTACAGCGGGTAGATGCACCAGTCGTCTCCCGTCCTGTAGTGATGCGCATGGCGGATACGGTACAGCACCGGATCCCTCATGAGCATGTTGGGAGACGAGAGGTCGATCTTCGCCCTGAGCACGTGCGCCCCGTCCGGGAACTCTCCCGCCCTCATCCGCCGGAACAGGTCGAGGTTCTCCTCCACGGTGCGCCCACGGTACGGCCCGGGCACCCCGGCTTCGGTCACGGTCCCACGCCCGTCACGGATCTCCTCCTCGGAGGAGGAATCCACGTAGGCGAGCCCCTTCCCGATGAGGATCTCCGCGCACTCGTACATCCGTTCGAAGTAGTCGGACGCATGATACAGGTGGGCACCCCAATCGAACCCCAGCCAACGGACGTCGTCCTGGATGGAGCGGACGTACTCCTCCTCCTCGGTGATGGGATTGGTGTCGTCGAAGCGCAGATGACACCGCCCACCGAACTCCTGGGCGATCCCGAAGTTCAGGCAGATGGACTTGGCATGTCCGATGTGGAGGTACCCGTTGGGTTCCGGTGGGAAGCGTGTCACCACCCGGCCGCCGTAGCGGTTGGACTCCATGTCGGCCGTGACGATCTGGCGGACGAAGTCCGTCCCGGGTGGCCTGGATCGAATCTCGTTCATGGTGCAGGTGCGACGCGGAAGGTACGGGAGCGCCGCCGCCCTCGCGACCGAGTCGGCGCCGGCTGGACACAGGCTTGTAAACTAGCGGATCGGGTGGGTGTCGGGAGAGGTCTGCTACTTGACCGGAGGTACGGCGCGCCCCACCGTGCCCCCTTCACACAGGGCCGTGACGTTCCCGGGAAATCCACGGCGCGGCCCATCCACCGTTTCACCCAGGAGTGCCGGAATGACCGCGTGCCATCGTCCGACCCTTTCCGGGCCCACCGGCCCGGCCCGCCGACGGTCCACCCCGGGCCGATCCCTGACCTTCGCCGCCCTCGTGGCCGCGGCGTTCTCCGGCTTCCCCGGTGCGCTGACGGCCCAGGACGCCGATCACGCGGCCGTGGATCTTCCCTGGCCCCCCGTGGCCACCTTCTCCATCGTGGGATACGACCCGGAGAGCGGCGAAGTCGGTGTGGCCGTGCAGTCCCGGGTCTTCTCCGTGGGGAATGGAGTGGTGTGGGGAAAAGCGGGCGTGGGCGTCGCGGCCACGCAGGCCATCGTGGACGTGAGCTACGGTCCGCAGGCGTTGGAGTTGCTGGAGCTGGGATACTCGCCCGAGGTCGTGGTGGAGACCATCCTCGCGGCGGATCCCAACCCCGACCCGGAACGGTGGACCGTGGAGGGGCGTCAGTTCTCCGTCATGGACGCCCAGGGGAACGTGGCCACCCACACGGGTCCGGCGGCCAGCGAATGGGCCGGCCACAAGATCGGCGAGTACTGCTCCGCACAGGGGAACATCCTGGCCGGACCGGAGGTGGTGGACGGGATGGTCGCCGCGTTCGAGAGCACCGAGGGGCACCTCTCGTACCGCCTCATGGCGGCCCTGGAGGCCGGGCAGGCGGCGGGGGGTGACATCCGGGGGATGCAGTCGGCCGCCATGCTCATCGTGAAGGAAGACGGCGGCGTGTGGCTCAACAACGACGTGGTCCTCCGCCTCCAGGTGGACGACGCGGAAAACCCCATCGAGGAGCTGCGCCGCCTGGTGGAGCTGGCGGGGGCTCAGCGCGAGCGGATCCGCGCTTCGCGGCGGTAACGAGCGCTGCCCGCGGACCCGCCGTAGGGTGTGGGGGCGGCACGGCGGCATGACCGGAAGGCCCGGGCCACCACGGCCCGGGCCTTCCGCGCTTCCCTACCCGGCGGGCTTCGTGATGGTGAAGTCACGCGGAGGGGCCACGCCCATGAGGTGCTGCACGAAGTAGTCCCACCTGCGCCGTACCACGTAGGGCTCGTTGAGCCCGTGGGCACGGTCGGGAAGGACGAGGTAGTCGAAGCTCTTGTTGGCCTCGATCAGGGCGTCCACCACCTGGACCGTCATGGCCGGATGGACGTTGTCGTCCATGTCTCCGGTCATGAGGAAGAGCCGGCCGCGGAGGTTCGCCACCAGAGACGCGTTCACCTGATTGGCGTAGTTGTCGGTTCCGCTCACGGTGTCGCGGACCAGGAGTCCCTGGTACTTCTCCGCGTAGCCGGTGTGGTACGAGCGGTTGTCGTGATTCCCCGACGACGACACCGCGACCTTGTAGATGTCGGGATACCGGAGGATGGCGTCGGTGGACGCGAACCCGCCTCCCGAGTGCCCGTAGATGCCCACCCTCCCGAGATCGATGAAGGAGTGCCGGGCCGCGAGCTGCCGCAGCGCGGCCACATGGTCGGGAAGGCCGTTGTCTCCCATGTTCCCCCAGTAGTGGTCGAGCATGGCCTTGGACCGGAACGACGTCCCGAGGTGATCCATCTGCACCACCACGAACCCGAGCTCGGCGAGCGCGTCCTGGTCCGCGCGGGTCCGAAGCCCCTGGGGGCTCCCTCCGAAGTTCCAGGTCCCCACGCTTCCGATGAAGGGGCCGGGATAGATGTACTCCACCACAGGATACGCCTTCGTGGAATCGAAGTCGGAGGGGAGGTACATGAGGCCCCACACGGTGGTCACGCCATCGCGGGCCTTGTACTCGAAGATCCGCGGCGGGGACCACCCCTGGTCCTCGAGAAGGGACACGTCGGCCTCCTCCAGGGCGCGAACCACCCGGCCGGACCCGTCCCGGACCACCGACACGGGCGGCACGTCCGGGCGGGAGTACGCGTCCACGAAGAACCGTCCGTCGGGGGTGGCCCGGACCCAATGGTCCGCGTCCTCCCCCCCAGGAGGGAGAGCCCGGTCCCGTCCAGATTCACGGAGTAGAAGGCCCGCATGGTGGGGATCCTGCCCGCTTCCCTTCCCCTCGCCGTGAACCAGATCCGGCCCGAGGACTCGTCCACGCCGACCAGGTCGCCCACCGTCCACGCGCCCGCGGTGATCCGGTTCTTCAGGACGCCGTCTCCGGAATACCGGTAGAGGTGGGCCCACCCGTCGCGCTCGGAGAACCAGATCACGTCTCGACCGCCGTTCAGGACGTCCCAATTGGGGGCTCCTCCCACGATGTCCAGGTTCAACTCGACGTGGGTGGCCAGCGTGTCCCCGACGATGGGTCGCGCGCCCCCGGTGGCGAGGTCCGCCTCGTACAAGGTGATGCTCTTCGCGCCCCGGCTCGCGTGGGTGAAGTAGAGCCTCTCTCCGCCTCCCTTCCACTTCACCGTGACCCAGGTGGAATCGCGCATCCCGGTGGCGGTGAAGGTCAGATACGGCTGGGGATCCAACGCGACCCGCACGTTCGACCGCGACTCCACCTCGACGATGTGGATGTCGAAGCGGGGGATCACCGTGTCTCCCGGGAGGGAGTACGGGTAGGTGTAGAGCCGGGGACGCTGGTGCGTGGAGGAATACAGCGGCATGAGGCCCACGTTTCGTTCGTCCATCCTCTGGACCGCGATGCGCCGCGAGTCGGGAGACCACTGGAGCACCGGGCGCTGTGCCCGCCCCGCGACGAGCTCGCTGGGGCGCGCCGCGGTGATCCCGTACGCCCAGAACTCCTCACCGTCCTCCGTGAGTCGTACCGAGTCCGTGCCCGTCACCGAGCGTATCCACAGATCGTGTTCGTGGATGAACGCCTCCCGGGTCCCGTCGGGGGACCGCACGAAGGGCGTGGGATCGGCGAGCGTGTCGCCGACGACGCAGGTGTAGGCCCGGATGTCGCAGGTGAACCCCTTCTTCAGCGCGTCGAAGTGGATCCTCCCTTCCCCGCTCCCCTCCACGAAGTCGAAGCGGGTGAAGGGGAGCTTGTTGCCGACGAACGCCGTATCGCCGGCCAGCGAGAGGGCCGCCGCCAGCCGGTGGCGATCGAAGAGCGGGGCGCGCGTGGCGCGCACGGGATCCACCACCACGAAGTCCGTCCCGTCCACCGTCCGGTTGCGGTACCAGAAGCGGTTCCCCCCCGCCATCCAGTTGGGGACGACGGCATCACCGGCGATGAGGTCGTCGGTGTGCCACCCGAGCAACCGCTCCGCCCGGGTGTAGCGGTTGACGTCCATGGCCGGCCGGTCCTGGGCGGAGGCCGGTCCCGCGAGGACGAGAAGGCCGAGCGCTTGGAGGAGCCAGGTCCTTGTCTTCATGATCTTCGCTCCAGGTCAGTTCGAGGGCCGCTTGAGATCGAACATCCGCGGCGGCTCCACGCCGAGGAGGTGGCTCACGAAATAGTCCCAGGTGCGCCGCACCACGTACGGCTCGTTGGCGTACCCGTGGTTCCGGTTGGGCATGACGATGAGGTCGAAGTCCTTGTTGGCGCTCACGAGCTCGTCGATGAGGAGGAGGGTGGCGTTGGGATGCACGTTGTCGTCCAGCGTCCCGTACATCAGGAGCAGCTTCCCCTCCAGGCGCTCGGCCAGGTTCTGGTTGGCCTGGGCGTCGAAGGAGTCCGTGCCGTCCGGATTGCGGGTCAGCAATCCCTGGTACTTCTCGCCCCAGCTGTAGTCGTAGCTCCGGTTGTCGTGATTCCCGGCACTGGACACCGCCACCTTGAAGAACTCGGGGTGGGTCAGAATGGCGTCGGTGGAGCTGAAACCCCCGCCCGAGTGTCCGAAGATCCCCACCCGCTCCAGATCCATCTGGGGGTACCGGACCGCGAGTTGGCGCAACGCTTCGATGTGGTCGGGAATCCCGTTGTCGCGCATGTCTCCGTAGAAGGCGTCGTGGAAGGCCTTGTCCCGCGCCGGCGTGCCCATGGCGTCGATGGTGAAGACGATGAAGCCCAACTCGGCCAGAGCGTGCCCGTTCCCCCCTGGGGATACGGTGGCCTGACGCCACCCGATGGGGCCGACCTGAGGACCGGGATAGATGTAGTCCACCACGGGGTACCGCGCGTCGGGATCGAAGTCCGAGGGGAAGTAGAGGTAGCCATGGAGCTCCGTCACACCGTCGCGGGCCTTCACCGTGAAGTGCGTCGGGAAGTTCCATCCGAGGGCGAGGAGTCGAGAGTAGTCGGCCCGTTCCACCTCCATCACCTCGCCTCCGGCGCTGTTGCGCACCACCGTCACCTGAGGCGTCCCACGGGTCGAGTACGTGTCCAGGAAGTACCGGCCCGATGGGCTCACGGCAACCTCGTGGTCCGCGTCCTCCGGAGAGAGGAGCTCCACGGCTCCACCATCCAGCGAGGCCCGATACAGGTGGCGGAAGTATCGGTCCCGTCCGCCCTCGCGCCCCACCGCGGTGAAGTAGACCAGGCGGCGCTCCGGGTCCACGTGCAGCACGTCCACCACGAGCCACGCACCCTCGGTGATCCGGTTCTTCAGCGAGCCCGTGGCGACGTCGTACAGATACAGATGTCCCCACCCGTCCCGCTCGGACCACCACACCACCTCCCGATTGTCTCCCACCACGCGCCAGTTCGGGAGTCCGCTGCGGGCACCGTTGGACTCCACGTACGTGTGACCGGTCTCTTCCACGACCAGGCGGGAGGCTCCGGTGGAGGCGTCCGCCACGTGGAGTTGAAGCGTGTCGAAGCTCCTGGTCCCGCGGGTGAAGAAGAACTCGCCGGACCCCCGTCCCCACCGCACGTCCTTGAGGAGCGTGTCGGCGGTGACCTGGCAACACGACGTGTTCACGGCCTCCAGGGTGCCCAGGTCCACCCGGGCCCGGGTGCGGGCATCCACATCGAACGCGTGGAGCTCGTACGTCGGGATCACCGAATCTCCGGGGAGTCCCACGCGATAGCTGTGGAGCGCGGGACGACCCGTCTTCGTCTCCAGGAGGTGGAGGGCCTCCACCCGCCGCTCGTCGAACCGATGCGTCACGATGCGCCGTGAGTCGTCGGACCAGAGCAGCACCGTGGCGGGGTCGATCCCGCTGCGCGGTTGCGTCACCGCGGAACAGCAGGCCTCGGGCGACACGGCATATCCGAAGTGGGGTTCGCCGTCTTCGCTGAGGCGGCTCTCCTCACCCGTCTCCACGGCGCGCACCCACAGGTCCTCGTCCCTCTGGAAGGCCACCCAGCGACCGTCGGGCGAGGGACGCTCGACCCGGATGGGCGGCTCGGGAACCGAGTCCGGCCCCATGCACACGTAGTCCACGACGGAACAGTTCCACGCCACCGAGTCCGACACATGGAAGCGGATCCGTGCCTCCCCGTCCACGAACCGGAACTCGTCGAAGGGGAGCTTTCCCGCTTCGTACGACGTGTCCGCCGCCAGCGAGAGGCCCGCCGCCAGGCGTTGGTGGTCGAAGGCCGGCCTGCGGACGGCGGACGCCGGATCCACCAGCACGAACTCGTGACCCTCGCCCACCCGGTTCCGATACCAGAATCGATCGCCGGAAAGCCACCGGGGGGAGACCCGGTCTCCACTGATGAGCGTCTCCGCGTTCCATCCCATGAACTGTTCGGCACGGGCGTAGTCGCGTTCCGTGACCTGGGCCCTGGCGAGTTCGGGAGACCCCGGAAGAGTCACGAACGATGCAGCCGCGATCAGTACGGATCGACGCAGGAGTGTCGGGAGTGATCGAATCTCCATGCCCACGGGCCCTCCACGGAACGGGAAACCATGCGGGCGATGGACGGACATCCCCGCGGAAGGGTGGAGAAGGTCAGTCGCCGGGGGCCGCGCGGCAAGTCTCCCACCGATCCCGGGGAGAGCGGTGGCAGCACCGGCCGCCGTTGGATCATCTCGTGCGGAAGCGGAAGCTCTGGCGCAACACCCAGGGGACCGGTTTCCCGTTGCGAAGGGCCGGGTCGAAGGTCAGCGCGGAGACGATGCCGCGGACCTCGTCCAGGAGCGCGAAATCGCCTCGCACGAACGCGACCTCCCCCACCCGGGCCCAGGCATCGAGGGTGATGTCGACCTGGATCACGCTCCTCTCGGGGAAGAACCGGGAGGACACTCCGCCCACCCAGGTCCGGACCGTGTCGGGAAGTCCCACCGGCGGCTCCCCCTCGCGATGGTTCATGTGGGGAAGGCACTCGATGGGAGGAGCCAGGACGAGGCGGGTGGGCGACCTCCTCTCCGGACGGGCATGGTACCCCTCGGGCTTCAGCAAGGGCGGGAGCCGCCGTACGCGAGGTCGCAAGAACGCGTCCGCGAGGGACGTCGCGGAGTCCTCGGGAGTCCCGTCCCAGACCCCCATGACCCCGGGGGTGCCGTCCGCCCGATAGTGGACGATGTACCCGAAACCCCGGCCGTCTCCCTCGAGCACGGCGTCACGGAGCGGGCCACTCACCAACGCCCGCCCCACCCCCACGGTGTCGAAGACCTCGTCCACGCGGATCCCCGGCATCCCCCCGTCGGACTCCAGGCACACCTGGTCCCAGTGGCGGCGGGCCAGGGACGGCTCGGGCTCGGGCCCGGGTGCCGGCGGGTTACCCGCACAGGCCCAGGTCGCGGCCGCGCAGGCGCCCCACACCCACCGCTTCACCGGGTCGCCCCGTCGATGGCCGCATGGCGAACCTCCATCGCCTCCCGGGCCCGGTGCACCACGCGTTGGGCACGATGGGTGAGGCGTTGGCACGTCGCGGCTCTGAGGAACCTCAAGTCCTGATACAGCTGGCCCGCTGCCTCGATGACCACGTCGCGGTGCGCGTATTCGTGCGCCGTGAGGTCGGCGATGTACCCCTCCCACCAGCGACGGTGAACGGTCGCCGCGTCACGCTGGGACGTCCACGACGGGAGCTCGATGGTGAGGGACACGGCGATCTCCACGCCCCGGAACGTGCAGTGGCCCCCACCGGCCTGGAGCTGCCACCGGCGGGACAGGTCGAAGCGCGTGAGTCCGTGGACCGCGCCCCGAGCGTCGCCCGCCAGCCGTTGTGCCTCCACCGCGGCCACCACGCCCTCCGGTACCCTTCCCTCCGCGGGAAACCGTCGCTCGGCCACCACGATGTGCACACCTTCGACCAGGGTGGCCGACCCCCCACCCGCCGGGCGCTCCCCACCGGGAGCGGGCGCAGGGACCGGAGCCGGCCCGGGAAGCGTGGCGGGTAGGGCCAGGACCCCCGCCGCGAAGACGCTGAGCGCTCGATTCATCCCGGAGCCTCCTGGAACGGGTGCATGGGATCCGTCGCCTTCCGTCGTGAAGCACCATCCGTGCCGGCAGCAAACACGCCGGCTGTGCGGGATGATCCGGTGGCAACTGTCCCCGCGCGGCGACACTCCCTTCCCTTCCGGAGGACACCGTACGGCGACGACCGGATCTCACTCCCTGCCGGACAGGCGGAGCTTCCAACCCTCCAGCACCCCGTAGACCGCCGGGGTGATGGTCAGGACGAAGAGCGTGGACGACAGGAGCCCCCCGATGAGCACCAACGCCAGGGCGTCCCAGATATTGGAGCCGGCGGCGTCGCCGAACAGGACCAGGGGGAGGAGTCCCACCACCGTGGTGGCGGTGGTCATGAGGATGGGACGGACCCGCTCCAGGGTCGCCTGCACGATGGCGTCGTGGAGCACCATCCCCGCGACGCGGCGGCGCAGCCCGTTCACGTGATCCACGAGGAGGATCGCGTTGTTGACCACCACGCCGAACATCATGATCACGCCGATGTAGGCCTCACGGGTGAACGAGGCGCCCGTGATCAGGAAGATCAGGTACACCCCGATGAGGGCCATGGGGACCGTGAGGATGACGCAGAACGGCTGCAGGAGCGACTCGAACACGGCCGCCGTGACCATGTAGACCAGGAGGAGGGACACCGCCACGACCATCCAGATCTGATCGCGCTGCTCCTGGCTGATCCACCACGCCATCTCCCCCTTCTTCACCGTGTATCCCGGCGCGACCTGGGTGGTGGCGATGATCTCGTCGTGGTACAGGTCGCCCAGCTTCTGCGGCCCGCGGAACTCGTAGGCCACCGTCCGTTCGTACTGCTGGTTCTCGCGGCGGATGCGGGCGAGGACGTCTCGATTCTCGATGCGCATCACGTCTCCCATGCGGATGCGCCGACCGTCGGGGGTGTCCATGAGCGTCTCGCGAAGGGCGAGCACGTCCATGTCGACGTTCCCCTCCAGCTTCACCTCGAACTGGACCTCCTCCCCCCCGAGCTTCAACACCCCGAGTTGCGCCGCGCCCTGCACGGCCGCCGTCAGGGCCCCGACGAACTGCTGGACCGTGACGTCGTGTCGTGCCAGCCTCACGCGATCCAGGAAGACGACGTACTCGGAAGCCTTGTCGCGGGTGAAGCGCCGACTCGACGCGTTCGTGTCCACCTCCTGCACCCGCGAGAGCCGCGACAGGCGCCGCCCCAGAGCCTCGGCGATGTCCCGGACGGCCTCGTAGTTGTACCCGAGCACCGTGATGCTGTAGTTGGGCGGGCTCGACCCTCCGCCGTAGAACGATGGGCCGAACCCGTACACCCGCACCTCCGCCCCGGTGAAGGTGTGGCTGTACGCCACCATCTGCTCCTTGATCACCACCGGGATGGCCGTGTTCTCGATGGAATCGGGGAACGTCACCTCCATGACCCCCCGATTCTGCCATATCTGCGCGGTGTACTGCTCCACCTGGGGGACCGCCTCCAGCTTCTCCTCGAAGAAGGAGACGAGCTCGTCGGTACGGTCGAGGTCCGATCCCCGGGGGAGGGTGACCTGGATCAGGATGTAGCTCCGCTGGTTCCACCCCCCGCCCCACACCGCCCACGTGCTCACGTACTTGTCGAAGGCGCGATAGGAGAGTCCGAACACCGCCACCGTGAAGATCATCGCCACCCATGGGTGGCGCACGGTGAACGACACGATGTCCGCGTAGAAGCCGAGGTAGAAGGGGCGTCGTGCGGGTCCCCCGCCCGCGTCCGCGGACGCCCCGCGCCGCGCCGAACCGTGCAGGAGGCGGGCGGACAGAGAAGGGATGAAGGTGAACGCCACGAAGATGGACGCCACCAGGGTCAGTCCCACCACCACCGCCAGCGGCACGTAGAAGACCCTCAGCTCGCCCTGGAGGTACACGAAGGGCACGAAGACGATGAGGGTGGTGGCGGTGGAGGCGAGGATGGGGAGGACCACCTCCCGGGCTCCCTCCTCCGCGGCCGTGGCGCCGTCCTCACCCTTCTGCCACCGCCGGTAGACGTTCTCCAGGACGACGATGGAGTTGTCCACGATGAGGCCGAACCCCATGGCCAGCCCCATGAGGGTGAGGAGGTTGAGCGTGAGCCCCCCGAAGTAGATCAGGTTGAGGGCGATGAGCACGCTGAAGGCGATGGTCGCGAACACCAGCGCGGTGGACCGGACCGACCGCAGGAACCCCAGGAGGACGAAGAAGATCACCACGGCGCTGAAGAGCGCCCGGGTGCGTAGATCGGTGAGCTGCCGTTCGATGTCCTCGCTCTCGTCGTCCACCAGGATCACCCGCGATCCGTACGGAGACAGGCGCTCCAGCTCCGCCATGCGCTCCTTCACCGCTTCGGCCACCCGCACCGTGTTGGCCCCGGCGGACTTGGTCAGCTCGAAGGAGACCGCCGGACGGCCGTCGATGCGGTTGAAGAACACGGGCTCCTCGTAGGCATCGTGCACCGTGGCGATGTCCGACACGCGCACCGGCGTGCCCGCCTGCGCGGTGATGACGGCGTTGCGCACGTCTTCCGCGTTCTCCGGGCGGTTGACGATGGTGAGGGTACGCTCACTCCCGGCGGCCCGGACCGCTCCCGCCTCCTGGACCAGGTCCAACTCCTGGATGCGCCGGCGCACCACCCCCGGCTCCAGACCCAGCGCGGCGATGCGCGCTTCGTCCAGACGGATCTCCAGACGCCGTTCCCGGCCGCCCAGGACCCGCACCAGCGCCACCCCCTCCACCTGGGTGAGCGCCGGCGAGATGATGTCGTCCACGTGGCGGCGCAGAGCTTCCAGCGTGTACGGGCCGGTGAGCTGGTAGCGGAGGAAGGGCCGGTTCTGCTCCTGGAACTCCTCCGGGACGTACTGCGACACCTGGATCCGATCCACGCCGGGAGGGAGGTCCTCCTCCAGGGTGGCGATCCGCTCGGAGAGCTCCAGGCGGGCGAAGTCCATGTCGGTCTCGCGGGCGAACTCGACCTCGATGTCGGCGGTGCCGCGCCCGTTCTCCTCCAGGGAGACGGAGACGATCTTCTCCACGCCCCTCACCTGCTGGATGGCGGCCTCCAGGGGCGCCGTGAGGAAGGCCTCCACCGTCTCGGGCGAGGCACCCCGCCACGTCCCCCGCACGGTGAGGCGGGGAAGCTGCGTGTCGGGGAGGAGTTCCAGGGGGACGTTGCGCCACGCCACCACGCCCAGGAGCGCCACCGCGGCGTACGCCATGGTCACCGCCACCGGGCGGCGGATGCTCACCCGGATCATGCGTCCCCGGCCTCCCCCGGCCCCTCACCGGGAGATCCCCACGCCCACTGGCGCGCCCGTTCCACCCCCTGGTACACCACGGGGACCACCACCAGCGTCAGCGCCGTCGCCACGGTGAGCCCCCCGATGACCGCGATGGCCAGGGGGGCCCTCAGGTCCGACCCCCTCCCCAGGCCCAGGGCCATGGGGAAGAGACCCAGGACGGTGGTGACCGTGGTCATGACGATGGGGCGGAGGCGGACCCGTCCCGCCTCGAGGATCGCGGCGCGCAGGGCCAACCCGCGGGCCCGGGCCTGAACGATGAAGTCCACCTTCACGATGGCGTCGTTCACCACGATGCCCACCAGGATCACCACGCCGATGAGGCTCATGGTGTTGATCCCCTCTCCCGTGACCAGGAGCGCCAGGGCGGTGCCCACGAGGGCGAGGGGAACCGCCATGAGAATGGTGAAGGGGTGCGCGAAGGATTCGAACTGCGCCGCCAGGATCATGTAGACCAGGATCAGGGCGAGGCCGAACGCGAAGGCGAGGTCGCGGAAGGAACGGCGCATCTCCTCGTTCTCTCCCCCCACCTCCACCCGCACGTCCCGGGAGGGAGGCATCACGCTCAATGCCTCCTCCACCTCCGCGATGGCCTGGTCCAACCCTCCCGCGACCACGTCGGCGTACACGGGAACCATGCGCCCCTGATCTTCCCGATGCACCTCCGCGGGCCCCGACGTCTCGCGGATGTCCGCGAGCTCACGAAGGGGCACCCCCTGGACGCGCAGGCCTTCCAGCGTCTCCCGGGAGAATCGCAGATCGTCGGGAAGACGCACCACCACGTCGATCTTCCGGTCGAAGTCCACGAACTCGGTGGCGCGGTCGCCGCGCATGGCGCGGTCCACCGTCTCCGCCACCACGCGCGGATCGATCCCGTAGGACGAGCACGCCACCCGGTCGATGGCGATCTGGAGCTCCGGCTGCCCGCGCTCCGCGCCGACGCGCACGTTCCCCACCTCGGGGACCGCCGACACGAGGAGGCGAACCTCCTCGGCGGTGGCGTGGGCCAGATCGAGGTCCTCGCTGCGCACGCGGATGGCGATGTCCGCCTCCGCCCCTCCCAGGATCGCGCCGAGGGCCGTGGCCTGGCCCCTCACCACCGAGAGGGCCCCGGGAGGAAACTGGTCCGCCAGCCTGCGGATCCGGCCCGCCACGGCCTCGGTGGACGCACCCTCCGCGACCCGGACCTGGAACGACGCCGTGTGCAACCCGGAAGCCTCGTCCCCCTCGGCGTACGCCCTGACGTCGCGTCCGATGGTGCCGAAGACGGCGTCCACGTCGGGATCGGCCAGCGCCGCGGCCTCCACCCGGGCCGCGGCCTCCTGGGTGGTGGCCAGAGCCGTCCCCTCCTCCAACACGAGGTGAACCTCGAACGATCCCTGGTCCACGTCCGGGAGGAGATCCTTCTGGAGGAAGAGCCCCACCGCGAGGGTGAGGACCAGGGCGAGGGCGGATCCACCCAGGACCCGCCCTGGATGATCCAGCGCCCACTCCAACTTCCCGTGGTACCACCCCGCGAAGCGTTGGAACGCCACCTCGAACCGCGCCACCACCGGCGCGGAGATCCACCCGAGGAACCGTGTGGCGGAGCCCAGCCAGAAGCCCAGGAGCGCCACGACCAGACGCCAGGCGTGGAGGGCGGACACGAGCACGGCGCGCACCGCACCGCCCCCGATCCAGCGCAGCCGGCCGAAGAACCCCGCGCGGCGCACGCGTTCGGAGAGGACGATCTCCCTCCCCGGCCGCCGCGCCCCGGCGAAGCGCGCCGCCAGCGAGGGAAGGAGGGTGAGGGCCACGACCAGGGAAGCGAGCAGCGAAAAGGTCACCGCCAGGCTCAGGTCCTTGAACAACTCCCCCGCCACGCCTTCCACGTAGATGATGGGCCCGAACACGCTGATGGTGGTCAAGGTGGACGCGGTGATGGCCCCCTGGACCTCCTCCGCGCCCAGGGCCGCCGCGTCGGCGGCCAGCTCACCGGACTCCTCGCGGTGCCGGAAGATGTTCTCCAGCACGACGATGGAGTTGTCCACCAGCATCCCCACGCCCAGGGCCAGCCCCCCCAGGCTCATGATGTTCAGGGAGACCCCCGAGGCCTCCATGAGGGAGAAGGTGCCCACCACGGAGATGGGGATGGCCAGGGCGATCGCCACGGGGTACCGCGGATCCCTCAGGAAGAGGAAGAGCACGAGGAAGGCCAGGAGCCCGCCGAGCACCAGAGCCGACACCACGTTCCGGATGGAGTCGGCGATGAATCCGGCCTGGCTGGACGCCACGTCCACGCGCACGTCGGGATACTCCTCGGCGAGCTGCCCCAGCACCTCCTCCACCATGGCCGCCACGCCCACCGTGTTGGCGCCCGCCTCCTTGAACACCAGGAGTCCCACCGCCTCCCGCCCTTCGTACCGGGTGATGGTCTCCCGGTCCGCGAACCCGTCCACCACACGCCCCACGTCGCTCAGTCGGATCATGCGGCCGCCCGCGTCCCCGCCCGCCTCGCGCCCCACGACCACGTCCGCGATCTCCTCCACGGTCTGGAACTCTCCCAGCGTGCGCAGAGGATACCGGTAGCGCCCCTGCATGATGGTCCCCCCGGGAGCGCTCACGTTCGCCTGGTCCAGCGCCCGGGCGATCTCCGCGATGGTCAGCCCGTACGAGTCGAGGAGACGCGGGTCCACCTCCACGTGGATCTCCCGGTCCAGACCGCCCGCCACCGCGGCCCGGGCGACGCCGTCCAGTTGCTCCAGGCGGCGGCGGATGACCGTCTCCGCCAGGTCCTTGGTCGCCCACAGATCCTCGCCCCCGGCCACGGAGAGCGTCATGATGGGCTCCGACTCGGGATCGACCCGGAGGATGGCCGGGCGGGACGCGCTCTCGGGGAGGCCCTCCCGCACGTTGTCCAACCGCTCGCGGACGTTGAGCATGGCGAAGTCCATGTCGGTGCCCCAGGCGAACCGCAACGTCACCAGGCTCACGCCCTCCCGGGAGACGGACGTCACCCGCTCCACTCCCGGCACCGCCGCCGCTTCCGCCTCCACGCGCTCGGTCACCAGCCGCTCCACCTCCGCCGGCGCGACGTCGGCGTACGACGTGAAGATGACCAGCCGCGGATAGCTCACGTCGGGGAGGAGGTCGATGGGGAGACGGGCGTACGAGATCCCGCCCAGGAGGATCACGGCGAGGAAGAACATCCAGACGGCCACCGGCCGCCGGGTGCTGAGACCGGGAATGGACATGGATCAGCGCCCCTCGTCGTCCGGGCCCGGCACGGCGACGGCCACCCCCACGGCCTCCTCCAGCGAGAGGAAGGCGTCCACGAAATCGTACTGCGCCTGGATGACCTGGCGGCGGGTGGCGGCGTCCTGATCGAAGGAGAGGCGGAGCTCGGCGAAGGTCCGGGTCCCGATACGGTACTCCTCGCGGGCCAGGCGGAGCGCCTCGGCGGCGATCTCGGCGGAGCGCTCGGCCAACTGGAGCGTCCGGTACTGGTTGGAGAGTTCCAGGAGGGCGCTGCGGACGGTCTCCCGGGTACGGAGCCGCATGGCGCGATCCTCTTCCATGCGGTTGTCCAGCGCCACGGACGCCCGCCGATCCTCCTGGCGATTGCGGAAGAAGTCGTTGAAGAGCGGGAACGCGAGCTGGATGATGAAGCGACTCTCCAACCCCTCGTCGAAGCTGACGTCGAAGAGGGCGTCCCGCCCGCGGGTCTGCGCGGTACGGCTCACGTTCATCCCCATCTGCAGGACGGGCCACCACGACGCCCGAGCCTCGCTCACCCCGACCTGCGCCGCATCGACCCGGATCCGGGACTCCTCGAGGCCGGGGTTCTCCTCCAGCGCCGTGCGCACCAGGCGGTCCCCGTCGAGAACGCCGGGATCGAAGACGGACAGCGGCACCTCCTGGAGGTCGAAGGAAACCAGCGACTCGTCCCCCAACTCCGTGCGGAGCGCCAGCTTGGCCCGCTCGAAGGCGGACTCCTGCTGCCGGAGCGCCAACTCCTGTTGCTGGACGTCCAGCTCCGCGTTGAGGACGTCCACGCGGGTCTTCATGGCCAGCGAGAAGAGCCGCTGCGCGACCTCGAGGTCCAGGCGGCGAGCCTCCACGAACCCCTGTTCGGCCCTCATGAGCGCCTGCTCGCGCAGCGCCGCCATGTAGCGGCGACGCACGGCGATGCGCACCGTGGCCAGGGTGCGGTCCCGCGCCACGACTCGCCCCAGGTTGGTCAGCTTCTGACCGCGGAAGGTGGTGAACAGGGAAGTCCCGCGCAGCGTCCACGAGAGGTTGAGCCCCTGCTGCGTGCTGGAGAAGTAGACCCAGTCGGACTCGGGCCGCTCCACCGGGTTCCCGAAGTCGTCCGTGGCGCGCAGCGTCCGGTTGCCGGTGAAGCCGGTGCTGAAGAGGGTGAGGTCGGCGTTGGGGAGGAGGCTCTCGAGCCACGTGGCCCTCATCTCCACTCCGTTGAGCGAGACGTCGTTGTCCGCCTGCCTGTAGGTCGGGCTGCTCGCCTCCGCCAGGGCCAGCGCCTCCGCGAGGGAGAGGGTGCGGGCCGACGTGTCCTGGGCCGCGACGCGCGTACCCCGGGATCCGGGGAGGAGACAGAGGAAGAGGAACAGGCGCGCGATCCGCGTCGTCCGGAGCCGCCGGGTGCGGGCCCTCATCGGCCCGGCCTCCCGCCCGCCTGGGCCACGTCGTCCACGAGACGCACCGGCGTGTCGTGGGCGAGGTAGTGGTGGCCGTCCACCAGGACGATCTCCCCGGGCTCCACCATCCCCTCGTCTCCGGGAACGATCTCCACGTGCGTGTCGTTCTCCCTCCCGACGGTGACGTATCGCCACTTCGCGAGTCCGGCGTCACCGGACGGCTCGTACACGAAGAGCATGTTGCGATCTCCTCGCTCGAGTATGGCGGCCCTTGGCACCAGGACGCGATCCGGGAGCGCCTCCGCGTCCAACGACACCTCCGCGTACATCCCCGGCTTGATCCGGTGGTCCCGGTTCTCCAGGAGGACGGTGACCCTCCCGGTGCGCTGCTCCGGATCCACCACCGGGTTGATGGTGGCGATGCGGCCCTCGAAGACCTCCCCCGGGTAGGCCGAGAAGCTCACCACGGCGCGGCGGCCTTCCGAGAGGACCCCCAGCGCGGCCTCGAGCACCTGGACCTCGACCTTGATGGGGTCCATGTCCACGACCGTCAGCAACTCCGTTCCCGGCGTGACGTACTCTCCGGGGACCACGCGGACGTCGGCGACCCTCCCGCCGAAGGGCGCGCGGACACGGGCGCGCTCGAAGCGCAGTTCCGCCTGCCGGAGCGCCACCTCGCGCTGGTCCAGTCCGCTCCGGGTCCGGGCGATGCGCTCCCGTTCGGCGCGCACCGCCTCGTCCTCGATCTCGTCGTCGAAGAGGACCAGTTGGCGGTACTCCGCCTCGGCGGCGGAGAGATCCGCTCGCGCCTGCGCGACGTCCAGGGCATACTCGGTGGTGTCGACCAGGAGCAGGCCCGCTCCCCCGGACACGCGCTGGTTCTCCCGTACGGCGAGCGCCTCGATCCTTCCCGCGACCTGCGCCGCGAGGGTGGCGCGCCGGGACGCCTCCGCCTGTCCCGCGGCGTTCACCCGGATCCAGAGGGTATCCCGCCGGACCTCGGCGCCGGACACGGGCTGGGGCATGCTGGCGGAGAAGCCGTCCGTCCCCGGGACCGCGGGAACCTCCCCCCCCTCCTCCGCCCCGTCCGGAGTGGGGTCCCCCTCTCCTCTTCCGGCCACACGGAAGGCGACCGCGGCGGAGATCAGGCCGAAGAAGACGAACAGGGTGACGAAGCTCAGCGTGCGTCGTGAGTAGGCCATGCGGTCCTCAGGCGGAGATCGAAGTGGCGGACCATGTCGGCGAGGTGGTCCCCTGACGTTCCCCCACCCCGGTGGCGCGGCCGGAGAGGGTTCTCCTCCTCGGACACGTTCCCGTGGCGGGAAGGTTGCACGGACCGGTCCGTCCCGATCCGGAGAGGGGCCGTCCGATGCTAAGACGCCGTCCCGGCCCAGCGCAATGCTCGCATGGGACGCCCGCTCGGAGTTGGTACCGGGAACGGCCCGCGATAGGTTCCTCTGATGAACCTGATGCCTCCCCTGCGCGGGGCCTCCCGGGGGCCCTTCTTCCTGGTCGCCTTCGTCGGCCTCATGCTCGGCGTCTGGTGGATGGACGGGGCGAACTCACCCACCCCGGCGGACGATGCCGTCACCCCTCCCTTCCCCGAGTGGGACGCACCCATCGTGCCGGAACTCGCGGCCGCCGGAGCGGAGCTGTTCCGGAGCAAGTGCGCCGCCTGCCACAACGTGACCGGAGACGAGAAGCTCGGTCCCAACCTGGCGGACGTGACGCGACGGGAGTCGGCGTCATGGATGCGGGGGATGATCCTCCGCCCCGACTCCATGACGGAACACGACGCCACGGCCAGGGAGCTGAAGGCGCGCTACGCCGTGCAGATGACCGTCCCGGGAGGGATCTCCGGCGGGGACGCCCGGGCGGTCTACGAGTTCCTGCGCCGCGGCGACCAGGGGCGCGCGGAGCGCTGAACCTCCCTCAGGACCCTCCCTGGAGGACGGGGAGGAGCACCTCCAGGCGCCCGTCGGCCGCGGGGTTGGGGGTGAGCCCCAGGAGGTGGGCCATGAAGGGGTAGACGTGGACGGCCTCCACGGAGGCGATCCGCTGCCCCGCGCCGATCCCCGGACCCATGGCCAGGAAGATCCCTCCCATCTCCGGCGCCTGGTTGTCCCACCCGTGGTTGTATCCCAGGGAGGGAGGATTCCGCTCGGGGGTGACCAGCGAGCGCCCCGGCGGCTCCACCACCACCAGGTCGCCGATGCGCGGGTCGGCGCTGTAGTGGAAGCGCTCGGGGACGTCCTGGCGGAGATACACCTCGGCGCGGGGCCAGATCGCCTGGAGGGAGTCGCGCAGCGCGGCCACCCGCGCCGCGTCCCCGCCGTCCACCCAGAGGCTCCCGTACGGGCCCAGCTCGGCGTAGCGGAGGTCGGGGAAGCGGTTCAGGTCCAATACGTCCACCGAGTCGGGCCACTGGCGCATCATCCCGTGGTCCGAGACGAGGATGACGTACACCGGGTTCCCCGCCGGGAGGGACTCGATCCCGTCCAGGAGTCGCCCCAGCGCGCCGTCCACCTGGCCCACCGCGGCCTCCACCTCCGGGCTGTCCGGCCCGTGGCGGTGCCCCTGCGAGTCCACCGTGGAGAAGTAGAGGGTGATCATGTGGGGGCGCGTCTCCGCGGGCATGGAGAGCCAGGTCAGCACCTGGTCCACGCGGGTGTCGTACGAGACACCGCCGTCGTACCGGTACCAATACGACGGACGCACGCCCCCCACGTCGGCCTCGGAGCCCACGAAGAAGTAGGAGGCCGACACCATCCCCTGGGTCTCGGCGGTCACCCAGATGGGCTCGCCGCCGTACCACGTCCCGTCCTCCACGGCTGCGCGGTCCCCCATGTCGTAGTACGCGCCCCGGTCGGGATCCCAGAAGCGGTTCCCCACCAGGCGGTGGGTCTCGGCGTACATCCCGGTGGCGATGGAGTAGTGGTTGGGGAAGGTCTTGGAGGGGTACACGGGGATCAGGCTCTCTGCGCGCACCCCCGCATCGGCCACGCGCCGGAAGTTGGGCGCCGGGAAGCGGTCCATGTAGTCGTGGCGGAACCCGTCGAAGGAGACGAGGACCACCGCGGGAGCATCGCGGTGGCGCTCGGCGTTGACGGGGACGTCGTCCGGAGGGGCCGGGCCCACGGCCGGGTTCTGACCGCACCCGGATCCCACGAGCACGAAGGCGGCCGCCCGCAGGTACGCGGGCCCCCGCGTCCATCCACGGCGACCGCTACGACGCTCCATACGTCCTCTCCACGTAGTCCACCAGGATCCCCTTGAACTCCTCCACGAGCCCCTCTCCCTTGAGGGTCATGGCGTGCTCCCCGTCGATGTAGACGGGCGCCTTGGGCTCCTCGAAGGTGCCCGGGAGGGAGATCCCGATGTTGGCGTGCTTGGACTCTCCGGGGCCGTTCACCACGCACCCCATCACCGCCACGTCCATCTCCTCCACGCCCGGATAGCTCTGCCGCCACTCCGGCATCATGCGGCGGATGAAGTCGGTGATGTCTTCGGCCATCTCCTGGAAGAAGGTGCTGGTGGTTCGCCCGCACCCCGGGCAGGAGGTGACCTGCGGCTCGAAGGAGCGGATCCCCACGCTCTGGAGGATCTGCTGGGCGACGCGCACCTCCTCGGCCCGGTCCCCGCCCGGGCGCGGGGTGAGGGAGACGCGGATGGTGTCTCCGATCCCGTCCAGGAGGAGGGGAGCCAGCCCCGCCGTGGTGGCCACGACTCCCTTGGTGCCGAGACCCGCTTCCGTGAGGCCCAGGTGGAGGGCGTAGTCGCACCGTACGGCCAGCATGCGGTACACCCGGATGAGCTCCCGTACGGTGGACACCTTGGTGGAGATGACGATCCGGTCGCGCCCGAGCCCCGTCTCCTCGGCCATGGCCGCCGAGCGCAGCGCGCTCTCCACCATCGCCTCCATGAGCACCTCCTCGGCATCCATGGGCTCCGGCGCCCTGGCGTTGGCGTCCATGAGCTCGGTGAGGAGGCGCTGGTCCAGTGAGCCCCAGTTCACGCCGATGCGCACCGGCTTCCCGTGGTCGATGGCCACCTGGACGATCTGCTGGAAGTTCGCGTCCCGGTGCTTGGTGCCCACGTTCCCCGGGTTGATGCGGAGCTTGGCCAGCGCCTCGGCCGCGGCCGGGTACTTGGTGAGGAGGAGGTGGCCGTTGTAGTGGAAGTCCCCGACGATGGGGGTGTCGTACCCCTGGTCGCGGAGCCGGTCCACGATCTCGGGGACCGCCTGGGCCGCCTCGTCGTTGTTCACCGTCACCCGGACCAGCTCGCTCCCCGCGTCGGCGAGTTGGCGCACCTGCTCCACGGTGGAGGGGATGTCGGCGGTGTCGGTGTTGGTCATGGACTGGACCACCACGGGGGCGTCACCTCCCAGCCTCACCCCACCGACGTCGACGGGAACGGAAACTCTGCGCTGAACGGGGATCACGTACGGCCCTCGAATGGAGGCTCCACGGACCGGCCGCCGGGCCGGAAACTCCCGTCGAATCTAGAGACGCGCGCGGGAGAGACCAAGCATGATCCACGGAACCCACCCACACCGGAACCGACGCCGCGTCCCGGGGTTCTCTGCTCAACCCCGTTCGGGGTGAGCGCCATGAGCCAACACACGACGAGGATACCGACCGTGGCCGATGTGAAGATCACGATCAGCAAGAATGGTGGATACCGGGTGGACGGCGACGTGACCCTGGTGGACCACGAAGGGAACGAGGTCAAGGTGCGCGAAGGCCAGCGCATCAACCTCTGCCGCTGCGGCCACTCCAAGAACAAGCCGTTCTGCGATGCGACGCACAACACGGTGAAGTGGGACAACGAGTTGGCGAAACGGGGGTAGGGGCGCGAAAAGGCGAGACTACTCTTTCCATTGCCTCAGCATTTCGATTTCCTCGTCGGCGATCAATACGTAATTTCGAGCTCTTCGCGCACGAGTACGATAGTCATGGCTCCCCCCCGTCCCGGTCCAGCGCGGCCTCCCACCGCCCGATGAGCGTGGCGACCTCGTCTTCGTCCAACCCGCCCATCTCTCCAGCGGGCCGGTGGTGGTCGTAGATCGACCGGAGCAATACGTACTCGTCATCGTCCCGAATCGCCCCACGTTCGAGGATCGCGGCGGCGGCCGGCCAGTCGACGGCTGGAAGCGTACCGGCGCCACTACCGAACCGCTCCGACATGATCGCCTCGAACGCTACCCGATGCGCTTCATCTTCCTCGAAACGGTCCTTCAGGTCCGACACCAGATCACGGTGCATCAGCTTGAGCCCCCGCAGGTTTCCTTCCCGCGCGCCACGCTCGATGATTTCCAACTCCATGTCGAAAATGGGGATCGCGCGAACATCGCGCGTGGTCGCACGAAGGAATCGAACGATCACATCAGACCGCGCGCGCAGATCCTCGAGCTGGCGAGCTTTTTCGGTCCGCGTGGGGGTCATCGTGGTCGCCGGGGTTCCTGAGGGGCTCGGTCGAGGAGCGTCACGGCGACGGCCACGACGAGCCCGAGGAACAGGAGGGTCAAGCCGGGGATCGGGTACGGCCATTGCACGCACGGATTCCGCTCGGTCTCCATCGCGCTCCACACCGCGTTCGTCTCGAAGATTGCTGCCATGACCCCCACCAACACAGGGATCAGCGCGAGGACGGTCGTAGGGAGGCGTCTTGGGCGTGGGACTGCCGCCACGTACAGGAGGAGCATGCAGAAGACGATGGGGAGAAGGAGCGGGGCGTAGTACATGTAGTAGTAGTCGCTCATGGATCTCACCCTTCTCGGGGAGCGTTGCGATGGTCGTTCAACCAGTTCCGCACGTTGCCGTGACTCTAGGTATCCGCGCGAGCACGCGCCCAAACCATCAGGCGGTGGGCTACGACGACGGACAAACACGCCACGACTGTGATCGCCACAGTCACGCGAAACGCCAGCACCACAGTGGGATGAACCGCCCCGGGTTTACCGGAGACTGTTTGACTTGAGTCACGAGCCCACGGGTTGGGTCGCGTGACGTGAATGATACTGCTCTTCGAACTCCTTCGGGGGGATGTCACCGATGGGAGTGAGCAAGCGGTGGTTGTTGAACCACCAGACCCATTCGAGCGTAGCCAGCTCGACGTCCTCGAACCGGGTCCACGGCCCCTGGGGGTAGACGAGTTCGGTCTTGTAGAGGCCGATGACTGTCTCAGCCAGCGCGTTGTCGTAGCTGTCGCCACGGCTGCCCACCGAGGGCTCGATGCCCGCCAGCGCCAGGCGTTCTGTGTAGCGTAGAGACAGGTACTGGCCGCCGCGGTCCGAGTGGTGCACGAGCGCCTCGGCCTCTCCGCCCAGCCGCTCGGTGATGGCCTGCTCGAGGGCGTCGAGCGCCAACTCGCTCCTCAGCGACATCGAGATCTGCCAGCCCACAATCATCCGGGCGAAGACATCGATAACGAAAGCCACGTAGCAGAACGAAGAGCCGAGGCGCACGTACGTCAGATCCGACACCCAGAGCTCGTTGGGCCGACTCGCCGTGAAGTCGCGGTCCACCAGGTCCATGGGCCGCTCCACGCCCTCGGCCGCCTGCGTCGTGACCTTGAACGTTCGGCCCCGTACCGCACCGTGCAGGCTCATCTCCCGCATCAGGCGAGCTACCGTGCACCTCGCGACCGGGACCCCTTCACGGTTGAGCTGGAGCCACACCTTGCGGGCTCCGTAGACACCGAAGTTCTGCTTGAACACCCGCCAGATCTCGGGCTTCAGAAGCTCGTCCCGTTGCGCCCGGATCGACGCCTTCGTCGGATCCGCCTCCACCGCCTTGAAGGCGTAGTAGGTCGACGGAGCAATCGGCAGCACTCTGCAGATCGGCTCGACTCCGTACTCGGCCCTGTGGTCATCGATGAACGCCACCATCAGCGAGGTCGGCGGTCGAGCTCCGCCTGTGCGAAATATGCGGACGCCTTGCGCAGGATTTCGTTGGCCCGCTTCAACTCGCGGTTCTCGCGCTCCAGCTCCTTGATCCGTTCCCGGGAATCCGTGGTCGGACCCGGCCGCCGCCCCGTGTCCCGCTCGGCCTGGCGAACCCACTTACGCAGTGTCTCAGCCGTACAGCCCACCTTCTCCGAGATCGACACGATCGCCGCCCACTGTGAGCCGTGCTCTGCCTCTGTCTCCCACACCAGCCGAACCGCACGCTCCCGCGTCTCCGGGGAGTACTTCGCTACTCTTTTCATGACCCCATCTTCTCAACTGTTGGGGCCTCCGGTAAACCCGGGGCGGTTCAGAATGGATAGTAAGCATAAGTCGGACGTTTGGGACGTGGTGGGCCGGCGTAGGGAGTTCGGGTATGGGCACAGACTCCATGGTTGCCAACTTTGTTGCGACGTACCCGGGTAAGCTTCATGCGCAGCGCAGTGGAGGGGGGGGGACTTGTGGTTCCACGGCCGGCGGTGGTGGCCCTGGTCTGTTCCTCAGCGGATCGCAAACCATCGAATACGAGATCCGTCCCTTCATCGACGCGGTAAGCGCCTCGCCTGTCGCGGTGCTCTTGGGAGAGAGCATCACTTTCACTGGCGCGACCTCATGGCCGTGGGAGGATATTCGGTGGAGATACCTCGTCAATGACACGGACGCGTCACCGGACTGGGTGTGGGGACAGTCCACTACAATCGCGTGCCAAGATACGTTTACCTGTGTATACGCGCCGACGAGGTCTGGCCGAATGTTCGTTATGGGGACGATCCACGGTGTATTCGTCATTGCGGCGGCGCCCGTCACTTGGGTGGGGAGTGCCACTGACCGATATGCGAACGGAGGGCCCGAACTCGTACTTCATGTCGTCTGTAATCCTCCTTTCCCGACAATCGGTGAGAACGTCGAGTGTGTAGTCCGGGACATCGGCGAGGCCCAAGATCTGTCCACGGCCTCACTCGAATGGACGTACTGGTCCGACTCGTTATCACTCGGATGGAAACAAATGTGGTGGTCCGGAGATACGGTGTCATATGGTCCAACACCAGATACGCTCTGGGCCGGGACGATCGCGATGTCCGGCCGCGTGCGAGTCGTTGGGACTCGCGGCGCCCAAATCGACACGTCTTTTGTCGAATCTATCGACGTGATCGGGAGGGGGTGGCAGCAGAGCCCCGTCGGATGGCATGGCTATGTCGGGAGCCTTCCAGGGCCGACGTTGGATACCCTAGGCAGAAACGTTGACATGACTTCCGGCCTTTCTGGTTACAACATGATCGATGGCCAGTACTTTGTATCGCCATCGATTGTGGGTGGTCCGAACGACGGGTTTCAATATATCGATTCTGCATCCTTCTCCGTTGCCCGTGGATATTTGCTGCTGGACTGGATCACTCCTTCGGGTCCGGTGACGATCCCGTATAAGGGTTCGACGTACCGAAATTGGGATCTACTGCAACTCAATGGGTACAATCAAAACTGGCTCTACGATGGGGTCGTCGCGCACGAGACGTATGGTAATGCACCGGGGAAGGGTCATCAGGCGCAGATCGAAAAGGTGTGGGGTGAGGTGATAATGTGTGGAAACCTTATGGATGCCTATGACCACCTTGCCGGAAGGGCCGATTGGATGACACAGAACGCACTTATACCAAAGGTGTTTTCCGGTCGGGCGCTGGCAGTCGCCGCCAGTCACACCTATGTGGCCGGCAATCGGGCGCCTGGAGCGCCCGTGTATGAGGTGTCCAAGCCGTGGCGTCTCCTGACCGCGTCCGGCGATAGCCCATACGAGGACGTCTCGCTCCAGACTGTCTACGAAAAAACCTATTGTGACTGGAGTCTCTTCTAATGATACGAGGACCGCAGGTGCTTAGGATGCTCGGGGTGTGCGGCGTCTTCGCAATCGCCTCCCTAGGAGTCGCTCGGCCATGCGCGGGCCAGGATGTAACGTCGGTGCCGCCCGAACAGTGGGTTCAGGCATTTAGGGCCCACGGAGTGAACTCACCGTACAGCTTGTCCGCGGTATTCCTCGGAGGGTGTCCGACAGGTGGGAATTCGAGAGACCAGATTCTTAATGCGTTCTTGCGTGAATCATGGAGTCCGGAAGAGGCATATCTGTTGTCATTCGCCTACGGTGTAGGAATCGAACTATGTCAGGATTCGCGTCTGACGGAGTGGTTTCTAGAGAAGCTGAGGGATCGCGACGTGTTTTCGGACGACGCGTTGTACGGGGCGCTGCTGAGCATCGTTACGCGGTTGATCGAACGGGATGCGCTTCCAGTTGAGATGGTTCGGCGGATGCGTGCCGATGCTCTCGACGGTTCTGTTCCCGCTGAGATGCGCACGAAGTACCTCGCTGTGCTCCAACGGGGCAGTGCGCCGGAGGAGTTAGAGGATCTCTTGTTCGACGTGCTTCTCCGTTCGGACGGTCCTCCAGAGTGGGTCGGAGCCGCGACGTTCGTCTTGTGTCGTGAACGACCTGACGCCTTTCTGGAACGAGTGGCTTCCCAGTTGAGAAGGGATCCGGAGTTCGTGAACGCGGGTGCGGTCCACGTCGTGATCGTAGGTCAGCTACGCCTCGAGCGCGTTCGGGCGGATTCTCGCGGGTCACAGCAGTACCTAACAGAAC
>JAOUPR010000051.1 GCA_029879725.1 Gemmatimonadota bacterium | reverse complement strand
ACGTGGTCACCCTGGTGGGCACCGTGGGGATGCTCGTCTGGCTGGACGCCCGCCTCTTCCTGGTGGGGATGGTCGCCCTCCCGCCGAGCCTCTGGGCGCTGGTGCGCTACCGCCGACGCCTGGAGGACCGGGTGCGGGACCTCCGCGAGCGGAGCGCGGACATCGGCACCTTCCTCATCGAGACCCTTCAGGGGATGCGCACCGTGGTGGGGGCCAACGCCCAGGAGCGTGAGGTGGGGCGCTTCCGGGTCCGCAACGACGGCTTCGTGGACGCGCTCCTCTCCATGCGCCTCTTCACGTACCTGGCGGGTGGGCTCCCCGGCCTCCTCCTCTCCGCGGGGACCGCCGCCGTGTTCCTGTACGGGGGATACCGCGTCATCGCGGGGGTGACCACGCTGGGGACGTTCGTGGCCTTCATGGCGTACCAGATGCGCGTGCTCGCTCCCGTGCAGGGGCTCATGGGACTGTACTCCAACCTGGCCACCGCCCGCGCCTCGCTCGTACGGGTGCATGAACTCCTGGACACTCCGGTGGACGTGGTGGAGCCCGAGACTCCGGTCTCCCTCCCGTCCGCCCGGGGCGACCTGGCGCTGGAGGGCGTGCGCGTCGGCTTCGGCCGCGGTGGCGACGTCCTGGACGGAGTCGATCTGGCCATCCCCGCCGGGAGTCTGGTGGCGGTGGTGGGGGCCAGCGGGAGCGGAAAGTCCACCCTCATCGATCTCCTTTCGCGCCAACTCGACCCCGACGCCGGGCGCGTCCTCCTGGACGGCCACGACCTGCGCGGGCTGGCCGTGGCCGACGTGCGGCGCCACGTGGCCGTGGTGGAGCAGGATCCCTTCATCTTCCACTCCTCCGTCGCCGACAACGTGCGCTACGCCCGCCCGGCGGCGTCCGCCGCCGAGGTGTCCGAAGCCATCGAGGCCGCCGGCCTCGCCCCGCTGATCAAGGCGCTGCCGCAGGGCGTGGAGACGGTGGTGGGCGAGCGGGGGAGGGAGCTCTCCGCCGGGGAGCGGCAGCGCCTGGCGGTGGCTCGGGCCTTCCTGGCGGACCCCACCGTACTGGTCCTGGACGAGGCCACCGGCGCGCTGGATCCCGCCTCCGAGGCGGCGGTCCTGCGTGGGTACGAAGCCCTCATGAGGGGGCGGACCACGGTGGTCATCACCCACCGGCTGGAGCTGGCCCGCCAGGCCGACCGGGTGGTGGTGGTGAAGGACGGTCGGATCGTGGAGGACGGTCCTCCCGAAGTCCTGGAGGCCCGGGGCGCCGGCTTCCGCGACCTCTTCCTGGCCGGGGCGGGGTGAGCTCGGTGGAGGCTTCCGGAAACCCTCCCGCCGTCACCGTGGCCGTGGTGGACAGCGGGGTGAACGTTCCCCACCCCCATCTTCCCCGTGTCGCGGGAGGGGTCACCATCGACCTGGAGGGGAAGGAGCACCAAAAGTTCGTGGATCGCCTGGGACACGGCACGGCGGTGGCGGCCGCCATACACGAGAAGGCGCCCGACGCGGAGATCTGGGCCGTCAAGGTCTTCGACGACGCATTGGCCACCAGTGTGCCCACCCTGGTCCGCGCCCTGGACTGGGCTTCGGAGCGAGGCGTGCACCTGGTGAACCTGAGCCTGGGCACGCCCAACGACTTCCGTTCCGGCGCGCTGGAGCCGGCGGTGCGACGTTGCGTGGAGCGGGGCACGCTCGTGGTGTCTCCCCGGGAGCACGTCGGCACGCTCTGGTATCCGGGGTGCATGGAGGGGGTGGTGGGCGTGGTCCTGGACCCGGATCACCCCCGCGGGTCGGTCACCGTCGTGGACGTGGCCGACGGCGCCCGGGCGGTGAAGGCTTCGGGCTACCCGAGACCCATCCCCGGCGTCCCACCGGAGCGCAATCTCCACGGGATCAGCTTCGCGGCGGCCAACGTGACGGGGGTGCTGGCGCGGGTGTTGGCGGGGGGCCGGTCACGGCGGACGGCGGCGGAGGTGCTGGCGGCTCTGGAGTAGAGACCGGGAGCGGGGTTCGACAGTCCCGCCGGCCCTCGCTACCTTGGCCCCGTCCGGCGCCCCTGCCGCGCCCTGTCGCACACGCCAATCGACGTCCTCATATGCCCACGACCTTCCGTTTCCGGTGGATCACCCGCGCCCTCGTGGCGGGATTCCTCTTCAACGTTCCGGCCTCCGCCCAGGACGCCCACGCGACCCACTCCGGTGCCATGTCCGGTGCCATGTCCGGTGACGCACACCCGGCCATGGTCCTCCGTGCCGCCCGCCTCCTCGACGTGCGGTCCGGTCGGATGTTGGAGAACGCGGTGGTGGTGGTGCGTGGTGACCGCATCGAGTCCGTGAACCCCGACCAGCTTCCCGAGGGCGCCCACGAGATGGACCTGGGAGACGTGACCCTCCTCCCGGGCTTCATCGACGCCCACACCCACCTCGTGAGCCAGATCGGCGCGGGGTCCTTCACCGACGCCGTGATGCAGACGCTGGCCGACGCCACGCTGGGAGCGGTGAAGTACGGGGGGATCACGGTGCGGGCGGGCTTCACCACGGTGCGCGACTTCGGCGGGGACGCCACCGTGGCGCTGGGGCACGCCGTGGAGCGGGGTGACGTGGTCGGCCCCCGGGTCGTCCCCTCCCGCAATCCGCTGGGGATCACGGGGGGCCACTGTGACATCACCGGTTTCGCGCCCGGAGTGCGCGAGGTCGGTCCCGAGGAAGGAGTGGCCGATGGGCCGTGGGAGGTGGTGGAGGCCGTCCGCTACCAGATCAAGCACGGTGCCCAGGTGATCAAGACGTGCGCCACCGCGGGGGTGCTCTCCATGGAGGGTCCGGTGGGGGCGCAGCAGTACTCCCTGGAGGAGATGGAGGCCATGGTGCGGGAGGCCGCGCGCCACGGCGTGAAGGTGGCGGCCCACGCCCACGGGTCGGACGGGATCGAGGCGGCGGTGAGGGCCGGGGTGGCCTCCATCGAGCACGGGTCCTTCCTCACCGAAGAGATCATCTCCCTCATGAAGGAGAAGGGAACCTACCTGGTGCCCACGACCTACCTGGCCGACCGCATCCCCCTGGATCAGCTTCCCGCCCTGGTGCGTTCCAAGGCCGAGATCGTCCTCCCCGTCATGCGTGAGAGCCTTCGCCGGGCCGTCGCCGCGGGCGTTCCCATCGCCTTCGGGACCGACGCGGGCGTCTACCCCCACGGGGAGAACGCGGGCGAGTTCGAGATCTACGTGCGTATGGGGATGAGCCCCCTGGACGCCCTGCGTACCGCCACCCTCAACGCCGCCGACCTCCTGGGAGTGGACGACCGCGGCGTTCTCGCGGCGGGAATGCTGGCCGACATCATCGCCGTTCCGGGGAACCCCCTGGAGGACATCACCGTGACCCGCGACGTACGCTTCGTCATGCTGGGCGGACGGCCCATCAAGCACGTCATGGGCGGGATGGACATGCACGGGATGCACCACGGCGCCGGAGGGAGGTGACCCTCCGCTCTTCCACCACAACCGGAGGTACTGCCCATGTTGTTCGTGACATTGCGGGTGATCCACATCGTGCTCGGAGTCTTCTGGGCCGGCACGATCTTCTTCTTCGTACTCCTCCTCGAGCCCGCCATCCGTGACATGGGGCCGGACGGGGGGAAGGTGCTGCAGGCGCTCGGCCGGCGCGGATTCCTCAACATCATGCCCCTCGCCGCGGTGGTCACCATCGTGACGGGGCTGGGGCTCTACTTCCTGGTGGGGGGCGGGATGGAGACCGGGTGGGGCGGCACGCCCATGGGAATCGCGCTGGGCGTCGGCGCCCTGGCCTCCATCGTGGCCTTCCTGCTGGGGTGGTTCGGTCTGCGTGCCAACGCGCTGGAACTGGGCCGCCTGGGCCCGTCCCTCCCCGAACTGCAGGACGAGGCCGAACGGGGTGCCGCCCTGGCACGGATCCAGGCATTGAAGGACCGGAACCGGACGCTGGGTCGTGTCATCGGAGCGCTCCTGGCGGTCGCCGTGCTGACCATGGCGGTGGCGCGGCACCTCTGAATGCCGAAGGGGCCGGGCGGAGCACTTCGGCCCGCCCGGCCCCCCTCTCCTCCCGTCCCTCGACCGAGGGACGTTTCCCGCGTCGCCTACCCCCGCATGTCCGCGCGTCCGACGCGCGGGAAGGTGAAGTTGGCGTAGGCCAACTCGTTCCCCGCGAAGTAGGGGAAGGCGTCGGCGCGGAAGGCGCTCCAGTGATCGTAGACCTTCTTGAAGTCGGCGCTGGCGGCGGCCTGCTCCTCGAGGTAGCCGTTGGCCTCGCGCCAGGCGGCTTGAAGGATCTCGTCCGAATAGGTGCGAAGCGTCACCCCGTGATCCTGTACCAGGCGCCGCAGCGCCGCGGGGTTGTGGGCGTCGTACGCCGACAGGCTCCAGGAGAGCGCCTCTGTGCACGCCGTCTTGAGTGCCTCCTGGTACGGCACGGGGAGTTGGTCGAAGGCCTCCTGGCTGACGAAGAGCGATCCCGTGAGCCCCGGCTCCCACCACCCAGGGTAGTAATAGTTCTTGGCGATCTGGTGGAACCCGAGCTTCTCGTCGTCGTGGGGGCCGACCCACTCGGTGGCGTCGATGGCGCCCCGCTCCAGAGCCGGGTAGATGTCGCCCCCGCCCAGAACCTGCACGGTCACCCCCAGGCGGGCCATGATCTCGCCCCCGATCCCCGGGATGCGCATGCGCAGGCCGCTGAGGTCCGACAGCGTGTTCACCGGCTGCCGGAACCACCCGCCCATCTGCCCGCCGCTGGAGACGCAGGGGAAGGTGACGATCCCGAAGTCGGCGTAGAGGGAGTTGAGGAGGTCCAGCCCTCCCGCGTGGTGGAACCAGGCGATCTGCTGCCGCGTGGCCAGCCCGAAGGGGACGGAGGAATCGAAGGCCAGGGCGGGGTTCTTGCCGATGTAGTAGTACCCGGCGGTGACCCCGCACTGGACCGTACCCTGCTGGACCGCGTCCATGACCTGGAGCGCCGGAACGATCTCTCCGGCCGCGTGCACGCGGATCGTGAAGTTTCCGCCCGTGATGGCGGACACGCGCTCGGCGACGTATTCCCCCGATCCATGGAGGTAGTCCAGGCTCCTGGGAAAGCTCGTGGCCATCCGCCAACTCACCTCCGGGCCGACGAGGACGCCGTCCCGGGCCACCTCCCCCTCGGTCTCTCCGCCTCCACAGGCGGTGAGCGCTCCGGCTCCAGCGGCGCCCGCCGCTGCCTTCCTCAGGAATTCCCGACGCTTCATCGACATGGTGTTCCTCGTTTTGTGGGCTCAGGAGAGGCGGCAATGACTAACCTCCAACGGGCCCGTGGGCAATCCGGGGACGGGTGGCGGGGCGTGGCTCGGTTTCGTTCCACATGCTAGACTTTCCCACCGAACCCGTCCGTCGACCTCAGCGGTGGAACCCATGGAACGACACAAGACCCTCGGCGCCCTCCTCCTCCTTCCGGCCCTGCTGGCGCTCACGCCCTCGGGACAGGGTGGGTCCATTCCCGGCGCCGCCGGACGCCACGGCCCCGAGCGGGCGCCCAGCGGGATGGTGGTCTCGGAGCATTGGCTCGCGTCCGAGGCGGGGCGGGACGTCCTCGCGGCGGGAGGGAACGCGGTGGACGCCGCCATCGCCACCGGCCTGGCGCTGGCGGTGACCCACCCGGCGGCCGGGAACATCGGCGGGGGTGGCTTCATGGTCATCCGCTTCCCCAACGGGACGTCCACCGCCATCGACTTCCGCGAGAAGGCCCCCCTGGCCGCCCACCCCGAGATGTGGCTGGACGAGAACGGGGAGTACTCCTCGGACGTCCACCACAACAGCCACCGCGCCGTGGGGGTCCCGGGCACGGTGGCGGGGTTCGAGAAGGCGCACCGGCTCTACGGGAGCGCGGCGTGGGTGGACCTGGTGGAACCCTCGGTGGTCCTGGCCGAGGAAGGCTTCCTGGTCACGGAGGGATTGGCGGAAGGGTTGTCCTACCTCGTCGAGCGGAAGGGGAGCGGGTATCCCGCCACCGTGGCGGCCTTCTCGAAGGACGGAGCGCCGTACCAGGCGGGGGACCTCCTCCGCCAGCCGGACCTGGCCCGCACACTGGGGAGGATCCGGGACGAGGGCGCGGCGGGCTTCTACCACGGTGAGACGGCCCGCCTCGTCGCCGAGGAGATGCGCGCCAACGGGGGGCTGATCACCGAGGAGGACCTGGACCTGTACCAGGCGCGGGAGCGCACTCCGGTACGGGGGACCTACCGCGGGTACGAGATCGTCAGCATGCCTCCGCCCAGTTCGGGAGGAGTCGCCCTGGTGACCATGCTCAACATCCTCGAGGGGTACGACGTGGCCGCCATGGGTCACAATTCGGCGCCGTACGTGCACCATCTGGCCGAGGCCATGCGGCGTGCCTTCCGCGACCGGGCCACCTATCTGGCCGACCAGGACTTCGTCGACGTCCCCGTCCACACGCTCATCACCAAGGAGCATGCCGGGTCCCTCCGGGAGACCATCGATCCGGCGCGGGCGTCCACGTCCGCGCCGTCGGATCTCGCCCAGGGGTACGAGAGCCCGGAGACCACGCACTATTCGGTGGTGGACGCCGACGGCATGGCGGTGTCGGTGACCTACACGCTGGAGGCGGGATATGGAGCCGGGATCGTCGTTCCGGGCGCCGGCTTCCTCCTCAACAACGAGATGGGCGACTTCAACGCCGGTCCGGGGCTGACCACGGACCGTGGTCTCATCGGCACCGATCCCAATCTGGCCCGGCCCCAGCAGCGCATGCTGTCGTCCATGACACCCAGCATCGTCGCCAAGGACGGAGAGCTGGTGGCCGTGGTGGGGAGCCCCGGCGGAAGGACCATCATCAACACGGTTCTTCAGGTCATCCTCAACGTCGTGGACTTCGGCATGGACATCCAGGAGGCCGTGGACGCCCCCCGCGTGCACCATCAGTGGCTCCCCGACCGGATCCGTATCGAAGAGGAGGGTGTGGAGGCGTCCACGGTGGCGGAGTTGGAGGCCATGGGCCATCCGGTGGACATGGGTGGGCGGCAGGGGTTGGCCCACTCCATCATGATCGACCCCGCCACCGGCGAGCGCCTGGGCGCCGCCGACCCCCGCAACCCCGATTCCGGGGCCCGGGGGCACTGACGTGATCGTCCAGGGTAGAGGACACCGACCCATGCTCCATCGACGTAGTAGAGGAGAAACGAGATGATGACCCTCCTGTCCAATGCAGCCGTCCACGCCGTCTTCGTGCTGACCGCCGCGCTGCCGCAGACCCAGTCCGCGCCCGCCATGGGCGTGGGTCCCACCGACGCGGTGGCTGGGCACTATCACGAGGGAGAGCTCGGTGAGAAGCTCCTCTACCTGGAACAGCGCCTCAAGTGCAACTGCTCGTGCGGGCTCGACGTCCACTCGTGCCAGTTCCAGATGCAATGCGGCACGTCCCCCGTGTGGTCCCAGCGGATCCGTGACGGCCTACGGGCCGGCGAGAGCGTGGAGGCCATCGAGGCGGGCTTCGTCGCGGAGTTCGGGATGACCGTGCTCATGGCACCGCCGCCGGAGGGTTTCAACCTTCTCGGGTACCTCCTTCCCGGAGCCGCCATCCTCACCGCGGGAATGTTGGTGGGCCTGCTGGTGCGGCGGGGGACCGGAGTGGAAGCGCGTCCCGTCCCCATCCGCGAGACGACGGAGGAGGACGAGGCGCGTCTTCGCGCCGCGCTGAAGGATCTGGACCGCTCGGAGAGCCCCGACTGGTAGGATGCGAGAAGGGCGTGCCGCCGTTTCCCGGCACCCTGCCGAGCGGCACGCCCTTCCGTGTCCCGATTCGCCGTGAGCCGGCGGATCAGTCGTTCACGTACGTCAGCCAGCCGTGGGTGTCCTCGCCCTCGCCCTTCACGATCGACATGAAGCGCCGCTGGATCTCCAGAGTCACGGGACCCGCCTTCCCCGCGCCCACGGGCACGCGGTCCACGCTCCGCACCGGTGTCACCTCCGACGCCGTCCCCGTGAAGAAGATCTCGTCCACCACGTAGAGCGACTCCCGCGGCACGTCCTGCTCGCGCACCGTGTATCCCAGGTCCCGGGCGATCTGGAGAACGGCGTGGCGCGTGATCCCGGGAAGGGAGGTGCCGTCCAGGAAGGGGGTGATCACGACTCCGTCGCGCACCAGGAAGATGTTCTGTCCGCTCCCCTCGCTCACCAGCCCGCTGGTCCCCAGCGCGATCCCCTCGGCGTACCCGTTGGCCAGCGCCTCCATCTTGATGAGCTGGGCGTTCACGTAGTGTCCCCCCGCCTTGGACTGCACGGGGAAGGTGTTGGGATGGGCCCGGTTCCAACTCGACACGCAGCAGTCGACCCCCTGCTCCAGCGCGCCGTCGCCCAGATACGTGCCCCAGGGCCAGGCGGCGACGTACGTCTCCACGGGGCTCCCCGCGGGGTTCAGCCCGGCGGACCCGTACCCCCTCAGGACCATGGGGCGGATGTAGCAGTCCTTCAGGTCGTTCTTCACCACCGTGGCGCGGCACGCTTCGATCATCTCCTCCTGCGTGCATCCCATCTCCATGCGGTAGATCTTGCAGGAGTCGTGGAGCCTGCGGATGTGCTCCGGAAGGCGGAAGACGGCGGGGCCACGGGGCGTGTCGTAGCAGCGGATCCCCTCGAACACCGAGGATCCGAACTGGACGGCCAGGGAGAGGAGATGCACCCGGGCATCACCCCAGGCGATGAAGGATCCGTCTTTCCAGATCCATTCGGCTTCAACCAGCTTCGTCGACATGAGGTCCTTTATCCACGTTGAATTGTCCGCTACAACAGTCCCTTGATCCATCCACCGTCCACGGCCACGGACTGCCCCGTGATGTACGAGGCTCGTTCGGAGGCCAGGAAGGCCGCCAGCCCCGCCAGCTCGTCGGGTTCACCGAGCCTCCCCATGGGAATCTCGCGCTCCCAGTTCCCGTACACCTCCTCCTCGGTGACGCCACCCCGGGCACTGTTGGCCGCGGCCAGATCGCGCAGGCGCTCCGTGCGGGTGAATCCGGGGAGGACGTTGTTGACGGTCACGCCGAAGGGCGCGGCTTCGTTGGCCACGGTCTTGGCGAAGCCGGTGACCGCGGCGCGCACGGCGTTGGAGAGGATCAGCCCGCCCACCGGCTGCTTCACCGTGATGGAGGTCACGTTCACGATCCGCCCCCACCCGCGCTCCTTCATCCCGGGAAGGACCTCGCGCACCAGGTTGATCACGCTCTCCAGGTTCTGGGCGATGGCCGTCTTCCACGCTTCGGCGGAGTGCGACTCGAAGGGCCCCGACGGGGGGCCGCCCGTGTTGGTCACCAGGATGTCCACACGGCCCAGGGTCTCCAGCGCCGTCCGGGCCACGCGGCCGACCCCGTCGGGGTCGGTGAGGTCCGCCGCCACCGCGATCACCCGCGCGCCGGTCTCGGCCGCGATGGTGTCCCGGGCCGCCTCGATGCGGTCCGGCGACCTCGAACAGATCACGAGATCCGCCCCCTCGCGGGCCAATTCCCTCGCGATGGCATATCCGAGTCCCTGGCTCGCGCCGCAGACGAGTGCCGCCCTTCCCTCGATGCCCAGATCCATGGTTCCTACTTCCTGTGGAAATACGTGTCGGTGCCGTCGAGCCAGTCCTGGCGGGGCGGGCTGAACACGTCGACGTCGAAGGTGTCTTCCAACGCCTCCGCCTTGTGGGGCACGTGCGACGGGATATAGAGGATCTCTCCGGCCTTCACCACCAGCTCCTCCACGTCGGCGGACCCCTCCGCTCCGATCCAGAAGCGAAGCGCTCCCTCCAGGATGTAGGTGAGCTGCTCGTTCTCGTGGCTGTGCGTGGGGACGATGGCACCCTTGTCGAGGTAGACGTGGGCGATCATCATCCGGTCTCCCGTGAAGAGGCGCCGGTGGATGTCGTCGGTCACCTTCTCCTTCGGAAGGTCGTCCCAGCGGGCGTGCCGGACACGCGAATCGGTCATGGATGGACTCTCGTGGATAGGGTGTGACACGGCGCCTCCGTTCGCGCGGAGACGCAGGAGGGCGGGCCCGCAATCGGCGGGCTCCATGGCCGGGTGTCAACCCCCGCCCCGAATTCCGCATGACCGGCGAACTTCCATTCGCCATACTTGCTCGTGAGGAGATTCCTCCAAGGTGAGGGAGTCGTTCCATTCCACCCCGGGGCCGGGTCATGTCCGAAGACGGCAGGAAGTCCGAGAGCGAGTGGCGGGAAATCCTTTCCGCCGATGAGTACCGAGTGCTCCGTGAGAAGGGAACGGAACGTGCGTTCACCGGAGCGTATTGGGACGAGAAGCGGGCGGGAACCTACCTGTGCCGGGGGTGCGGAACGCCTCTGTTCGGCGCCGACACCAAGTACGATTCCGGGTGTGGGTGGCCATCCTTCTGGGCCCCCCGGGAAGGGGCGTCCATCGAGGAGGAGCGGGATCTGAGCCACGGCATGGTCCGCACGGAGGTCCTCTGCGGGACGTGCGGCGGCCACCTGGGCCACGTGTTTCCCGACGGCCCTCGACCCACCGGGGTGCGGTACTGCATCAACTCGCTCTCGCTCCGGCTCGATCCGGAGGAGCCCTGAGCCGCGTATCGAGTCACGCAGGTTCAATCTCCCCCCGCGGTATTCTAGGTTTATGGGCTATGCGATGGTGGCGGCACGCGTATGCGTGGTGCCGTGATCCTGCTCCAGACCAATCGACGGGAGAGTATCCAATGAGGTCCAGATCCTCCGTGCACCTCCGCTGGTGCGCCGTGGTGCTCGCCGTGGTGGCTTCGTCCTGTGGGGGAAAGGCTCCGCCTCCCGGCCCGGGGACGTCGCTGGGCGTTCCGCCGGACCTGCGGGGCTCCCGGATCATGGTGTTCCCCCTTCAGGACAGGGCGTACCTCTCCGGGGACGCCGACGCCGAGTTGGCCTTCGCGCTCAACGATCGCAGCGACGAGGTCAAGTGGATCTTTCCCGACCAGTTGGAGCGGGCGTTGGCCGGAGCCCCCTCCTTGAACGCACAGACCGAGCGGCTCCCGGTGGGGGTCTTCCTCCAGGCGGAGGTGCGGCGCATCGGAGATCCCCTCTTCGGGATCCTCCTTCGGCTGGGAGCCGTGGTGGACGGCGAGGCCGCGCTCATCCCCATCCGCGCGGTGGGTCCCGTGCCCGGTGTGGCGCAGGGCACGTCCACCCTCGCGGCGGCGCTCATCCACGTCCGCACGGGACGCGTGCTCTGGTTCGGCATCGTGGAAGGGACCTCGTATCCCCCGGACCATCCGGCCGCCCTCCCGTCGCTCATGGAAGAGTTGGCCCGGACGTTGCTGTGGTACGCGGGCGAGTGACGTTTCGGGGATTCATGGACAGATGATGGAGAGTGATGCAGTGAAAGGGTGGGCAACCAGGGAGGGAGCGTCCTTCAGGTCGAGGAGCGGGGCGACGAGACTCACGGTGCTGGGGGCCGCGCTGGTCATGGCGGGGTGCGGTGGGGAGGATCTCTCGCTTCCGGCCGCCGGCGACGTGGCGAGGTATTTCGCCGCCCAGAGCGGTCTCCAGACCGAGATGAGCGGCAACGTGGCCAACGTATACGTGACCCAGTCGGCCACGCAGCTCCGGCGGGGCGGGAGCCTCTGGGCCAAGGTCGGCCCGTACATCTACCTGTTCACCGAGGAGACGCATCAGCTCCTGGTGGACTACCCGGGGCTGGCGGGCGTTCGTGTCGTCACCCGCACCCCCGGGGGAACGGAGGTCGCGAGGGCCATGGTGACGCGGCACGAGTTGAGCGACGTGCTCTGGCGGCGGGCCATGAACATCGCCGGGCGGGCGCGGCGGGACGGTACGACCAAGGTCACCCTCCTCTCCGATCTGGTCCGGTGGGGAGAGGACCACACCGAGTTCGCATACAATCCACAGTACGTATCCACACCGTAGATAGACGAATGTCGAAGACCATCACCGTCGTCCCGGGCGACGGCATCGGACCCGAGGTCACCGCAGCGGTTCTCACCATCCTCCGGTCGGCGGGAGCCGATCTCGAGTACGAGGAGCAGTTGGCCGGCATCACGGCGCTGGAGCGGGTGAACGACCCGCTTCCTGAGGTGACCCTCGACTCCATCCGCCGCAACAAGGTGGTCCTCAAGGGACCCCTCACGACGCCGTCGGGCACGGGATTCCGGTCCATCAACGTGGCGGTGCGCAAGGAGTTCGATCTCTACGCGAACGTGCGTCCGGCGCGCACCATCCTGAAGGGTGGGCGGTACGAGGACATCGATCTCGTGCTCATCCGGGAGAACACCGAAGGACTCTACGTGGGGGTGGAGCACTACATCGGGATGCATGGCGACCCCCGGGCCGCGGCGGAGTCGGTGATGATCATCACCCGCTTCGGGGCCGAGCGTATCAGCCGCTACGCCTTCGAATACGCCCGGGAGCACGGCCGCAAGAAGGTCACCCTGGCCCACAAGGCCAACATCCTCAAGTATACCCAGGGACTCTTCCTGGAGGTGGCGCACGAGGTGGCCCGGGACTATCCCGACATCGAGTGGGAGGACCGCATCATCGACGCCACCGCCATGCACCTGGTCATGAACCCCTACCAGTTCGACGTGCTCGTCATGGAGAACATGTTCGGAGACATCCTCTCGGATCAGATGGCGGGCCTCGTGGGCGGGCTCGGCTTCGCGCCGGCGGGGAACATCGGGAAGGAGCACGCCATGTTCGAGGCCGTTCACGGCTCCGCTCCGGACATCGCGGGGAAGGGGATCGCCAATCCGACGGGGCTGCTCCTCTCGGCCTGCATGATGCTCGAGCATCTCGGCGACCACGAGACGGGGGGGCGCATCCGGTCGGCGTTGACCTCCGTGGTGGATTCGGGTGACGCCCGCACCGTGGACATGGGCGGTACGGCCACCACGAACGAGTTCACCGACGCGGTGGTCCGGGCGCTGGTCTGAGGCAGTGGTGGAATGACCCGGGAATACCCCACCTGGAGAGATCGCTTTCCCGACGCGGCCACGTGCGTCCGCTGTCTGGAGGAGCGGGACGTGATGCGTCTCGACCGCCTCCTGTGGTGCGACGAGTGCAGATTCCTGGCCAGGAACCGGGCCGCCTGGTGGGGTTGGATCGTCGGTCTCGCCTTCGGCGCGTGCGTGGCCGGGTACATCTGGCTCATCCTCCGACCCACCGACCTGGTGATCTCCGGGTGGGTCGCCACCGTGGTGGCGTCGGTGTGGATCGGCTCCAAGGTCGGCCGTGAGATCGTCTACGGCGCCATGCGGTTCCGGAACGCCCGGGCGGTGGAAGCCGTTCCCCCCGTGCTTCCGCCGGTGGACGGAGACTGACTACATTTGCGTGTCCCGACCCCAATCCTCCTTCCACGGATCTGAGTTCCATGGCCGGAAAGTTCGAAGGCGTTGACTTCTACGATATCGATACGCTCCTCACCGAGGAGCAGCGCATGGTCCGCGACACCATCCGGGACTGGGTGGAGGATCGCGTCATGCCCCTCATCGGAGACGCCTACATCGAGCGCCGGTTCCCGAAGGAGCTGGTGCCGGAGATGGGCGAGTTGGGCGTGCTGGGCGCCAACCTTCCCGAGGAGTACGGGTGCGCCGGCCTCGACAACATCGCCTACGGGATCATCATGCAGGAGCTCGAGCGGGGCGACTCGGGGATCCGGTCCTTCGCGTCGGTGCAGGGCGCACTGGTCATGTATCCCATCTTCGCCTTCGGGAGCGAGGCGCAGAAGCGCACCTGGCTTCCGAAGCTGGCGTCGGGTGAGGCCATCGGGTGCTTCGGCCTCACGGAGCCGGACTACGGCTCCAACCCGGCGGGGATGATCACGCGCGCCGAGAAGACCGCCGACGGGTGGCGGCTCAACGGCGCCAAGATGTGGATCACCAACGGGTCCCAGGCCGACGTGGCGGTGGTCTGGGCGCAGACGGGCGAGCAGGGAGACACGCGGAGCATCCGTGGCTTCGTGGTCCCCACCGACACCCCCGGGTTCACCGCCCGGGACCAGAAGGGGAAGATGTCCCTCCTGGCGTCGGACACGTCCGAGCTGGTCTTCCAGGACGTGGAGCTTCCCGAGGACGCCATGCTCCCGGAGAGCACGGGCGGGCTCAAGCATCCCCTCATGTGCCTCACCCAGGCGCGGTACGGGATCGCCTGGGGCGTGGTGGGCTCCGCCATGGCGTGCTTCGACGAGGCGCGGTCGTACTCCAAGGAGCGCGTCATGTTCGACGGGCCCATCGGCGGGAAGCAGATCCAGCAGGTCCGTCTGGCCGACATGCTCACGAAGATCACCCAGGCGCAGCTGGTGGCCTTCCGGCTCGGGCAGATGAAGGACGCCGGGACGATGACACCCTTCCAGGTCTCCCTGGCCAAGCGCGCCAACGTGGACATGGCGTGCGACATCGCCCGGGAGGCCCGCCGCCTCCTGGGGGCCAACGGGATCCTGGTGGAGTACCACTCCATGCGCCACATGGCCAACCTGGAGTCGGTCTACACCTACGAGGGCACCCACGACATCCATTCCCTGGTGCTCGGCCAGACCATCACGGGGATCGCCGCCTACTGAGGGGGCTCCCACGACCGCGCGGGGAGAGGGGGATCTCCATCGGCGGGTCCGTGGCGTCAGGATGGAAAGGTTGCATATTTCGTCGGGGGGTAGTACGTAATCAGTGGTCCGTAAAAATACCCATTCGGGTATTGCGACCGCCCGCCTCTCGCACTATTTTTCACATGCGGCCTTCCAATCCAGCAAATTTATCGGCCCCGGGCCTCCGGCCGGACCGAACATCGGAGCCAAGAACGATGAGAAGCCTGTCTCAGAGGGTGTCCCTCCTCCCCCTCCTGTTCCTTGTGTTCACAGCCCTTTCCGGGTGCGTGGACGAGAAGATCGTGTACGTAGAGCGTGAGCTCTTCGAGGACCCCCCCACCGCGGCTCTGGACTTCCTCGGGTACAGCGACCACGACAACAAGCTCACCGTGTGCGGGAACTGCCACGTGGAGAAGCAGGGCGAATGGGAGGGTACGGCCCACGCCAGCGCGTGGGCGGGGCTCCAGAACAGTGGCGCCGCCCAGACCCTGTGTGAGGGGTGCCACACGGTGAACGAGTTGGGCAACGTGATCACCGAGACGGCGGGGTACACGGCGACCGGCGACGCACGCTACGAGGACGTACAGTGCGAATCGTGCCACGGCCCGGGACTGGCCCACGTAACGAATCCCAAGACCGAGACGGTGCCTCTGGCACCCATCTCCGTGGGCGTGGGGCTCACCGCCGGGTGTGGCGAGTGTCACTCGGACACCCACCACCCCTTCGTGGAGGAGTGGGCGGCTTCGCGGCACGGTGACGGGGCCAACGCGCCCAACTACCGCACCCGGAGCGGTTGCATGGAGTGCCACGGGGCCAAGGGCGCCTTCGCGGCCTGGGGGCTCAACACCGTCTATCTCGAGAAGGACGACGCCAACGCCTCCATCGGGATCACGTGCGCGGTGTGCCACGATCCCCACGACGCCACCAACCCCAACCAGCTCCGGTTCCCCATCGACGTGGCCAGCGTCGACCAGAACCTCTGCATGAAGTGCCACCACAAGAGGGCGGTGCCCGAGGCCGAATCGCCGCAGCGTGGTCCCCACTCTCCCCAGGGCCCGCTCCTTCTGGGCGAGATCGGCACGGTGGGATGGATTCCGCCTTCGTTCCAGTACGACGTGGCGGCCATCCGCGGCACGCACGGCTCCACGGCGAATCCCCGTCTCTGCGCGGGGTGCCACGTGACCGCGCGTACCGTGAACGACGCCGCGACCGGCGCCTTCCTGGTCAATGCCACCGGCCACCTGTTCAAGGCCATCCCGTGTCTCGACGCCCAGGGGATCCCCACGGCGGACGATACGTGCCCCAAGACGGCGGAAGCCCGCAGCTTCGCGTCCTGCACGGCCAGTGGTTGCCACGGGGACGCCACGGCCGCGGTGACGGCGCTGACCCTCGCCCAGACGCGGATCGCGGATCTGGTCGCGGTGCTCAACGCCATGCTGGCACAGGTGCCGGCTTCGGAGTTCAACTCCACCGACAACATCTACACCACGGCGGAGGGCGCGAAGTTCAATTCCGGGCTGGGCGCCATCGTCAGTTCGGCGGTCCACAACCCGTTCATGACCGAGGCGCTGCTCACCGGGAGCATCACGCAGGTCGAACTGGACTACGGAATCGCTCCTTCGCCCTCACTGATCCTGGAGAACATTCTGGGTGAGGTGAGCGCTCTGCAGCGGTGAGTCCGCTCGCGGAGGATGTGAGCCTCATGTAGACTGAGCGGCCGCACGGCACTTCAGCCGGGCGGCCGCTTTCCTTTCGGCTGGACCATGCTGGTGTTCCAAAGGATGCGTACCGTCTCTTCCCCGACTCTCCCACCCTCCCCGGTGCCTCCGCTATGAACGACCCTTCCGAGCGCGTGAATTCGAGGATGGAGGGACTCCTCAGCCGACTGTCGGTCCCCGTCCTGGTCGCGGTGGGAGTTCTCGTAGCCGCGGGCGTGGGCGGCGGCGGCTACTACGTGTACCGCACGTACGACTACATCCAGCACGACAACGATTTCTGCATGTCGTGCCACCTCATGGCGGCGCCCTACGAGCAGTTCGCGCAGAGCGCCCACCGGGGGCTCGGCTGCAAGGCGTGCCATCAGCCCACCCTCCTGGCCCGTAGCCAGATGGCGTTGACCCAGGTCCTCGAGAATCCCGAGGAGCTGAGCGTGCACGCCGAGGTGTCCAACGAGCGTTGCGCCGAGTGCCACATCGAGGGGGATCCCGAGAAGTGGAGGCTCATAGCCAACTCCGTGGGTCACAGGGTCCACCTCGAGTCCGACGATCCGGTGCTTTCGGGGCTGCAGTGCGTGGAGTGCCACTCCACTTCGGTCCATGAGTTCGCCCCCATCGACCGGACGTGCGCGCAGTCGGACTGCCACGACGACAAGGTCATCCAGCTCGCCGCGATGAGTGACCTCACCATCCACTGCGCCGCCTGCCACACCTTCGTGGCTCCCGTGCGTGAAGCACCCGAGGGCACCACCCCGGTCATGAGCGGAATGGACGCGGCCATCCTCCCCGACCAGGAGGAGTGCTTCAGCTGTCACGCCATGCGCACCCTGGCGGAGATGCCCGCCGACGATCCCCACCAGGGAGTGTGCGCCGCGTGCCACAATCCCCACGAGCAGTCCACGCCCGCCGAGGCGGCGGTGTCGTGCGCCACCGCGGACTGTCACAGCGATGTCCGCTCCATCACCCCCTTCCACGAGGGCGTGGAAGCCGTGGTGCTCGACGACTGTCTCTACTGTCATCAGGCCCACGACTTCTCCATCGACGGGAACGACTGCCTGGCGTGTCACCAGGGCGTTCCCGATGACGACTTCACCGTGCCCAGTCGGGCATCCGGCCGCGACGAGGCGCACCCCACCGTGCCCTTGGGCGGGCCGGACTCGGTCGCGGACCCGGACGGGTCCGTGCCGATGATGGGATTCGGGATCGGGTGGTGGGCCCATCAGAGTCTGGGTAGCCCGGAATTCCTCCACTCGGAACATCGTGGCGTGGAGTGCGGGAACTGCCACCAGAGCAGTGAGAGTCACGGGCAGCTGGTGGTCAGCACGCTGAGCGATTGCCGGGACTGCCACCATGCGGAGCCGGTCTCGCGGGACTGCGCCCGGTGTCATACGCCTGCGGACGCGCCCGGCGGCGTATCTTCCATCCGCAGGAACTTCACCCTTTCCGTCGGTACCTCCGGGCCGCGGCGGATGGACTTCGCCCACCAGCCCCACGAGTCCGTGGACTGCGGGGCGTGCCACACCCAGGGCCTCGCCCTGGACGGGAGCGGCGCGGACTGCGCCGGGTGCCACGAGGACCACCACCAGGCCACGGCGGAATGCGCGTCGTGCCATGATCGCGCGCCCACGTCGGCCCACCCGGCCGCCGAGGCGCACGTGACGTGCATGGGGTCCGGGTGCCACACGGATCCTCCCATCCAGGGTGTGCCCCGCACGCGGGAGGTATGCCTGGGGTGCCATCAGGACCTGGGCGACCACCGTCCGGGACGGACGTGCGCGGAATGCCACACGCTCCCCGATCCGCGAGCCCGCTGAGAGGAGGGTCGTCAGCATGAGTCTCACAGGTAGCCGGTACGGCCGGAAGCGGAATGTGATCTCGTCCGTTGGGGGTCTCCTGTGCATGGTCGCGTGCATGGGGATCCCGGCGAGCGCGGCGGCGCAGGGCGTGCGAGGGTGGGTGGGGAGCACCGTCCAGGTGGTGGAGATGCGCCCGTTGGCCCTGGACACCGTGCTCCGGAGCGAACTCACTCTCGACGCGCTCGGCCGGCCGGTCTTCGACGGCAGGCTCGTCACCTGCGCCCTGGAGGATCTCTGCACCCTCTACGCCCTGGGACCCCAGCGCTGGACGCTGGCGGCCACGCAGGACGTCAACCTCACGGCATGGGGATTCGGCGTGGAGGGATTGAGCGTCACGACGCTCCTCCGTGCCCGCGCCCGCGCCGGTGACGCCTTCGTGTGGCCCCGCTCCGACGACCGCTTCGACGCCCTCCTCGGATACGCGCAGCTCGTACGCGGACGGGTTCGCGCCCGGGCGGGCAGGCAGGAGATCCGCTCCGGACTGGGCTTCGCCGCCTTCGACGGCGCGAGCGTCTTCTGGACGCCGGGCCGATGGGCGATCGAGGCGTATGGAGGGTGGAGCCTGGCGCGCGGTCTCCGCGAGCCGGGCTACGACGCCTTGAAGGGGCTGGAGAGTTACCTCACCGACCAGAACGTGCACGTGGTGGGAGGGAGCGCGGGATACCGTCATTCCCTGACGGCCGCCACGGTACGGTACCAGAGGGAGATCCACGCCGACCGGGCTTCGCTCGTCTCGGAGCGGGCGTCGCTCGACGTGACCTCCACCCTTCCCGGCGTCCGCCTCTCCGCCGCGTTGGACTACGACTTCTCCTTCCAGCGAATCGGGAAGAGCCATCTCTCGGCCACGGTTCCGCTGGGGGGTGGGCACTGGCTCGTCGAGGCCACGGCCCGCAGATACGTGCCCTACTTCCAGCTCTCCACCATCTGGGGGTACTTCGAGCCGGTGGCGTACACCGAGGCGGAGACCCGCGTGGGTTGGTCCCCTTCCTCGGATCTCGGGATCTGGCTCGGAGGAGGATGGCGCAGCTATGGAGACGCGGGGGCCACGGTGGTCCTCCAGCCCCTGCGGGACGACGGGTGGCGCGGATCCGCGGGAGTCCAGTGGCATCCCATGACCCGTCTCGCGGTGGAGGGACGGTATGTCCTGGAATGGCTCCCCGGAGGATTCCTGAACTCCGCCGACGCCGTGGCACGGTTCCGGGTGCGGGAGGGTCTCGGGGTCGCCTTGTCGGGCACCACGTTCCAGCAGTTCGAGCAGTTCCGGCTCGGGGAGGGTCGGGCCTTCGGCGGAGGGCTCTCCACCGACGCGGAGCTCACCGACCGTCTCTCGTTCACGGGGGGTGTGACGGTGCTCCGGCACCGCACGCCGGACTCGACGGTGGAGAGTCCGTGGAATCAGACCCGGGGTTGGACGTCGCTGCGGGTGGGCGTGGGCCGTGAACCCGGACTCGAGCGGGGAGGAACCCGATGAATACGCGGGGATGGAACGTCGTCGGCTGGCGTCCGGTCGGGGTGGTCCTGGCCGTCACGCTGGTTCTCGGGGTGGGTGTGGCGGGCGGGGTCCGGGCCCTTCAGGAGGATCGCTTTCCCCACGAGCGCCACCAGGGTCTCTTCCCACTCTGTACGGGGTGCCACCAGGGTATCCCTGCGTCGGACGAGGCGGACTACTATCCCTCTCCCGAGGCGTGCGCCCGCTGTCACGACGGAGATCAGGAGGAGCGGGTGGAGTGGTCGCCTCCCGTGGCCGTCGCCGACAACGTGACCTTCTCCCACGCGGAGCATGCCCGGAGCCTCGAACGCGAGGGGGATCCCGCGCAGGTGTGTGAGGGGTGCCACTCCGAGCCGGGCCGCGGGCGGATGTCGGTTTCCGAGGGGATCCAGCTCGGCCAGTGCTGGAGCTGCCATGAGCACCGGTCCACCGACCACCAGGTCGACGCCGACTGCACCACCTGCCACGTCCCTCTCGCGGAATCGCGTTTCACTCGCCTCCAGATCGAAGACATCCCGGTTCCGGCCGACCACGAGATCCCCGGCTTCCTTTCCGAGGAGCATGGGCGCCGGGCCTCCACCGAGGGGGCGCGGTGCGCCACCTGTCATACGCAGGATCGATGCGCCGCCTGCCACGTGGACGCGGATCGTGGAGAAATCCAGGCGATCCCGGCGGCGCCGGCCCAGATGGAGCTGCCCCCCGCGGTGGCCCACTACAACGAGCCTTCCAGCCACGAGGACGCCGCGTGGCTGGAGAACCATCGGTCCGCGGCGGGTACCGCGGCTGCGGAGTGCGTGACGTGTCATACCTCCGACGATTGCCGTGCATGCCACGTCGCGCCGGTTCCCGGGGCGGTCGCGGGTCTGCCGTCACGCAGCCAGGTGGTGGCGCCCGGCGTGGGAGTGACGGCGCACGCCCCGGATACCCACGAGTCGCTGTTCTTCATGGGGATCCACGGGAGTGTGTCCGCGGCTTCGGGCGCGAGTTGCGCGACGTGCCACGAGCAGACGTTCTGCGTCGCCTGCCACGACGGACCGGCGAACGGTGGATACCATCCTCCGAGCTTCGTGAGCCGGCACTCGGCCGCGGCCTTCGGAAGGACCTCCGAGTGCTCCACCTGCCACAGCACGGAAGTGTTCTGCCGCGCGTGCCACCAGGAGAGCGGGCTGACCGGGTTCGGCCGCCTCGGGCCCGGATACCACGACGCCGAGCCCCTCTGGCTCCTTCGCCATGGGCAGGGTGCACGCCAGAACCTCGAGTCGTGCGTGAGTTGCCACCAGCAGAACGACTGTACACAGTGCCACGGGGTCCTGGGTGCGTTCAAGATCAATCCCCATGGCCCTGATTTCGATGCCCAGCGCGCCTGGGAACGGAGCCCCCGAGCCTGCTTCGCCTGCCACGCCCGCGCGCCCATCAACGGGAGCAGCCCATGAGTACGAGACTGACGATGACGTCGGTGTTGGCGTTGGCCGTCCTGGCGGGGTGCAGGCCGGACGACCAGCGAACCGAAACGTTCGATCCCGCGGAGGCGGCACAGCACCGCGAGAACTTCTCGCCGGAGGTGGTGGCGCATCTGGACAGCGGCAGCGCCTCGTACCGTCGGGACGACTTCGCGGACGCTCGTGATCACTATCGGGCGGCCACGGAGATCGACCCGGAGATCGCCGCGGCGTGGTTCGGGGTATACATGGCGGAGCACGCGCTCGGGAACGACGAGGCGGCGGCGGAAGCGTTGCGGCGAGCACAATCGTTGGTCCCCGGGGCCACGCTGATGAAACCCAGTGGAGCGGATTCGATTCGATGAAGTGGAGATCTATGGGTCGGGGAATGGTGTTTTCGTTCGGGGCGGCCCTCGTCGCGGGGGCCTGCGGTCACGACTTCGAGCCACCCGACCGGGCGGAACGGGTCCGGGAGGCCGAAGCGCAGTATTCCGTCACGATGTTCGACTCGGTGTCCTGGAGCGCCGACAGCGTGCGGGATTTCCAGGGGAACACCGTGTACGCGGAGAAGTGTCGCCGGTGCCATGGAACGATGGGGCGGGGGGACACGGAGTACGCCCGTGAGCGCCGTCTGGAGATGCCTTCGCTCGTGGAGCCGGATTGGCCCCTCGCGGCGCTGGACACGCTTCGACACGTCGTGTACGTGGGGCACGAGGAGGGGATGCCCGTGTTCGGGAAGGCGGGGATCACGCCCCGGGAAATCGACGCCGTTTCCTTCTACCTGGTCCACACGCTGCGCCCCGACGTCCTGGGCGCGGCGGGTGGGGCCCCGGACGAGAGGGAATAATCCCCACATCGGTATCCGTAGGATACCGACAGCGACGACGGGGCGTGTCCTACGATACTCCTACGCAGGTACGAATCCAGGATCGCTCGCAGGCGCAGGATCGCTATTCGGTAGCGTCATCGTCCTCCCGAGGACGAATCAGATAGATCAGCATCGCGTTCCGAGATGACCGGGCCGTGGGGTCGCCCGGTCTCCGGATCCGGGGATCATCATGCGATCACTGCCTGCGTACCGACTCACTTCGAGGGCCTTGGAGGCCGTCTCGGGCGTGAACGGTGCGTGTGGAAGGATACTCCTGTCGTTCAGTGCGGCGGGAGGAATCGCCGGCGGGGGACTCATGATCGGCGTCTTCACGCTCACGGGGAAGGTCGAACCGGGATTCCAGCTCCTGGCCGCGCCCGTGCTGTTCATCCTCGGAGCCCTCGGTGGCCTCTTCCATGGCTGTGTGTTGGGCGTGGCGGGCCGGCCACGCTCGCTCACCGCCATGGGGGCGTGGCGCTACTGTGGTCGGTCCCTCCTGTTCCTCGTCCCCGTCCTCGGCATCGCCTGGGTCATCACCTCGGGGATCTCACTCACCGCCGCCCTCGTGACCCACCCCCGGCTCATGTGGATCATCGCGGCGGGCGGGTCCATCCTCTTCGGCCTCGTGGTGTGCGGCTGGGCCGTGGTGGAGGGTGAGCGGGCGTTGTTGCGCCTCGTCCGCCGATGGCGGGACGCCCGGGTGGGCGTTCCTCTTCTCGCGGGCGTCGCCGTGGTGGCGTTCTTCGTCTTTCTCGGACGTACCGTTCCGGTCTCGAGGGGCGACGTGGTGATCGGGCCTCTGATGGCGGGCGTTCTGGCGGGAGGCGTCACGGTGTGGGTCGGCACTCCCGCCCTTCTGGGCCTGTTCCGCCTCCTCCATCCCCGGGACGGCGTACGGGTCTCCCACGACGGGGTGAGCCGCTCATGAAGACGGGTACGTGGGGTGGTGTCCGGCACGGGAATGCCGGAGCGGCCGCGGCCTTGTTGCTCGCGATGGTCGCGGGTTGCGGGGGGGAGCGTCCGCAGGAGGAGGAGGTTTCCGGCGACGCGTTGGCGGGGACGGAGGCTACGACGACTGAAGACTCCCTCGCCGCCGAGGCGCCGGAGGACCTTCCCCGCTGGCGGACCGCCCCCGTCGAGCTCCAGTTCGCGGCCCACCGGGAGCGGTTCACCCATGACCCCCACGTGGAAGTCGGCTGTTCCGTGTGCCACGCATCGGTTCCCGGGCACACCGTGCACGCCACAGAGGAGTGCTCGCAGTGCCATGGCGCGGTGAACCTCGCGTCGCGCAGGAGATTCCGGGAGGGGGAGTGCCTGGCCTGCCACCATGCCGCGGACCAACGGAGAAACTGCACACAGTGCCATGCTTCGGTGGCGCCGAGGACGGTGCAGAGATCCGTCCGCCTCGAAATCTCGGGTGAGTCCCGAGAGCGGGACCTTCCCTTCGACCACGCTCGCCACGTCGATCGCCGATGCGGTGAATGCCACGAGGAGACGCCCGCCCGTCCGGCCACCACGGAGTGTGGGGCATGCCACCAGGAGCATCACGAGCCGGGCGCGAGCTGCCTCACATGCCATCCGACGACGACGCGTCGGGACCACGACCTGGACGCCCACCTGGGATGCGCGGGAGCCCGATGCCACTCCGACGCGACCCTCGACACCATGGCCGACGACCGGGGTGTGTGCCTGGTGTGCCACCAGGAGCAGGAGGAGCACGAGATGGGTCAGGAGTGCGCCACGTGCCACCAGGTCCGCTCCGCGACTCGCCCCTTCGACCGGGAGTCGGCGCGATGATCCTTCGATGGGGCAAGGTCGCCGGTACGGCGTTCCTGGTGCCGCTTCTCCTCCTTCCCACACGCGCCGGAGCGCAAACGCTCCCCACGGTGGAGGATTGCGTATCGTGCCACCTGGAGCTGGACGATGACCGCCTGGTGGATCCGGTCCGCACCTACGGGGAGGACGTCCACGCGGCGGCGGGGTTCGGTTGCCTCGCCTGCCACGGCGGCGGCGGGGAGCATCTCGATCCGGCGGCGGGGTTCCTGAGCGCGCCCCTGCGGAGCCGCATACCGGAGATGTGCGGACGCTGTCACTCCGACGGCGCCTTCATGCGCCAGTTCAACCCGCAGCTCCGGGTGGATCAGGTTCCGGAGTACTGGACCTCCGTCCACGGGCAGCGGTTGCGTGACCTCGACGATCCCGACGTGGCGACGTGCGTGGACTGCCATCCCGCGCACCGGATCCTGCCTCCGTCCAATCCCGCCTCCACCGTATACGCGGCCAACGTTCCCGAGACGTGCGGACGGTGCCATGCCGATCCCGACCACATGGCGGGGAGGGACGTCGCCACGGATCAGGTGGACAAGTACTACGGGAGCGTCCACGGCAAGCTCCTGACCGAAGACGAGGATCTCTCCGCCCCGGTGTGCAACGACTGTCACGGGAATCACGGGGCGGCCCCGCCCGGGCTCACATCCGTGCGCAACGTGTGCGGACAGTGCCACTCGGTCATGGGGGACTATTTCGACCAGAGCGGCCACGTGGAGATCTTCCGGGAGAACGGTCTTCCCGGGTGCGCCACCTGCCACGACCATCACGCCATCCAGCCCGTGGACGAAGCCTCGCTCGGCGACCGGTCCGTGGAAGTGTGCATGCGTTGCCACGAGGAAGGCGACTCGGCGGGGAGTGCCTTCGACACGATGGCCGGCGTGCTGGATTCCCTGGAGTGGGAGGTCTCGGAGGCGGAGGGGATTCTGCTGGACGCGGAGGACCGTGGGATGGAGGTGAGTCAGGCGCTCTTCGAGCTGGAGGACGTGACCAACGCCCAGACCCACGCCCGGAGCGCCATCCATACCTTCAAGGTCGACCCGGTGCGCACCGAGGCCCAGGCCGGGTTCGTGATCACGGATCGCGCGCGGGATCGGGGGGTGGCGGCGCTGGCGGAGTACGACTTCCGGCGCATGGGGCTCGGCTTGGCGGCCGGGATCATCCTTCTTCTGGTCATGACGCTCCTCTTCAAGATCCGGGAGGCCGACGCGAGGATCGCGGAGTTGCTGGCGATGATCGGCGGGTTCTTCGACACCACCATGGGGGCCTCCGGCGGGATGCCTCCCACCCACGAAGCGATGCGGCTGGCGGCCTGCGGCATCCTGCTGGAAGCCACCTACGTGGACGACAGCTTCTCGGACGAGGAGCGCGGACACCTCATCGAGCTCATACGCACCCGCTACGGACTCGTCCGCAGCGAGGCCGACGAACTCATCGCGCTGGTACAGGCTCAGCGGAGCGGGCCGGTGGAGCTCGGACGGCTCGCGGACCTGGTGTCGCGCCACTATTCGGAGTCAGAACGTCGGGCTCTGGTGAAGGAGTTGTGGGGACTCGTGTACTCGGATGGAGTGCTCACGGAGCGGGAAGTGAGCTTCATGAGCCAGGTGGCCAAGCTGCTCCACGTGGGTACCGAGGAGGTCGCAGCGACGCGGCGCGAAGTGGAGGCTGGATGAGCGGGGGCGGTACTACACCCACGGAGAAAGCGTAATGGACGACAAGAGTGATCGCACCCGTTCCGATCTCTCCCGGAAGGGATTCGTCGACTGGTTGCTGGGCACCAGCCTGGGCGCGTTCGTGGTGGCCGTCGTGTACCCGGTGGTGCGGTACGTCATTCCTCCCGAAGTGCCGGAGTCCGCGGTGAGTTCCGTGGCGCTCCCCTTCGGTGCCGACGACCTTCCCCCCAACGCGGGGCGTATCTTCAAGTTCGGGTCCAGGCCCGGGATCATCGTGAAGACGCCCGGCGGCGAGTTGAAGGCCTTCTCCGCGCGTTGCACCCATCTGGATTGCACCGTCCAGTTCCGCGACGACCTGGGCCACATCTGGTGTGCCTGCCACAACGGGCACTTCGACCTCAACGGGCGCAACATCGCCGGTCCGCCGCCCCGGCCCCTGCAGGCATTCGACGTGAACGTCCGGGGTGGGCAGATCGTCGTGAGCGTGAAGAGCTGACGGCCATGGACCGAACTCCCTCCGGGCTGATCGCGTCCCTCGTCTCCTGGCTGGACGACCGGGTGGGCTTCAGCGCCCTGATGCCCCTCATCCGGAAGAAGGAAGTGCCCATCCACCGGCACTCGTTCTGGTACTACATCGGCGGAATGGCCCTCTTCCTCTTCATGCTCCAGATCTGCACGGGAATCCTCCTCCTCCTCTACTACCGGCCCAGCGCGGAGGGGGCCTACGAGTCGGTGCAGTTCCTCATGGCGGAGGTGCAGTTCGGATGGCTGGTGCGGTCCATCCACTCCTGGGGCGCGAACCTGATGATCTTCATGGCCTTCGTGCACCTCTTCAGCGTGTTTCTCCTCAAGGCGTATCGGGCCCCACGTGAGCTCACCTGGATGACCGGCGTGGCCCTCCTGGGGGTGTCCATGGGGTTGGGGTTCACCGGGTATCTCCTTCCCTGGAACGAGCTGGCGTTCTTCGCCACCCGGGTGGGGACGGAGATCCCCGGAGTGATTCCGGTGGTGGGGCCGTTCGTGCGAAACCTGCTACGCGGTGGCGAAGATATCTCCGGCGCCACGCTGACGCGCTTCTATGCCTTCCACGTGTCCGTGTTGCCGGCGTTGGCCTTCATGCTGGTGTCCCTGCACGTGCTCCTGGTCCAGCGCCATGGAATGAGCGTGCCGCCGAGCATCGAGGCCGAGGGGGGCCCGCGGCGCACCATAAAGTTCTTTCCCCAGTTCCTCATGCGGGATCTGGTGGGATGGCTGTGCGCGCTGGCGCTCCTGGCGGCGGCCGCCGCCTTCCTCCCGGCGCACCTGGGAGTCAAGGCCGACCCCTTCGCGCCGGCCCCGGTGGGGATCAAGCCCGAATGGTACTTCATGTTCATGTTCCAGACGTTGAAGTACCTTCCCAGCCACATCCTGGGAATCGACGGGGAGCTGGTGGGGATCCTCGGGTTCGGTCTCGCCGGGCTGGTCCTCCTCGTGGTACCGTTCCTGGACCGCCCGCAGGCGCCCGACGCACGTCCTCGAAGGCTCTGGACCTACCTGGCGTTCGTGGCCCTGGGGTACATCCTTCTTCTGACCTACCTGGGATACACGGTGGATCCCAGCACCTGAGAGGAATACATATGAGCGGGTCCGGATTCACCCTCGACGTGGTGCAGCGCGAAGGGTTCCAGTTCGACATCGACTTCGGCGATCCCACCTGGGACGTGCTCCACACCGACGAGCCCGCCCCATTGGGGGAAGGGAAGGGGCCCAACCCGGCCCGGGTCCTGGCCGCCGCCGTGGGGAACTGCCTGGCGGCGAGTCTCCTCTTCTGTCTCCAGAAGTCCCGTGTGGAGATCTCCGGCCTCCGTGCGCGCGTGGAGGGCTCCATAGAGAGGAACGACGCCGGCCGCCTCCGGATCGCGGGGATGAAGGTGGTCCTCGAGCCCGAGCTCGGGGACGCGCCGCCGGCCCGCCTGGAGCGGTGTCTCGAGATATTCGAGGACTTCTGCGTGGTCACGCAGAGCGTCCGTGAAGGCTTCGACGTGGAAGTGGAGGTGTCGACTCCCGGGGGCGAATGACTTGACCCCGAACACGTTCGGGGTAACTTTTTCTGCTCCGGTGGCGGCACACCCACCGGAACACGCCTCGCTAGCTCAACTGGCAGAGCAACTGACTCTTAATCAGTAGGTTCGGGGTTCGAGTCCCTGGCGGGGCACTGGCCGGGAGTCCGCGGAAGACGCGGGCTTCCGGCTTTTTCGTGTCTCTGGGGCAGGGCTCCCTCGTTCGATTCCGTCCGATCCACCAGAGCCACGGCTGGTCGGGCGGCTGCGAGAGCCCAGGGGCGGGCCACCCGCCCCCGGGCCACCCGCCCCCCGGCCGAC
>JAOUPR010000171.1 GCA_029879725.1 Gemmatimonadota bacterium | reverse complement strand
GTACAGCCGCGAGTGCGTGGCGCTCGAGGCGGGTGTGGGGTTCAGAGGCGAAGACGTGGGGCGGGTGCTGAGTGAAGCGGCCGAGAGGCGCGGAAGCCTTCCCCGCGTGATCTCCGTGGACAACGGAACGGAGTTCACCTCGCGAGCTCTCGACCACTGGGCCTACTGGAACCAGGGGACGCTCGACTTCAGCCGGCCGGGCAAGCCAACGGACAACCCGATCATCGAGGCCTTCAACGGTACCCCTCAGGCGGGAGTGTCTATCACAACACTGGTTTATCGATCTGGAGGACGCGCAGCAGACACTCCAGCGCTGGAAGAACGAGGACAACAACGTCCGACCCCACAGTAGTTTGCAGGACCAGGCTCCCGCCCACTTCGGAGGCGGCGGCCACTTCATCCCAGGTCCCAATCGGCTCGGTTTTTCACCCTCCTGGTGGACCGGAATCGGGGGGCGGAGCAACCGGCCGAAACCTAAAACTCGGCCCGGTCTCGTTTCAGGGGGTCAGATCAACTCGGACGCAGCTTCGCAGGATTCACGGCGGGGTCGGGAGCAAGCATCACGAGTCGCCCGAGCCTTCGAGGTATGGATGAACATCGCCGAAATGACACACTCTTCCGGATTGACTGCACTCCTGGTGGTGGATGTTCAGGCGGCGGCGGTTGCCCGCGGTCCGTATCAGGGCGACACCGTGATCCACAACATCAGAACGTTGATCGAGGCCTGCCGGGCCTACGGACTCGATGTCGTGTACGTCCAACATGACGGTCTACCTGGTGAGGACGAGGAGCCCGGAACACCGGGGTGGGAAATCCACGATGCGATCCGTCCGGCCCCTGGAGAGAAGGTCGTTCGCAAGCGATACAACAGCGCCTTTCGCGACACCGACCTGCGAGGTCACCTGGACGGTCGGGGAGTCGACACCCTCATCGTGGTCGGAATCCAGACCGAGTACTGCGTCGATACGACGTGCCGGGTGGCGTTCGAGTTCGGCTATTCGGTGGTCATGCCGGAATTGACCAACACCACGTTCGACAACGGTGAGATCTCGGCGAAACAGATCTACGAGCTGTACAATCGTCGCATCTTCGCGGGAAGGTTCGCGAAGGTCCCGTCCATGCCGGAGGCGCTGGAGGCGGTGGCGGAGGCGGGGCGTTTCTTCTAGGTGTCCTCGATCGTGCTCCCGGGGCCGTACGGAGGCGCGATCCCGAACCGGAGTGGTCCATGAGCGTACGTGTCCGTTGGGCGTCGGCGTGCTTCGCCGGCGTGCTGCTCTCCCAGGTTCCCGCGATCCGGGCCAATGACCCGACCTCCATGTCGCCTCCGTCTCGGGACACCTCGCTCGCGACGCAGTTGCTGGGCACCTGGAGACTGGTCGCGGTGACGGAGGAAGAAGATGCCCGGGTGATGGACAGCCCCGACTATGGACCGAACCCGGCGGGGTACCTGATGTACGACTCCACCGGGCATGTGTGCGCGCAGCTCATCGACACCAGTCGGCCGACATGGAGTGACGAAGACTTCCCTACTCCCGACGAAGCACTTTCCGCGATCATGGGATTCGGCGGCTATTGCGGCCGATACGAAGTCCACGCCGATGAACACTACGTCGTTCACTTCCCAAAGGTCGCCATCGCGCCGAATTGGATCGGCCAGGCCTATCAACGCACTTTCGAGTTGAGCGGCGACCGTTTGGAACTCCGGTCCGCCGCGCGCCGCGTCTCCGATGGCTCGCCGGTCACGCATATCCTCACGTGGACTCGGGTGAAGTAGCGAACGTTTCATGCACCGTTCCACGTCACCCGACCGGGCGTTTCATGAAACGCCCGGCGCGAAGCGCTTCCCCCCGCCCGAGCGCTTCCAAGTGATTCTCCCACAAGCACTTGACCGGCCATTGGCCGGCGTTTCCCGGAGCGGGCACGAGGATTGACCTGAAGGGAGTGCGAATCAGGGCCGCCACGCAATCGGCATGTCGAGCCCGCGATACCCACTCCATAAAGGGAGCATACATCATGTTCCAGCTTCGTCGATCCTACGTAGCGTTGGCGCTCACCGCGGCCGGACTTTCGGCCTGCGGGGACGACACGACCGTTCCCCCCACCGCCACGGAGTTCGAGATCCGTGTCGAGAACGTCTCGGCGGTGTATGATTTCACCGCCTCCGGCGTGTTCCACACCCCGCTGGGCGACACCCAGGCGGGCCCACTCTTCCCCGGGGGCATCTACGAGACCGTCTTCTCTGCCCCGGTAGGCGCCAAGCTTTCCCTGGCCACCATGTTCGGACAATCCAACGACCTTTTCCTCGCCCCCACGGGTGACGGAATTCCCCTCTACGACATGGCCGGGAGCCAGCTCACCGGAGACGTGACCGGTCAGGTCCTCCTCTGGGACGCCGGCACCGAGGCCAACCAGGAGCCGGGGCTGGGCGCGGACCAGGCGCCCCGACAGGCAAGCCCCAACACCGGAGCCGCC
>JAOUPR010000170.1 GCA_029879725.1 Gemmatimonadota bacterium | reverse complement strand
CCGCCAGAAGCGAAGGCGGATCCGCTGGATCGTCTTCACCGGCGCGGTGGGCCTCTCGCCCCAGCTTCTCTGGGCGGTCCTCGCCTTCGTTCGTCATCTCTACGCCCCGGAGCCGTCCCCCATCCCCGGCGGGTTGTGGCGGGGCGCGACGCTGGCCGCCGGCGCCGGTACCGTGGTCATCCCCCTGGGCGTGGCGTACGCCGTCGTGCGACACCGGGTGTTCGACATCGCGGTGGTGATCCGGCGAGGGGTCCAGTACCTCCTGGCCAGGCGGGCTCTCCAACTCCTCCTGGCACTCCCGGCCACGGCTCTGGTGCTCACGGCGGTGGTGCACCGCGACCGCACCATCGGCGAACTCGTGGGTCAGAACGCCGGCTATCTCTGGCTCATCGTTGCCATGGGGCTGTCGCTGAGGCACCGGGAATCACTGAGCCGGTGGCTGGACCGGCGGTTCTTCCGGCAGCAGTACGATCGAGAGCGGGTTTTGGCGGGCCTCCTGGCGGATCTGGGGCGGCTCACCCGTCCCGGAGACGTGTCGCCCCTCGTGATGGCTCAGGTGGACTACGCCCTGCATCCCAACGAGGTGCACGTCTGGTTCGAGGGGGATGCGAACCCACCCCCCGAAGCGCTCCTCACCCGGATCGCGGAAAAGGGCGCTGGGCCCGACGTGCCGTTGACGGGAGACCCGGACCTTCCCGAGGGGATGTGCCTCGCCGTTCCCCTGGGGGTCAGCGACGAGCGCGTGTCGGGGGTGTTGATGCTGTCCGAGAAGCGCTCAGAGGAGCCGTACTCCACCCAGGACCTCTCACTCCTGAGCATGGTGGCCAAGCAGGCGGCCATGGTCCGGGAGAACCTACTCCTCCGAGAGGACATCTCCGAGGAACGCCGCATCCGTACCGACGTCCTGGCCCACCTGGGGCCGGAGCGGGTCAACCTGGTGAAGGAGTGTCCGGTCTGCGGCCTCTGCTACGATTCCACGGAGGAACGGTGTAGTCGGGACCAGGAAAAGCTCGGCCTGTTTCTCCCGTTTCCGAGGATGGTGGCCGGGCGCTACCGCCTGGATGCCCGCATCGGACAGGGAGGGATGGGCACGGTATACGAGGCCATGGATGGCCGGCTGCACCGGACTGTGGCCATCAAGTTCCTCCTGGGGTCGGCGATGGGACGTGCGCAGGGGCTGCGACGATTCAGGAGGGAGGCGCGGGCCGTGGCGCGAGTCGATCATCCCAACATCGTGCGCGTCTACGACCATGGCGACCTGGAACCCCACGGAGCGTACCTGGTCATGGAGCGGATCCGGGGCGTCACGCTTCGGGAGGAACTGAGGGCCCGGGGGCCGCTTTCGGGTGCCGCGGCCGCCGAGTGGTTCGGTCCCCTCCTGGACGGAATCGCGGCGGCCCACAGCGAAGGGATCATCCACCGGGATCTGAAGCCGGACAACGTGGTGAGGGTGCGCGGCGACGAGAGTCCCGACCTGGTGAAGATTCTGGACTTCGGCGTGGCGAAGGTTCGTCCCGCCGACACGACCGGCGACTACCTGACCGCCACCGGCGCCGTGGTGGGTACCCTCGGGTACCAGGCTCCTGAACAGCTCCGGGGTCTGGACGTGGACGCTCGGGCCGACTTCTTCGCTCTCGGCGTGATGGTGGTGGAAGCCCTCACGGGCCGGTGGCCCTTCTCGGGGGAGAGCTACAGCGAACTCCTGGCCGCCATCGTCCTGGAGCCCTTCCACCTACCCGGTGACGACCCCGGGATCCTGGCGTTGGACCGCGTGCTCCAGCGGTGTCTGGCCAAGGACCCCGGGGACCGGTATGCGAGCGCCACCGATGTTCGCGAGGCCCTCGTTCCGGCGCTTCGGGGGTGCCCCGAATTCGTCAGTTGATGCGGAAGGTGCCCTGACCCGAGTAGGGGAAGGCCCAGGCGACGTTCCCGTCTTCGAACATGGGCCGGCCGATCCACTCGGCGTAGTCAGCGTTCGCTTCGGTGACGATGCCCTTGCCCCGCCAGATTCCGTCCAGGCCCGGCGGCTTCGCCGTGGTACCCGAGCTGTTCCCGGCCATGAGCAGGGTCTCTCCGTCCCAGATCTCCCACCGTGCCTCATAGAATCCGACGAGGGCCTGGGGGGGCTTGTTGGGAGGCCCCGCACCGAGGACGAACCACCAGAGGATCTGCCCGTTCACCTCTCCGTCGATGGTTCCATCCCAGACCAACAGCCTTCCGTCGGCATCGAACTGGCCCAGGTGCCCGGCGAACACATAGTCGATGGTGCTCATGAGGGCCGGCGCGGCGTCTCCGACCATGGAGAAGAGGGGCTGCGGCTCACCGTCCGTTGATGGACCCACCAACGGAGTGTCGGTGCAGGCGAATACGCCGACAAGGAGCGTGAAGAGGGTCAACTTGCGCATCGGGGTGCCTCCTTCGAATGCGTGCGATCGACCCTGGTGCCGCCCCGAAGACCGGGGTCGTACGGGCGGGTCGACCGGTTTCGTTCAACGTGGGGGA
>JAOUPR010000169.1 GCA_029879725.1 Gemmatimonadota bacterium | reverse complement strand
CCGAAGCCGACCGGGAGACCGCGCAGGACATTCTGGATGAAGCCAAGCGGGCCGCCGAGTTGACGGAGCAGATGTTGACGTTCGCCGGACGCAGCCGGGTTTCGCGGGAGGCCCTCGATCTCGGGGAGGTGGTGGACGCGGCACTGAACCTCATGTCCTCGTCCGTGCCCTCTTCGGTGACCCTGACCCGGGAGATCGAGCCGGGGTGTATGGTCGAGGCCGATCAGCCGCAGCTCGTGCAGACGGTGATCAACCTGGTCCGCAACGCCCTGGAGTCGTTCCATCGGGAGCGTGAACGCCGGATCCACGTAGCGGTGTCGACCCGACGTGTGTCGACGCGGGGTACCGCGGGTGACCTGGTGCCGGGGAGGTACGCCACGCTCCGCGTCACGGACAGCGGAAGTGGGATGAATCCGGATACCGCGGCCAGGGCGTTCGACCCCTTCTTTTCGACCAAGTTCACGGGGCGCGGGCTCGGGCTGGCCGCCGTGCTCGGTGTGGCGAGGGGTCTGGGAGGAGACGTGCTTCTGGAGACCGATGAAGGGTCCGGCACGTCCATCACGGTCTGCATACCGTCCCTGGTCGTGCCCGCGGCGCCCCGTGCGGACCTCCCGGTCGGCCCCGATCCCACCGCACCGCCGAGCCCCGCCGCCAAGGCGCTTCCCGGCCGGGAGGGATGTATCCTGGTGGTCGACGACGAACGCACCGTGCGGGAGGTGCTGACGCGTGGCCTGCGCCGGGCCGGATACGAAGCCGAAGCCGTCGAAGACGGGGCGCGTGCACTGGCCTTCCTCGAGTCCGATGGCCACCGGACGCTCGCGGTGATCCTCGACGTGACCATGCCGGGGATGGACGGGCTGGAGGTGCTGGAGTCGATCCGGAAGACCCACACCGAACTCCCGGTCATCCTCTCCAGCGGATACACGCAGGAACGGATCGGTGATCTCGACGACCCGTTTTGCGTGTTCCTCCACAAACCCTATCCGCCGGCTCGCCTGGTGGAGACCCTCGAGCCTCTTCTCACCTGACGCCCCATCCATGCTCCTGGTCATCGACAACTACGATTCCTTCACCTTCAACCTCGTCCAGTACCTGGGCGATCTCGGCGCGGACCCCGTCGTGGTGCGCAACGACCAGTACGACGTCGCGGCGCTGGCGGAGATGGCACCGGCGCGGGTGGTCGTGTCACCGGGGCCCTGCACCCCCGCCGAAGCGGGCGTGAGCGTGGAGGTGTTCCGCCGCCTGGGAGGGGAGGGGATTCCCATGCTGGGCGTGTGCTTGGGGCACCAGAGTCTCGGGGAAGCCTTCGGTGGACGGACCATCCGCGCCCGGCGCATCATGCATGGAAAGACCGGACCGGTGCGCCACTCCGGCGACCCGCTCTTCGCCGGCATTCCCGACACCTTCGACGTGGCTCGCTACCACTCCCTGGTCACGGACGCCGCCGTTCTCCCGGACGAGCTGGTTCCCGTTGCGTGGAGCGCCGACCCCGAGGACATGGGGGAGATCCAGGCCATGCGGCACCACACGCTCCCGCTCTGGGGAGTCCAGTTCCATCCCGAGTCGTGGTTCAGCGAGTCGGGCAAGACGCTCCTGCGCAACTTTCTCCAGGTCGGGGGTCGGTCTCCCTCCCCGGCTTGACCCTCCCCCCGGGCTTTCGGTACCTTCCGTGGCGTGAAAATTGCATGGTTGTCGCGCGTCCTCGGCCCCGGAGCAGGCCGGTGAACCGGCGTGTTCTGGGCATCGTCCCGGCCAGGCTGGGATCCACCCGTCTCCCCAGAAAACCCCTCCATCCCCTCCTCGGCACCCCTCTCCTCGAGTGGGTCTGGCAGCGCGTGGAACGCATGCGGGTGCTCGATCACGCCGTCGTGGCCACGGACTCCGGCGAAGTCGCGGCGGTGTGCCGGAGCATCGGCGCGCCGGTGGTGATCACCCGGGCCGATCATCTCTCCGGAACGGACAGGGTCGCCGAAGTGGCCTCCGCGGCCTCCTTCTCCGGATTCGACTGCATCGTGAACATCCAGGGGGACGAGCCTCTGGTGGAAGAGGAGCACGTGGCGGCCGCGGTGCGCCTCGTGACGGACGGGCCCTGGGAAGTCGGCACCTGCGCGACTCCCCTCCGGGACACCGTGGACGCCACCGATCCGGCGCGGGTGAAGGTGATGGTGGACGCGGAAGGCCGTGCATGGGCGTTTTCCAGGAGCCTGCCCGGCGTCGTCCCCCCCACGCACGCCGTCCTGAGCCACATCGGGATCTACGCGTACAACAGGGACGCCCTTCTGCGGTGGGCTACCTTACCGCCGTCGAGCGGTGAAGTCGGGGAACGCCTCGAGCAACTCAGGGCCCTCGACGCGGGGATGGCCATCGGCGTGGCCGTCGTGAAGGACGCGCACCGGGGCGTGGATACCCACGCCGACGTCGCGCGGATGGAAGCGGAACTCACCCTCATGGGGCACTCGAACCTCGTACGAGCCACGACATGACGCAGACCAGCACCCGGCCCACCAAGTACATCTTCGTCACCGGAGGAGTGGTGTCGTCCCTGGGAAAGG
>JAOUPR010000050.1 GCA_029879725.1 Gemmatimonadota bacterium | reverse complement strand
GTACGGGTCCGCACCCGCACCCCCGAGAACCACCACCTCGCCGTCCGCCAGGACCACCGTGAGCCCCACCACGTATCGGGACGTCACTCCGTACTTCAGGCAATGAGGGCCACCGGAGTTCTCGGCCACGTTCCCGCCGATGGTGCAGGTGGTCTGCGAAGATGGGTCCGGCGCGTAGTACAGGCCATGCGGCCGCGCGGCGTCGCTGAGACGGGTGTTCACCACCCCCGGCTGCAGGCGAGCGAGGCGATTCTCCGGATCGAGGGACAGGATCCGGTTCATCCGGGACGTCCCCAGGATCACGGCACCGGGAGAGGCCAGAGCACCCCCGGACAGCCCCGTTCCCGCTCCCCTCGGAACCACCGGAATCCCCTCGGCGTGGAGAAGCTTCATGACCGCGACCACCTCTTCGGTGGTGGCGGGAAGGACCACGGCGCGAGGCGCGGTCCGATATGCCGTGAGGCCGTCGGACTCGTAGACGAGCAGCCGGGCAGGGTCCGTGATCACATGATCCGGCCCAACCAGACGCTGCAACGTATGGACGACTGACCCGGACAGAGGAGGGGCCATGACAACGAGGAGGTGCGCGAGAAGAGGAGGGAACTTTGATGCACCATACGCTCCCGTTCACCTCACGGCAATACGCCCCCCTCCGGCCTTCGATCGCTGGTTTCCACGTACTCACGGAGGGCCCAGAGGCTCCGGAGCGCCGCCTTCCTCATGGCGGCGGGAAGGGACTCCCCGTACACCGCGTGGAGCAATCCCGCTTCGTCCACGCCCGGGTCACGCGCCAGAACCGTCTCCACCTGCCGGATCCGCTCCCGGCGATGCTTCTCGAAGCGACGCAGCGCGGCCTCGGGTTCATCCAGGGGTGGCCCGTGAGCCGGGAAGATCACCCGCAGATCCAGCCCCCGAAGCTTCTCCAGGGACGCCAGATAGTCCGCCACGCACCCCGGGTACTCCGCCACCCATGTCGTGTCTCCCCGCCCGAGAACGAGGTCGCCGGCGAAGAGCGCTCGCTCCTCTTTCCAGTGGAACGCCAGGTGATCCCGGGTGTGCCCCGGTGTGTGGAGCGCCGCCAGGGCGCCTCGATCCGTGACTACGGCATCCCCGTCGCGCATGGGCCGGTCCACCGCTTCGACCCCCGCCGGACCCCATACGGAGGTTCCCAGGATCCCGGCGAGGCGCGTGGCCGACCCCGCGTGATCCGCATGGCCGTGGGTGACCATGACCCACGTACGGCGGGCTCCCTCCACGGATGCGACGAGGGCCCGGACGTGGTGATCCACGTCCGGGCCCGGGTCGATGATGGCCACCTCTTCTTCACCGACGAGATGGGTACGCGTCCCGTCGAGCGTGAAGGGGCCTTCGTTCCCCGCGTTCAGGAAGAAAGGCCGGGGTGTCACCATCCCACAGTGTTCAGCGCCGCTCCGCCGCGAGCTGCTCCGCGAGCTTGTCGGCCACCGCCTGCACGGCGGCCTCGTCCTCGTCGGTGAAGGCGGCCTCGTCCTCGGAATCGAGGTCGATCTGACCGAAGATGTCGTCTCCCGCGCGAATCAGAACCACCAACTCGGAACGCACGTCGGGAGAACAGGCGAGGTAGTTCTCGACCTTCGTCACGTCGGGAACGTTCTGATTGGCCTTCTCGGCCACGGCGGTCCCACAGATCCCGGTGCCCACCGGAATCTTGGCGTGCTCGGTACCGGACCCGATGTAGTTGTGGAGCCAGAGCTCGTTGGCTTCGGAATTGAGCAGGTATGCACCCACCCAACTGGCTTTGTCCGTCGCGGAAGCGATGGCGCGGATGCCGAATCGGAGCAGGGCGTCGGACAGGTGTCCGTCGTCCCGCATTTCCTGGATCTCTTTGACCAGTTTTCCTGCGTCGATCATGCTATGAGTCGTCCTGACAGACGGTTCCACCCGAACCCGCACGAACCAGATTGGGCGCGCTCCCACGAGGTCAGCCTGGAAGGCAGGCCGTGGAAGCCTGGCGGTGGGGCGTCTCTCCCCATGAGAGAAGATCGTCGCGACCCCGAGTCGATGCCGCCGGAGCCTTGTACGGTAGACCGCGTGCAGGTCCCCGTCAACGGGGAGTGAAATCGGTGTCCGGCCCAAGTGTGCGGATGAACGCGGCGATGAGGCGGGCGGTGTTCCTCAGGTCCTCCACGCTCACCAGCTCGTTCGGGGAGTGCATGTAGCGGTTGGGGACCGAAACCAGGGCCGTCGGAACGCCCCCCCGGCTCAGGTGGATCGCGTCGGCATCCGTGCGGGTGGAACGGGGAGACGCTTGGAGCGTGTGGGGGATCCCCTCCTTCTCCGCGACCGCCAGCATGGCCTCGACGACCGTATTGTGCGAGGCCGAACCCCGGCTCAGGACCGGCCCGCCCCCGATCTTGTGGTCGCCCAACTCCTTCTTCTCCACGTCGGGGACGTCGGTGCTGAAGGTCACGTCCACCACGATGGCCAGATCCGGCTCCAGCGAGTACGCGCTGGTCCTCGCACCGCCGCCGTGGTACCCGATCTCCTCCTGCGCCGTGGCCACGGCGGTGACCGCTGCGGCCGGGGGGTCGTCGGCCAGGAGGCGGAGGGCCTCCAGAACCACGTACGCGCCGATGCGATTGTCGATGGCCCTGCTCACGATCCGGTCGCCGGCGAGGCGGACCATCCCGTGGGCCACGACCATGGGGTCTCCGACCCTCAGACCCAACTCCACCGCTTCCTTCTCGGACGAAGCCCCCACGTCGACCCAGAGGTCCTTGGTCTTGGACGCCTTGGTCCGATCCTCGGGAGACATGAGGTGGATCGCCTTCTTCCCGATCACACCGGGCACGTCGCCCTCGCGTCCCATCACGGTCACCCTCTGCCCGACCAGCACCTGGGGGTCCCATCCCCCGATCTCGTCGATGTACAAGAAGCCGTTCTCGTCGATGTACGTGACCTGCAGGCCGATCTCATCGATGTGCCCGGCGAGCATCACCCGGGGTGAACCACCCTTGTTGAGCGTGGCGTGGGAATTCCCGCTCACGTCCACGTGGACGTCCGCGGTGAGGGTGTTGGCTTCCTCTCTCCACACCCGGGCAGGACGCACCTCGAATCCCGAGGGGCCCGCGGCATCCAGGAGGCGTTCCAGAAAGGCGATGTCGTGAGTCATGTGTCTACTTCCGTCGGCGGTTACGGAACGGAGAGGCGAAGGGAAGCTATGTCGTCGCTGTACCAGTATCCAGGGGAGCCGTCAGGATGCCGTTAGAACGGGTTCCGGGTCCGCATCACCACCATGTTGATGGACCCGCTGCGCAGACCCGCCTCGATTCTCCCGATCACCGCCCGCTGGATAGCGCGTCGCGTCACCGGGAGCAGGAGCGAAAGACCCACCAGATCCGTGAGTACCCCGGGGGTGAGGAGGAACGCCCCCCCCACCAGGATGGAGATCCCGTCCATGATGGGCCGGCCGGGAACGCGTCCCTCGGCCATCTCCCGCTGAAAGGCCAGGAAGGTCCTCGTCCCTTCACGGCGGGCCAGCGCGGCTCCCGCGGCCCCGGTCCCTAGAACGAGAAGGAGCGTGGGCCAGAGGCCCACCACCTGACCCATCCGGATGAGGAGGAGCAGTTCCACCACGGGAACCACGACGAAGAAGATCAGGAGGCGGCCGAAGACGTTCATGGTCGACCTCTACCCGGAGGTTGATGGACATGATCCATCAAGACACCTTCCACCGGGGCATCTCCCACCGGCGGCGTGGGACCCGCATAGGGGCGGTGGGGTAGCTCGTCGTCACCCAAGACACTCCCGTATCGGCGCGTTCGAGGCAGATGGAAGACACCTATTTCAGAAAGGGGTTCGGGCTCAAGAAGGAGCTGAAGCCTCTCATAGACTCGGAGTACCAGTCCGCCCTGGTGGAGAGGATCCGGGCCCGGGGATACACCGACGTCTTCGGTGACGTCACCGTTCGGCTCGCCCAGGAGTTCGGGTTCTGTTACGGCGTCGACCGTGCCGTGGACTATGCCTACGAGACCGTCCACAAGTTTCCCGACAGGAAGATCTACCTGGTGGGAGAGATCATCCACAATCCGCACGTGAACGAACGCATGACGGACATGGGGATCTCCTTCCTCTATCCTGATGAGGATGGACGGTTCGACTTCTCTCACCTCATCCCCGACGACGTGGTCCTGATCCCCGCGTTCGGGGTGACCCAGAAGGATTTCCAGACTCTCCGGGACATCGGGTGCATCCTCGTGGACACCACCTGCGGTTCGGTCCTCCACGTGTGGAAGCGCGTGGAGAGCTACGCGCGCGACGGGTTCACGGCCGTCATCCACGGGAAGTACACCCACGAAGAGTCTCGCGCCACAGCCTCCCAGGTGACCCTCTACCCCGAGGGGAAATACGTGATCGTGCGGGACATGGAGGAGGCGGCCCTGGTCTGCGACTACATCGCCCTCCGTCCCGGCCACCTGTCCAGGGAAGCCTTCCTGGAGCATTTCGACGCCAAGACCTCTCCGGGATTCGACCCGGACGTACACCTCGTGCGGATGGGGGTCGCCAACCAGACCACCATGCTGGCCAAGGAGTCCATGGCCATCGGGATGAAGATCCACGAGGCGATGGTGGAACGCTACGGCCCGGAACACGTCCAGGACCACTACCGGTCCTTCGGCACCATCTGCTCCGCCACCCAGGAGCGTCAGGACGCGGTGGCGGACATGATGAAGTCGCCACCCGACATCATGGTGGTCATCGGCGGGTACAACTCCTCCAACACCAACCATCTCGCCCACCTCTGCCGGCAGCACACACGGACCTTCCACATCGAAGACGCGTCGTGCATCGACGTGGATGCGGGGACCATCCGTCACAAGCCCGAGCTGAGTCCCACCGCGAAGGAACTGGTGGAGACGGACTGGCTCCCCGAGGGGGCGTTCGAACTCGGGATCACCGCGGGAGCATCCACCCCCAACAACAAGATCGGGGAAGCGGTGCTGCGGATCCTGCGGATCCGGGGATGGGAAGTGGCGACCGAGGAAGAACCTCAGCCCTCCTGATACCCCTCGGAAACGGCCAGGCCGAGCTTCTTCAGAAGTGCTCGGAGCGTGTCCTGCTCCTCCGGATCCAGAGCGCTCCCCAGGGCTTCGATGAACTCGACGTGGCCCGGGAACACACTGGCGATCACGGCTCGCCCGGCCGGCGTCAGTCGGGCGTGGACGACCCGGCGATCCTCTCCCGACCGGTCACGGGACACGAGTCCGTCCAGCTCCAGGCGGTTCATCACGTAGGTGATGTTCCCGCCCGTCACCAGCAGTTTGCCCGCCAGGTCCCCGAGGGTGATGGGTCCGAGATGGTACAGAGCCTCGAGCACTCCGAACTGGGGTGCCGTCAGGCCGTACTCGTTGATCTTGCTCGATACCGCGCGGGAATACGTCGCGTAGCATCGCGCGAGCGAAACCCACATCCGTAGCGCGCGATCCTGCTCGGGCGTCCAATCTCTCCCAGCCGGGGCATGCTCTTCGCCACCCTCCACCACCCCATCAGGCCGCATTGGACGATCCGATCCGGCCACCGATGTCCCCGCGATTCGCGATCAAACGTGGATGGCCCGGCCCAGAGCCGCCAAAGCACCCTCCGCGACACCCTCCGAAAGGGTGGGGTGGGGGTGCATGGCCTTCTCCATCTCCTCCACTGTGGCCTCGAGGTGCCGGCCCACCACGAACTCGGCGATGAGTTCCGTGGCGTGGGGTCCCACGATGTGGGCACCGAGGATCTCGGAGTACTTCCGGTCGCGAATGATCTTGACGAACCCTTCGGTGTGTCCGGCCGCCACGGCCCGGCCGATCCCGACCCAGGGGAACTTTCCGACCTCGATGTCGAAGCCCTGCTCCCTGGCCTGCTCCTCGGTGAGTCCCACCGAAGCCACCTCGGGGTGGCAATACGTGCAATTGGGGACGTTTCCGTAGTCCACCGTGCCGTGGCCCTGTCCCACGATGTGCTCCACGCACACGATCCCCTCGTGACTCGCCTTGTGCGCGAGGAGTTGGCGGCCCGCGACGTCACCGATGGCGTACACTCCCTCCACGTTGGTCCGGAGGTGGTCGTCCACCATCACGAACCCGCGGGGATCGGTCCGGACCCCCGCCTCGTCGAGACCCATGTCTTCCGAGTTGGGTACGCGGCCCACCGCGGACAGGACACGATCCACCTTCATCTCGTGCGACTCGCCCTTGGCGTCGGTGTAGGTGACGGTCACCCCGTCGTCGCCCACAACGGCGTTCTGGAAACGTGCGCCGGTGTGGATGTCGATCCCCCGCTTCTTGAACACCCGCGTCATGAACGTGGACACTTCGGCGTCTTCCAGGGGGAGGATCCGGTCGAGCGCCTCCACGATGGTGACCTTGGTTCCATACGCGGAGTACACGTCGGCGAACTCCATCCCGATGGCGCCGGCACCCACGATGAAGAGCGATTCCGGGGCGCGCTCGTTCATGAGCGCCCCCGTAGACGACCAGATGCGGTCCTCGTCGATCTTCAGCACGGGGAGGTCGCGAGGACGTGATCCGGTCGCGATGATCACGTTGGTGGCCTCGTGAACGGTCTTCGAGCCGTCTGCCGCCTCCACCTCCACCTTTCCCTTCCCCTTCAGGCGGCCGAACCCCTGGAGGTGGGTGATCTTGTTCTTCTTGAACAAGTGACCCACGCCCTTGTTGAGCTGATCGGCCACGCTCCGGCTCCGCTTCTGCGCGGGCGCGAAATCGAAGCTCATCTCCTTCACGTTGATCCCGTGATTCGCCGCACCCTGCATCTCGTTGACGAGGAAGGCGCTGCTGAGGAGGGCCTTGGTGGGGATGCATCCGATGTTCAGGCAGACGCCACCCAGCTTCTCGGTCTCCACGCAGGCCACCTTCAGCCCGAGTTGCGACGCCCGGATCGCGGCGACGTACCCACCCGGCCCGCTTCCGATGATGATCAGATCAAAGCGCTCGTTACCAGCCACGCTCTACCTCTCTAGGGATAGGGAAAGATGAAGATTTCGAAGTTAGAACCGGGGGTGACCCCGGTAAACCCCGATCATCTGCCCTCGTCTTCGGGTCCAGGGGAAGAAGGGTCGAGCGCAGCCACCACCGCCACGCCCACCATCGCGCCGATCACGGCGTCGAACGCGTAGTGGAATCCACCGTAGATCGCCCCCAGCGCCAGGGCTACGGTCACTCCCGCCAGAAGACGGCCCACCCCGGGCATCACACGCAACATCACACGGGTCTGGGCCACGGCCACCGCCACATGGGACGAGGGGAATGCAGCCCCTCGTGAGCTCCCCCCTTCGAGAACCGTCAGCACCAGGGACCGCACCGGGCCCTGGGGGATCCCCTCCGGCACCCAGATGTACCGTGGTCCCTGCACGGGAAAGAAGATGAACACCACGTAGCAGGCGATGAAGGTGGCGATGACCGCCGTCACCGACGCATGGAAGTCGGCCCGCCGACCCTTCAGGAAGAGAAAGAGGGGTGGGACATAGATGATGGGGTAGTAGGCGAGGTACGCGGCGTGCAGCACTTCGCTCAACCCCACCCAGGGAACCATCCCCGCCAGCTCCGCCGACGGCTGTCCTCCGAACAGGACGCGTTCGATTCCCTGGATCGCCGGATCGTGGTATCCGGTCCAGACTCCCTCCATGAGGTGTGGGAGCTCGCCGTACAGGAGCGGCACCACCATCAGGGGGATCCACGACCGGACGACTTCCCACCCCCCGGCCAGCTCGCCTCCACGTGCCCGCCACTCCAACAGACACACACCGGTGAGCACCGCGAGGTGGCCTACCATCCATACCGCCGAGCCGTCCGTGACACCGCCCATCACGATGAGGGGAGTCGTGGCGAGGAGATACACGGCCAGGAGACGGGTCGGAGTGATCCCGCGATGTCCTATGGTCCGTTCCGGCATGGTCGTTGGGGACGTGGGTCGACGAGGGTCGTGAAGCTCGTCTGCCGGCGGAGACCGGGCAAGGGAAGGGTGAACATCCGATGCCCGGATCTCGTATGCCCCTTTGCGACCCACACCCCCGGCGCCCTATCATTCCTCGGGAACGTCGGCCAGAGGATCGCGGCACATGGCCGTGTCCAAGCCAACCCCGACCGAGACCGGAGCGGACATCATGGTGGAACTCCTCGTCGTCGTCGCCCTCGTCGTCGTTGCCGGCGGAATGTACAACTCGCTCGTGAAGCTGCGGGAACAAGCCGACGCCGCGTGGGCGGACATCGACGTCCAGCTCAAGCGCCGCTATGACCTCATCCCCAACGTCGTCGAGACGGTGAAGGGGTACGCGGCCCACGAGCAGGAGACGCTGGAGCGGGTCATCCAGGCCCGCAATTCGGCCATGGGGGCGCAGGGTCCGGCCGCCAAGGCGGAGGCCGAAGGGATGCTCGCCGGAGCGCTCAAGTCGCTCTTCGCTCTTTCCGAGGCCTACCCCCAGCTTCAAGCCGCCGGGGGGTTCCGTGACCTCCAGTCCACGCTCGCCGAGATGGAGAACCACATCGCGCAGTCGCGACGGTACTACAACGCGGTGGTACGGGACTTCAACGTCAAGACCCAACAGTTCCCCTCGGTGGTGATCGCGCGGTCGTTCGGCTTCACTGAACGGGAGTTCTTCGAAGTCGCGGAAGGCGAGAAAGCCACACCGAAGGTGGACTTCGGAGGGAACCACGGTTGACGACCCCGCGCGCCGCACCGGAGAGGCCGTGACGCTCCGTGTGGATCCCGTGGACACCCGGCGTGATCTCAAACGGTTCATCGGCGTCCCCTGGCACATCTACGACCCGAGGGAACACCCCCAGTGGGTGCCTCCGCTCCGTGCCATGGTCAAGGATCTCCTCGACACCCGGAAGAACCCGTTCTACGAACGGGCCAGCATCCGGCTCTGGGTGGCCCGGCGAGACGGGCGGGTGGTGGGGCGTGTCGCCGCCATCGAGAATCGAGCCCACAACGAGTTCCACGACGACAAGGTGGGGTTCTTCGGGTTCTTCGAGGCGGTGGAAGACCCCGAGGTGGCCCGACTTCTGCTGGACACCGCATCCGGATGGCTCGCGCAACGCGGGCTCACCGCCATGCGGGGGCCGATGAGCCCCTCCACGAACCACGATTGCGGCATGCTCGTGCGGGGATTCCGGTGGCAACCGTCTTTCATGACCACCTGGAATCCACGCTACTATCCCGAACTCATGGACGCGTGCGGGATGGTGGGGGTGAAGGACCTCCTGGCCTACTATCTTCCCAACGACGACGCCTTGCTTCCCATCCCCGAAGGCGTGCGCAAGGCAGCGGCTCGTGTGCGCGAACGCGGCAACCTCTCTTTTCGGTCCTTCGACAAGTCGCGTTTCGAACACGAGGTCGCCAAGGCCTGGGAGGTATACAACGGCGCTTGGGAGAAGAACTGGGGGTTCATCCCGGTGACGGAGAAGGAGTTCTGGCATCAGGCGAAGGACCTGAAACCCATTCTCGACCCCGATCTGGTCTTCTTCGCGGAAGACGGGGATCGCACGGTTGGGATCATGATGGTCCTCCGCGATCTGAACTTCGTTCTCAAACGCATCCCCAACGGAAGACTCCTCCCCACCGGAATCTTCAAGCTCCTGTTCGGATGGAAGAAGGTGCTCACGGGACGCCTCATGCTCGCCGGCATCCTCCCAGAATACCGTCACCGGGCCATCTTCCCGCTCTTCATCGACGAGTTGAAGCGCCGGGGGCAGGCCGTTGGAGCGGTGGGCGCCGACGCGAGCTGGATCCTGGAGGACAACGAGGGCATCCACGGTCCCCTCAGGGCCATGGGCGCGAAGGTCACCCGTCGCTGGAGAATCTACGAGCGGCCCATCTCATCCGATCCGGACGAGGGTAACACATCAGGAGGTTGACGCGATGAACACACGGATACCCCGCTCCGTGACCACCGCCACCATCGCGCTGGCGGCCTTCCTGACGTCCACATCGGCGTCGGCACAGGGTCGATCGCTGGAAATCGCCTCCTTCGACGCCACCATATCCGTGGAGGAAGACGGGTGGATCGAGGTGCGCGAAGAGATCCAGGCACGCTTCACGGGGTCCTGGAACGGCATCTTCCGTACCATCCCCGTCTCCTACACGACACCCCAGGGCTTCTCGTACGGCCTCTTCCTTGAGGATCTGCGCGTCATGGGACCCGGCGGAGAGTCGCTGGAATACACGACGTCCCGGGAGCGACACTACCTCAAGCTCAAGATCCGCGTACCCGGGGCTTCGGATGCCACCCGTGAGGTGGTCATCGCCTATCGGATCCCCAACGCGCTGAAGTTCTGGGACGAGTACCAGGAGCTCTACTGGAACGTCACGGGCGACGAGTGGGAGGTACCCATCCGGCACGCATCGGCCATGATCCTCCTTCCCCCGGGGTTGGAGGGCCTCCGCACCGCGTCGTGGACCGGTGGGTACGGCTCCACCGAGAACGGAGCCACCGTGGAGGAGACCGAGGAAGGCTTCTTCTTCGAGACGCGCCGCTCCCTCAACTTCCGCGAGGGATTCACGCTGGCCGTGGCGTGGAATCCCGGTGTGGTCTCCAGGCCGGGCGTTCTCGCCCGGATCTGGTTCTTCCTGCGGGGGAACTGGCCCTTCTTCTTCCCCATCCTGTCGTTCGCCTTCATGGCGTGGCTCTGGCACACCCGTGGACGCGACCCCGCGCGCCTGTCCATCGCGCCCCAGTACGAGCCCCTGGCCGGGATGACGCCATCGGAAGTGGGAACCCTGCTCGACAACTCCCCAGACATGCGCGACATCACCGCGGCCATCGTGGACCTCGCCGTACGTGGATACCTCCGCATCGAAGAGGTCGAGGTGACCGGGTTGAAGCGCTTCTTCGGCAAGGACGACTGGCGCTTCCTTCCCCGTACGACGGGGGGACCCTGGAGTGGCTTGAAGGCTCATGAGCGTACCCTCCTCGAGGGGCTCTTCGGCTCCGAAGGAGCGCCCTCGCCCACCCGCCTGTCGGACCTGGAGCACAAGTTCTACCGGCACCTTCCCGTCATCCAGTCCCGGATATTCGAGGCCCTGTTGGCGGCGCGGTACTACCACCATCGGCCCGACAAGGTACGGCAAGGGTACATCGGAGCCGGGGTGGTGGTGGCGGCCCTCGGGATGGCCGTGGGGCAATTCGCGGACCTGGCGGGGGTCGCGCCACTCACACCCATCCTGGCGGCCATCCTCACGGCGGTGCCCGTGTTCGCATTCGGGTGGATCATGCCGGCGCGTACCATCCGCGGCGCCCGCGCGCTGGAGCACACGTTGGGCTTCCAGGAGTTCCTCGATCGGGTGGAGTCCGATCGGTTCGAGCGCATGGTCAAGTCGCCGGAGATGTTCGAGAAGTTCCTCCCCTTCGCCATGGCCCTGGGCGCAGAACGCCGATGGGCGGAGGCCTTCGCGGACATCTATACCGAGCCACCGTCCTGGTACGTGGGGAGGTGGGACGGGAGCTTCCACAGCACGCGGTTCGTGCACGCCATGGGGAGCATGACCTCCTCCGCGTCCACCAGGATGGCTTCCCAGCCCCGCTCCAGCGGCGGGTCGGGGTTCGGAGGCGGCGGGGGAGGGTTCAGCGGCGGCGGGTTCGGCGGGGGCGGGGGCGGAGGTTGGTGACCGCCCGCTGCTACATCCCGAAAAGGATGGGCACGGCCAGGAGCAGGGCGTAGGCGACGAACACCGCCAGCATCCACCTGGTCATCCCGACCCCCTCGCCGACACTCGCGGTGGCCTTGATGGACGACACGATCAGCACCGCGCCCACGAAGATCACCGTGGACACGGCTATGGCGATATCCATCTCCTGCTCCCTTCTCAAGCGGTCTTCCCGGAACTCGGTACTCCCGATGTACCCCCGACGGAGAGATGTGGCTCCACCGTCCGTGCCGTACTTCGCGGGGCGTCGGCAGATTTCGATCGGACCAGCGGTTCACCTTACATTTCCTGGATGATGTGACGCACGCGTGACGCTCAGGTCACGCCGAATGGCTCCCCCGAACGAACCAGGCCTTCGCATGAGAACGTTTGCCAGGCGCGCCTCTCTCGTCGTTCTCTTCTTCGGCACGGCACTCTCGATCGTCGTCTCGATGCGCCGACCTTCCTTGAGCAGGGAATGGGACGAGGACGTCCGGGTGTTGGCCGGGGTGGGGATCGATGACGAGGGCCTGGTGACGCTCACAGACATCCGCGATTGGAGCTACGCACGCGACGCCGTCGTCGCGAAGCGGTACTTCGACGCCACCTACGATCCCGGTCGTATCGTGGATCTCTGGATGTACGAACAGGTACTCGATCGGACAGGCCTGATCGCTCATACCTTCCTGGTGTTCGAGTTCGACCAGAGCTACGGAGCGAACCGCTACCTCGGTCTGTCCGTGGAGACACGGCGAGAGATCGGAGAGGAGTACTCGCTCCTCGGCGGAGTGATGCGGGCGTTCGAGGTGACCCACATCTGGGCGACGGAACAGGACCTCGTAACCCGCCGCGTCCAGTATCTGGACTACCCGCTCACACGTCGTCGCCTGGACATCCCCGAGGAATACCACGCTCGGATCTTCGTCAAGATGGCGAGAGAAACGGCGGAGCTGGCCTCCACGCCCCGCTGGTACAACACCGCGGCGAACAACTGTACCAGTTCGCTGATCCGGTACGTCAACGAAAGCGAGCCCGGCGCCATTCCGGGTCATTACAGCTGGGTGTTCACCGGAAAGGTGGACGACTACCTGGAGTCCCTCGGATACCTGGATCGCGGATACGCGCTATCCGTGACCCGGGAGTACCTGGCGGAACACGACATCCGGTAGCCGGTTCGCCCGGCACCGCCAGCGGCGTGGGGAGCCGCCGACACGATGTTTCCGTATCGTGCGCGCTTACGCTGCGGCCTCGGTCGGTGACCGAAACACGTGCAGCGGGGTATCACTTCCCATCAACGCACCCCCGCACTACGAACCGCCCGGCTCGTGGCGGTCGCGTCACACGGCGGGAGATCCACCATGGCGAAGGTCAAGATATTCAAGAAGGACGGCTCACCCACTCCGTATTTCTGGTCGGACAAGAGCGAAGAGGAGCGTAGTGGAGTGACCGTCTACAAGCGCACGACCGACGGCGTCAAGCGCATGCGTGGAGTGCGGTTCAACACCATCACCAACCGGATGCGGAAGGACTGACGAGGGCCCGTCCACGCCCACCGGCCCGGCCACCCGCCCCGGGCTCCTTTCCGGGACGCGTCCATCGAGACCGGAGTGGAGCGACGCGAATCTCTTCACGCCCCACTCCGGGCGGACCTACCGAGTTCCGTCCAGGACGGCCCGCATCCGTGCCGTCAGGTCTTCCAGAACGCCGGCCGGAACGCGATCCGGGAGCAGGTTGTCCAGTTCGAAGGGATCCGAGTCCAGGTCGTACAGTTCATCCATCCCCTCGAGCTCCTCGTATCGGATGTACTTGAACCGATTCGTTCGAAGCGCTTTGTACCCCATGTTCTGGATGCGTGGGAATACCTGATCGGAGTAGTACTCCACCAGGAGTTCGTCCCGGACGGATTCCACGCTTCCATCCAGGACCGGTACCAACGATCTCCCGTCCATGTCCGCCGGCACCGGCGCGCCCCCCAACTCCAGGAGGGTGGGCGCGATATCGACATTGCTCGCCAGCGCGTCCGGCGCGGCACCGGCGCCCACGAGCGCCGGATAGCGGACGAGGAGAGGCACGTGGGTACTGGGCTCATACGCCAACCGCCTTTCCTGTGCCAACCCGAACTCCCCGTAGAAGAACCCCTGGTCACTGGTGACGACGAAGATGGTTTCGTCCATGATCCCCCTGGCCTCCAGTGCCTCGATCAAGCGGCCGACACCCCGGTCGACCGCGCTCAACATGCGCAGTCGATTCACGATCACGTCGTCCGGGAGGCCTCCTTCGGGACTCCTGGGATCGTCATGATCCACGGGGCGGGAGAGCGCCGGCTTTCCCGTGGTGGGAGCCCGCCAACTCGGCCCGTGGTCGGGCTCGGCATCTCCATACAGCCCTTCGTCGCCCGGTGCCGGCGGAAAAGTGCGCACGTAGTCGGGAAGGATCTCCGGGTGCACCGCCTTCTGCGCGACGAACACGAGGAACGGCTCGTCCTCGGGAGCGGCTCCGATGAAGGAGACGGCGTGATCGGTGAGGAGATCCGTCATGTACCCTTCGCCCTTCACCAACGTACCGTCGACGTTCAGGTCGGGATCGAAGTACACACCCTGTCCGACGAAGCTCACCCATCGGTCGAACCCGGGGCGGGGAGAGTCGTCCTCGTGCCCCATGTGCCACTTTCCGAAGAACCCGGTGTGGTACCCCGCGTCGTGGAGGAGCCTCGGAAACGTGACGATGCGATGACTCAACTCGGCTCTCTCTCCATTGTCGACGATGCCGTTGTGGAAGGCGTATTGCCCGGTCATGAAGATGGCGCGACTCGGCGAGCAGAGCGGAGCGGAGGTGAAGAAGCGCTGAAACGACGCGCCCTCGTTGGTCAGCCGGGTCAGGTTCGGCAGATCCACGAACGGATGGTCGATGACGTCGTCGTACCGGACGTCGTCGAGAAGGACGAAGACGATGTTGGGACGCGATCCCTCCGAAGGCGCTCCCTCACGTGATCCGCCGGCACACGACGCCAGCCCCATGGCGACCACCACCAGAGCGATCTTCGCCGGACGCATGGAATCCATTCACGATACCCGAATAGAAGGAGAGGACCGGACCCGACACACTTCCCGCGATCCGTGCCGCGCACCAGTATACGTGCCGGAGACCAAGGGCGCTCCACCGTGGCCCCACCCACCCGGTTCGGAACCCATGCGACCCTCGACCCCGCCGCTCCGGGTCCTTTCCCGCTCGGGCCCGGAGAAGGATACTCCGCGTCGTCAGACGTTGTATGTTCCTCGTACGTGATCAGACGCGCTGAACTGGAGCCGCCCATGAAAGCCGCCATCATCGCCGGAGCCCGCACCCCGTTCGTCCGTTCCGGCACGGACTTCGTCGACCTCACCGCCATCGAGTTGGGCAAGGTGGCGGTTCGCGAGGCCCTCGCGCGTAGCGGGGTGAAGGGCGCCGGCGTGGACCAGCTCGTCTATGGTACGGTGGTGCACGATACCCAGGCGCCCAACATCGCCCGTGAGGTCGGCCTGGGCGTCCTTCCGAAGACGGTCCCGGCCGTCACCGTCTCGCGTGCCTGCGCCTCCTCCAACCAGGCCATCGCGGACGCGGCCGCCCTCATCGAGACGGGACAGGCATCGGTGGTGGTGGCGGGAGGCGCCGACTCTCTTTCGCACATCCCCATCACGGTGTCCGACAAGCTCGCCAAGACGTTGGTGGCCGCCGCCAAGGCCCGGTCCCTGGGTCAGCGTCTCGGACTCTTCACGAGGCTCCGGCCCCGGGACCTCCTCCCCGTCCAGCCCGCCATCGCCGAGCCCACCACCGGCGAGACCATGGGTGCGGCCGCGGAGCGAATGGCGAAGGAGAACGGGATCAGCCGGGCCGACCAGGACGCCTGGGCCCTCCGTTCCCACAGGCTCGCCGCGGCCGGTTCCGACGACGGGCGACTCGCGGCCGAGGTCGCGACGGTGTACGTCCCACCCCGCTACGAGAAGGTCGTCGACGCGGACAACGGGATCCGGCGCGACTCCTCCACGGAGGCGCTGGGACGTCTGCGTCCGGTCTACGACCGCAAGTTCGGCTCCGTCACGGCGGGTAACGCCTCACCCATCACCGATGGCGCGTCCGCCCTGGTCCTCATGGACGGGGAGCGCGCCGCGGCGGAAGGCCTCCACCCCCTCGCGTACGTGCGCAGCTGGGCATGGACCGCCCTGGATCCGGCGGCCCAACTCCTCCAGGGTCCGGCCTATGCGGCACCGCTCGCGCTCGATCGGGCGGGGCTCACCATGAAGGACATCGGCCTCATGGAGATGCACGAGGCTTTCGCGGCCCAGGTGCTCTCCAACCTCCAGGCGCTGTCGTCCAGGAAGTTCGCCGAAACCGAACTCGGCAGGAGCGAAGCGGTGGGTCACCCCGACGTGGAGGTCATCAACGTGATGGGCGGCTCCCTCTCCATCGGCCATCCCTTCGGGGCAACGGGAGGCCGCATCACCCTCACGCTCGTCAACGAGATGGCGCGGCGGGATGTCCAGTTCGGACTCATCACGGTGTGTGCCGCCGGAGGGATGGGCTTCGCCATGGTGGTGGAACGGCGCTGAGTTTCGGCATCAGAACGGCGGGACGGATCCAGGGTAGCACGAACCAAGGGGTGGATGTCTCGAAAGGACGCCTATCATGTCGTACCGTGCCTCTACCGCAGCGCTCCTCGTATTCTTCCTCCCGTCCTGCTCATCTCCCGGGCCTCCCCCCGTGAGCGAGATCCAGGCCAGTATGCACGACCATTTCGCCCTGGCGCGCGACCTGCGGTCGTGGACCGTGATGGGGGTCCAGGAGGCCCTCGTGGAGACCGCCGGGTCCTTGGCCCGATCCGAAGGCGCATGGGGCCTCCCACCGGGATCATCGGAGTGGACCGACACGCTCCGGCGCGCGGCGGGCGGAGCCGCGACGGCTGCCAGCGTGTACGATGCGGCTCCGGCCGTGGCCGAAGTCGCCCGCCTGTGCGGTGAGTGCCACCTGGCATACCAGTCCGGCCCCGGTGACCGGTTTCAGACCACTCCCCCGCCACGCGACGGATCCGCCGGTCGGCACATGAACTACCTGGCCTGGTCGTCTCGCCTCCTCTGGGACGGCCTCGTGGCGCCCTCGGACCGCCTCTGGATGGCCGGCGCCCGGGCGCTCGCCGGAGCGGAAGGGTTCCCGGCCCCCGTCTCCGACCGCGTTCCCGGTGAAGACGTGATCGAGGCGGGCCACAGGCTCCGCCGCCTCGCCGCGGACGCCCTGGAAATCACCAATGGAGACGCGTCCGCCGCGCGCGCGGAGATCCTCGCGGAGGTATGGCGGACCTGCGCGGCGTGTCACCAGGCCTCCGGGATCTCGGCGGAGTTCAGCCGTCCGTTTTGAGCTCGATGTCCAATTGTTGTCGAACCTCACGGCGACGGCGGCCCTCACGGAACCGTCTCTCCTCGTCGGGAGTGGTCAACTCCAGCTGCGGAACCGGGCTCGGCCGGTGGTCCTGGTCGATGGCCACGAAGGTGAGGAGGCACGTGTTGGTATGCCGCTTCACTCCGGTGCGGAGGTTCTCCGCCACCACCTCCACTCCCACCTCCATGGACGTCCGCCCGACGTAGTTCACCCGCGCGGTGCAGGTGACCAGTTCATCGGTGTAGATGGGGAGCTTGAAGTCCACGCGATCGATGGAGACCGTCACCACCGAGCCTCCGGCGTGGCGCATGGCCGCCACCGCGGCGGCCCGGTCCACCATGGAGAGGAGCTCTCCCCCGAAGACGTGCCCCAGATGGTTCGCCTGATGGGGCATCATCAACTCCGACACCACCGATTCCGACCGCGACGGGGGCTTGGACGTGGCCTGGGGAACGGCCTCCCCCGCGGGCGTGTGTTTCGAAGGCGAGTCTGTCATGGCGGCGGATACCCCGGCCCGACTGCGACGATCCGGACGTGACCGGCCGCGGGCACCCCCGACTTGCCCCGGTTCACCCGGTGTGGCAGAATCGTCCCCCACTCACACCGGACACCGTCTCGCTCGAGGGCACTCCACCTTGGAAGACAGCGCCGCATCCACCGGATACCGCCCGGCCCAACGCTGGGGACTCCTTCTGGGAGGGCTCGCCTTCATCGTGCTCCTCCTTCTCCCGGCTCCGTCGGGGCTGTCGGACGACGGATGGAGAACGGCCGCCGTGGCGGTCCTCATGGCGGTCTGGTGGATGACCGAGGCCATCCCCATCCCGGCCACGGCCATCATCCCGTTGGTGCTCTTTCCGGTGCTGGGCGTCCTCTCCGCGGGGGACGCCGCGACCCCCTACGCCAACGAACTGATCTTCCTGTTCATGGGAGGCTTCTTCCTCGCCGTGACCATGGAGAGGTGGAACCTCCACAAGCGGATCGCCCTGCGCATCATGAGTTGGGTGGGAACGAGCCCGAACCGCCTCGTGCTCGGGTTCATGCTCGCCACGGCCTTTCTCTCCATGTGGATCAGCAACACCGCCACGGCCGCCATGATGCTCCCCATCGCCCTGGCGGTGGGCGAGATGTTCCGCCCACAGGATCAGGAAGGCGTGTACGAGTTCGGGATCGCCCTCATGCTGGGCGTGGCGTACGCGGCATCCATCGGTGGAATCGCCACACTCATCGGCACCCCACCCAACGCCGTTCTCGCCGGGGCCGCCAGCGAACTGCTGGGTCGGGAGATCGGGTTCGTACAGTGGATGGGGGTCGGACTTCCGGTCACGGCGATCATGCTTCCGGTCACCTGGATCCTCCTCACCCGGTTCCTCTACCCGCCGGGAGAGCTGTCCGGCGACGCCTCGTCCATCATCGAAGCGGAGCGCCGCAACCTGGGCACGCCCTCCACGGGGGAAAAGCTCACCGGGGCGGTTTTCGCGCTCACGGCGCTCGCCTGGGTGCTCCGGTCCGAGAAGACCATCGGGGGGGTGACCCTCCCCGGGCTTCAGACGTGGATCCCCGAGATCCGGGACTCCACCATCGCCATGGGGGCGGCGCTGGTACTCTTCCTCCTGCCGGTGAACCTCCAGAAGGGCGAGTTCACGCTGGACTGGCCCACGGCGCGGCGGATTCCCTGGGGAGTACTCGTCCTGTTCGGTGGAGGGCTCGCCCTGGCGCGCGCCATGGATCAGTCGGGACTGGCCGTGTGGATCGGAGGCGTGGTGGCCGCGCTGGGCGCCGTCCCGGTCATTCTCATCGTGGCGTTCGTGGCCATGCTGGTGGTGTTCCTCACCGAACTCACCTCCAACGTGGCCACCACCAGCATGGCCATGCCGGTCATGGCCGGCGCGGCCCTGGGCCTGGGAATGGAGCCGATGACGCTCATGACCACCGCGGCCCTGGCGGCCTCCATGGCGTTCATGCTCCCGGTGGCCACGCCTCCCAACGCCATCGTCTTCGGATCGGGTTACCTGACCATCCCGCAGATGAGCCGAGCGGGATTCTTCCTGAACCTCGCGGCCGTCGTGGTGATCACGACACTGGCGAGCTGGCTGATTCCGGTCTTCCTTCTGGGGTAGGCTCGGCGAGGAAGTCCAGGAGGGCGCGATGGGCCTCCGGGTGCTCGAGCACGTTCGTGTGCTCGGCACCGGAGACCACGAACAGCTCGCACCCCGCGGCGCGGGCGAGCCGCAGGCCGTGATCCATGGGAACGCGTCGATCGTTCTCGGGCTGAATGACCAGCATGGGGAGGTCCAGCCCCCGGATCTTCTTCTCGGGAACCAGGTCCCGATAGGTTCCACCCAACCGGAGCCACCAGAATGGGCGCAGAACGAGGGTGAGGAAGTGGCCCGGCAGCCCGTGGTCCTTCATGTAACCCGCCGTGACTTCGAGCACGTTCGCGGGACTGGCCACCATCACGAGCCCGTGGAGCGGGGCACCCATGGCGGTGGCCAGCACGCCGGCGGACCCCCCCAGGGAGTGTCCCACGAGGATCAGCCTCCGTCCCGGGTACCTGTCTGCGGCGAACCGCGTCACGGCCATCACGTCGTCCCGGAAGTGTTTCACCGTGACGAAGTCGGCCTTCGCGTTGCGTCCGTGCCCCTGCACGTCGAAGAGGAGGACCGCCCTTCCAGCCTTCAGAAGAGGATCGGCGAGGTTGAGGAGATCGCCATGGTTGGCGCCCCATCCGTGGACAAGCAGGATCAACGGACCCGGACGCGCCTCCAGGGTCGGTCGGATGATGCACCCCTTGAGCACATGGTCCCCCGACGGGATCTCCAGGTCCTCGTGGGGAAAACCGAGGTCGGAGACGCTTCGCTCGGGAGCCCTTGGAGGCGGTCTGACCACCCGGCCCGCCATCCGGTCCAGAGCCACGAGCATGGCCGCCATTCCCACGGTGGTGACCGCGGTGATCAGAGCCATGGCACCCCCACCGCTATGCGGATCGGATCCGACGAAGCGCCCGTTTCACGAACACCGGAACCATCGCCCGGCGCCACTCGGGATCCGCGGGGAGATTCTCCAGAGGATGGCACTGCGCGTGCGCCCGCTCCGCCAGCGCGTCCACCAGTGCTTCGTCGAGGGGGTGGCCCACCGCGATCTCCCGCCACCCGGAAAGTTCACGAGGCCGGGACCCCAGTGCCGTCACGACCCCTCCCAGCGAGCGCACCACTCCGGTGTCGTCGACCTCCGCCGCCACGGCCACGGTGAGGAGAGGGAAGTCGATGGATTTCCGCGCTCTCAGCTTCTCGTACGCGGTGCGGCGGGAGGCCGAAGCCATGGGGATCCGGATCTCCGCGACGATTTCCCCCGGTGCGCGGCGGGTATTGGTGATCCCGTCGGCCACGAAGAAGTCCCGCACAGGGATCTCCCTCTCCCCCGCGGCGCTCACCAGGATCGCGGTCGCGTCCAGCGTCATGAGCACCGGAGGCGTGTCCGCGGAATGGGCGGCGACGCACTTCTTCCCCACTCCGGTCACGTGGCAGACCGTGCCGTCCTTCTTAAGACAGTAGCCCAGCGCCTTCCGCCAGAACTCGGTCTGGTTGTAGTAGGTGCACCGGGTATCGAGACACAGGTTCCCGCCGATGGTGCCCATGTTGCGGAGTTGCGGGCCGGCCACGTGCCCCGCGGCATCCGCCAGGGCGGGGTAGAGGCGGCGCACTTCGCCGTGGGACGCCACGGAGGTGAGGGTCTCGGCGGCCCCGACGCGAAGGTACCCCATCCCCGGATCTGAATCCGCCCCCACGACCTCTACCCCCTTCAACTCCGGCATCCCCTTCAACGCCACCAGGTGTCCCGGCGTGAACAGACGGTGCTTCATGTTGGGCATCAGGTCCGTCCCGCCCGCCACCGGCATGACGTCGCCGCCGTGCTCCTCCAGGAGGCCCACGGCCTCCGCCAGTGTGGCGGGCCTGTGATAACGGAAAGGGGGAAGTCTCAGCACGTCAGTCCTCCACCGGCCTCGCCACCACGATTCCGTCCTGGCTCGAGATCCCCAGGATGCGCCGAGCCAGAGGGAGTTCGCTGACCTCCACCGCCGAACCCACCAGGGGGGCGTGGAGAAGGTGCAGCTCTCCGTCCACCCAGAGGGCCAGCCCCGTATGGGCGATGTCCAACCCTCCCACCGTGCTGGTGGCCGCGATGATGTCGCCGTCGTGGATGGAATGGGCGATGGCGGCGATCCGGTCCTGGGGAACGAACCATCTCTCCATGGCGGTGATGCGTCCCTCGGCGGCCTGGATGGCCGCCAGGTTGCCGGGGTCGGCGAGCTGTCGGTACGCCCCCACGTGCGTGGACATGAAGTCCACCGACTCCGTGTCCCGCACCCCGCCGAGCTCGGCCACCACGTTCCTCACCATCCCCCGCGCCTCGTGGTCGGCGATCCAATCCGTGAAATAGTGGAGGCGGCTCGGATATCCATCGAGGTGTCCATTCCTGTAGCGGAGAGCTTCCAACTCCTTCTCGTACGCGCGCTGGGCCGCGGGTCGATCACCGAGGAGCGTCGCCGCCTCCGCCGAGCGGGCGAACCGCGCCAGGGCGAGTACGTTCTCCACCAGCGTCACGCAGTCCAACCCCTGAAAATCGATCACCAGATGCTCCGGGCCCTCGGCCTCCAGGGTCCCCGGAACGTAGGGCGTCCCCACGAACGTCCTGCCCATCCGGACCATGGCCTCACCCAGCGGAACGGTGTCCAGACCCTGGTCCAGCGCCCATCGGACCCGTGACGAGAAGGCATCCCAGTCGAGATCGGACCACACCTTGGTCGGTGCGGCATGGCCTTCCGGAGTAGGACGCTCCGTCGCCTCGGAGAGGGGCCCGTCCTCTCCCGCCGCGTCGGAACGGACCGCCGCGTCCCCGGCGGGAACTCCGCACGCCGACAGGAACGCCCACCCCACCACCAGGATCTCCCTACGCATGGGGAAGCCCCCCGAAGGTTCCCGTCGGGCGCGGTTCCACCTCGCGTCGACGTGCGATCACGACATGCCCTCCTCGAAGGGGAGCTCCATCACGCCGAGCTCCTCCAACGCGGTGTCGGTGCACTCCGGACACATCCCGTGGGAGAACAACGCTTCGCTGTGCCGCGTGATGTACTCCTCCACCTGGCTCCAGAACCCCTGGTCGTCGCGGATCCTCTTGCACGTGGCGCAAATCGGGATGATGCCCCGCAGCGCCCGGATCTCCTGGAAGGCCTGGAAACGTGTACGAGCCGTCTTCTCCATGCTCCGACTCACCACGATCCCGATGGCGTGGGCGACCACGTATGCCGGGATCACGACCACCAGCGGCTCTCCGGTGGCCGGGGTCGTGAGGCCGGCGGAGATGGACAACACCACGGCCGGGATCACCTGGAGCGGGAGCCGATTGGGCAGCATGTAGGCGACCAGCACCAGAAGCATGTCCACCAGTTGATGCGCCAACCCCGTCGGGGCCTGCATGCCGTGGATCACCACCACGAACACGCTCCCGAGGGCCCACGTCGCGAAAAGCACCCGGTCCACCATGGCCGGACGCCGGGACCGCACCAGGATCCACAGCATCCCCAGGATCACGGAGGCCAGCCCCACGCGAATGGCGGCCACCACTCCGAACCCGGGATCCACGCCGAAGGTGAACGGGTCCGTGGCCACGAGCGCCACGGAGAGGATCCCGGTGAGGATCGAGGCCGGAACGATGACTCGCTTCCGCTCCGGGAGGTACCACTCCTGGAATGCGGCCTCGTCGAAGGGCTCGGGAGTCATCCCGCGCGTCTGCCGACGCTTCCCCTGTCCCCCTCCGGAGATACGCCGGGCGTTCATCCTCCGGCCTCCATCGCGAACCCCGGCTTGCCGAGCACGCCGGCCCCTCGCGCCGCCTCGATGCTCCTCCACACCCGCGGAGGCGTGAACGGCAGACGATCCATACGCACCCCCACGGCGTCGTAGATGGCGTTGGCTACCGCGGGGATGGAGGGGTGCAGGGGACCCTCCCCGGCCTCCTTCGCTCCGTACGGCCCTTCGGGATCGATGGACTCCACGATGAGCGACTCCAGCGCCGGAGTATCCAGGCTGGTGGGGATCTTGTAGGCCAGGAGGGAAGGTCCGCCGTGAAGCCCCTCGCGTCCGTGGTCGGCGTCCTTGAAGACGTGGGCCTCCATGATGGCCTCGGCACACCCCATGTACGCGGAGCCCTCCATCTGCCCCTCGACCAGGACGGGGTTGAGAGCCCTCCCGCAGTCGTGGGCGACCCAGATCTTCTCCACCGTCACCACGCCCGTTTCCGGGTCCACCTCCACCTCGGCCACGTGGGCGGTGAAGGAGTAGGCCGGCGACGCGCCGATGGTGCCCCCCCGGTACTCCCCGTGGACGTCCTTGGGCGTGTTGTACCACCCGGTGGCCCCCAGCGTCCCGAATCGGGCCTCCGCCAGGTTGAACGCTTCGCGGATGTGCATCTGGCGCTGCGTGTCCTGCGCCCAATGCGCCCGGCCTCCGGCGAGCAGGACCTCCCCCGGCTTGACCTCCCACGCCTCGGCCACCGCTTCCTGTACCTTCTCGCGCAGCTTCCGGGCCGCGTCGATGGCGGCGTTCCCCAGCATGAAGGTCACGCGGCTGGAATAGGCGCCCAGGTCCACCGGGGTGAAGTCGGTGTCCCCTCGCATCACCCGCACGTACTCCAGAGGCACGCCCAACTCCTCGGCGGCGATGTACGCCACCAGCGAGTCGCACCCCTGACCGATCTCGCTGGCCCCGCTGAACACGGCCACCCGCCCCGATCGGTCCACCTGCATCTGCACGGCGGACTGGGGCATCTCGTTGGGGTAGATGGGATAGTTGGTTCCGCTGATGTACGTGGAGCCCGCCACGCCGATCCCGCGCCCGAAGGGCATCCGGCGGAACTTCTCCCTCCACCCGCTGGCCGCCTCCACGGCGTCCAGACACTCGAGGAAGCCGTTGGAGGTGATGCGCAGCTCGTTCACCGTGCGCGTGTCCGAGCCGATGAAGTTGGCCCGGCGGAAGTCGATGGGATCCATCCCCACCTTCTCCGCCAGCTTGTCCATCTGCACCTCGAAGGCGAAACGCGGCTGCACCGACCCATGACCTCGCTTGGGCCCGCACGCCGGCTTGTTCGTATAGACCCGGGTGGAGTCGAAGCGATAGGCCGGCATCTCGTACGGCGCGCAGAGGAGCTGCCCCGAGTAGTACGTGGTCACCAGTCCGAAGGAGGCGTAGGCACCCCCGTCCAGGAGGATCTTCGCGTCCACGCTGGTGAGCTTTCCGTCCGCCGTGCACCCGGTCCTGTACTCCATGTGGAAGGGGTGCCGGCCGCGGTGGGCGTAGAAGACTTCCTCGCGGGTGTAGAGGATCTTCACCGGGCGGCCGGACTTCATGGCCAGCGCCCCCACGCAGAACTCGAGGTCGAAGGGCTCGCTCTTCCCCCCGAAACCGCCCCCCACCAGGGGCTGGAGCACCCGCACCCGCGCCGGGTCCACCCCCAGTACCCGGGACAGCTCCCGATGCAGGTAGTGGGGAACCTGGGTGGACGACCACACCGTGAGCTTGCCGCCGCGGGGCGCGCCGGCCGGATCGAGCGCGACGTCACCCTCCGGGTCCCGCGCCCCGGCCCCGCCGGTCCCGCCGGCGTGGCCCACCCCGTCCGGCTCCCACGACCCGATGGCACAGTGGGGCTCGATGGCCGCGTGGGTGGTCCCTTCGAAGAAGTACTCCCCCTCCACCACCACGTCCGAGGAATCCATGAGGCCGTCCACCTCGCCGAACTCCAGACGGACCTTCTTGGTGACGTTCCCGTTCCACCCGTCCTTCTTGGGCGAGTGGATGTAGTGCCCCTCTTCGTAGCTGCCCTTGGCGGCGAGGGCCTTCCACGGGTCGAGCCAGGCCGGCAGTTCCTCGTATTCGACGTGGATCAGGTCCAGGGCGCGGTTGGCCGTATCCTCGTCCACCGCCGCCACCGCCGCCACTCCGTCTCCCACGTATCGGACACGGTCCAGCGCCAGGGGGTACTCGTCCTGGGTCCAGGGGATGATCCCGTAGGGGGTCGGCATGTCCCGCCCCGTCACCACCGCATGGACTCCGGGGAGCGCCTCCGCCCGGGACGTGTCGATTCCCACGATTCGGGCGTGGGGATGGGGGCTGCGGAGAATCTTCCCGTGCAGCATCCCCGGAAGCTGCAGGTCATCGGTGTAGACGGCCCGTCCCGTGGCTTTTTCCACACCGTCGATCTTTCGTTGTGGATAACCGATCAAGTGCTGGTTTGACTTGACCTTACGCGATGACGTAGTCATCCCTGGGGCCCCCCTGTCCGCAACGCCGCAGCCTCCACGGCGTCGTAGATCTTGGCGTAGCCCGTGCAGCGGCAGAGGTTCCCGGCGATCGCCTCGCGGATCTCCTCGCGGGTGGGGGAGGGGTTCCCTGCCAGGAGAGCGGCCGCGGAGCAGAGGATCCCCGGAGTGCAGAACCCGCACTGGGCGGCGCCGTGGAGGTCGAAACAGTCCTGGAGGGCGTGGATCCCCTCGGGCCCCGCCAACCCCTCCACGGTGGTGACCTCCCGGCCTTCGGCCTCCCACACCGGCGTGAGACAGGCGAGAACCGGTTCTCCGTCCACGATGACGGTGCAGGCCCCGCAGTCACCCTTGTCGCACCCCTGCTTCGTCCCGGTGAGCCCGAGTACGTACCGGAGCGCCTCCAGGAGGGTGAAGTGCGTGGGCACCCCCACCTCCCGGCTCTGGCCGTTCACGACCAGGCGAACGATCTCGGTGGATGGATCCATCCTTGGGTCCGGAGCGAGAAACGGGTTCAAGGGAACGGTGGAAGATGCAGGAGGACGGCATTCCTTGGCAACGCGCGAACCCGCGGACCTTCCCGGGGTAGTCGTTCCCAACCAAGGATTCCCGTCGGCTCCGCCGGGCCGAGCGCCCCCGCGGAGCCGATCCGATCAACGAAGAGTGGAGGACCCTCTCATGCCGTACCCGGAGATGATGGTGGCCCCCATGCGTCAGGACATGCTGCGCATCGGGTGCACCGAGTTGAAGACACCCCAGGACGTGGATGACGTTCTGGCGAAGGACACCCGCACGATCCTCCTGGCGGTGAACTCGGTTTGTGGGTGCTCCGCGGGGATGATGCGCCCCGGTCTCTACCTTTCCCTCCAGGGGGACGGGAAGAAGCCGGAGGTCCTCACCACCGTCTTCGCCGGCCAGGACATGGAAGCCACCGAGCGTGCGCGCGAGTACATCACCGGCTACCCGCCGTCGTCGCCGTGCGTGGCCCTCTTCAAGGGTGGTGACCTGGTGTGGATGATGGAACGCCACCAGATCGAAGGGCACTACGCCGAAGACATCGCGGAGGCCCTGCAGGCGGCGTACGCGGAACACTGCTGAGAAGCGACGGAGTCGCGTCCGGTCGGTCCGTCCGACGGGAGATTCCGGTTCGCCGGGGGCTCCGACCCAGACGGGTCGGGGCCCTTCGTCATTCCGGGAGATCCGGAAGGGAGATCCCCTCCAGGAAGAAGGCCGCCAGCGCCGCGCGCCCGTCCAGGCCGGCTTTGCGGTATACCGCCACGGAGTGCTGACGTACCGTCCGTTCGCTCCGCCCCGTGGACCGGGCCATCGCTTTGTGGCTCATCCCCTTCAGGAGCATGAGCGCCGTCTCGCGCTCCGCGGGGGTGAGACCCCAGTCGTCGAACTGCTCCGAGACCGCGGTCCCCAGCCCCTCCAGAAGCCGTCCCGCCCGCTCCTTCCAGAGGTCGCGCTCCGCCTGGGCCTCCGACCAGCGCGCCTCCGCCACCACCACCCGCGAAGACGCCTGGTACCACTCGTGCCCCAGATAGGCGGCGGCCGCCAGGCTCACCACGATCATCCCGACCTCGAAGATCACGTGGCCGCTGAGCCAGTCGTCGGGCCGGTCCAGCATCAGATCCACCACCCCGCCGGCCACCACCAGCAGGAAGATGCCGGCCAGGATCGGCCGGATGTGCAGGTCTTCGCCGTCTTCGGGAAGGAAATTCACGGAAGATCCGTCATCTGCCGGATGGAATCGGAGGGCCGCGGCCCCGAGGTTCGGGGTGTAGTCTCATGTACCCATCGTCCCGGAGGATGATACCATGCTACCCGACCCGCTCCACCCCGCAGTCGTTCACTTCCCCGTGGTCCTGGCCGCGCTTCTCCCCGTCGTCGCGGGGGTGGCCCTCGCGGTGCTCCTCAAGAAAGGCTTCAGCCGCGGCCCGTGGATCGTGGTCGTGGCCACGTCGATGGCTCTGGCCGGCACGGCCTGGATGGCCATCGAGACGGGCGAAGAAGAGGAAGAGGTCGTGGAGGACGTCGTGTCCGAGTCCGTCATCCATGACCACGAGGAGGCCGCCGAGGCGTTCCTCATCACCGCCGGGATCACCGCGCTGATCCTGGCCACCGGACTCCTTCCCGGGCTTCCCGGGACCGCCGGACGCTACGCCGGCACCGCCATGACGTTGGCCGTTCTGATCATGGGCGTTCGCGTAGGCCACTCCGGCGGGGAGCTCGTGTACGTTCACGGCGCGGGACAGGCGTACACCTCCGGCACCGCCTCCGGAGGGGACTCCGACCGCTCGTCCAGGGCCACCCGCGACGACGATGACGACGATGATGATGATGACCGGCGGGACGAGTGACGCCGGTCCGGGGACCGGAGTCCGCCAGTCCGGCGATGGTGACCCTGCAACAATTCGACCCCGGATCTCGTCCGTGTCATGAGATCGGCGACGCGTGGAAACCGCTCGGACCGAAAGGGATGATGACGACGATGGGAGGGTAGCACCATGAAGCACGGAACGATTCACGGTCTTATTTCCGCGGTGATGGCCGCGACGATGCTCGGCTCCAGCACCGCGGCGCTGTCCGCGACCCAGGCCGAATCCGGCGACGGCGACGCCACCACCGAGGTTCGCGTGGTGAACACCCATGCCCGTTCGGTTCAAGTGTACGCCCGCGACGGTCAGGGACATCGGTACTTGCTCGGCTGGGTGTCCCGTGGCAACTGGGGGATCTTCGAGCTTCCCGAGTCACTCACCAGGGAGGGCTCCGTTCAGATCCTGGTGTTCCCCGCGCCGCTTCCCCCGGACATGTCCATGTCCGGACAGATGGATGGGATCTCGAGCGGGCGCATGGTGTTCGACTCCGACGAGGCCATCGACGTATGGGTGGGAACGGACCTCATGGAGTCGGTGGTGCAGGTAACCTCGACCTGACCAAACCCACCGGACGCGGATCGCGAGGGCCGTGGTGGCACCACACCACCACGGCCCGCCTCGGCCGATCCGCCCGGCGGCGCTTTCCGCCTACCGGTACTCTTCCCGGACCGGGCTGAACACGTCCAGGATCTTGCAGGGCGTCTTCGCCACCCCCGAATGGGGAACCCCTCCCGGGATGTGGAAGACGTCGCCAGGGCCCAGTTCATGGGGCACCCCGGCGACCGTGAGCACGAACGTACCCTCGATCATGTTCACGATCTGCTCGTGGGGATGCGCGTGCTCCGGGAGGGGCCGGTCCGGCTCGATCTCCCAGTAGGCGTGGGTGGTGTGCTCGGTGTGGATCATGCGGGCGCGATACCCGGGAACGATCTCCTTCTGAGGCACGTCGGCCAGCTTGATGCGCGTGGGCTCCATGGTCAGTTCTCCTCCATGATGCTGCGTTGCGCCACGAAGCGGTTCACGATCTTGAGCGTCAGCGCCACGCCCTTGCGGACGCTGGCCTCCGACACGCGTTCGTCGTTCCCGTGCACCCGTCCACCGTCGTCCTGGGGGGTGGCGGTGGCCTCGTACCCGTAGCTGATGATCCCCAGATCACGGAAGAAATGGGAGTCGGTGAACCCGCCCTGCACCTGCGGCACGAAGTCGGCCCCGGGGAAGCCCTCCCGGGTCACCTCCTCCACGATGCGGTAGAGCTCCGTGTCCGTGGTGGACACGGCGGGGGTGAAGCCCATGATCACCTCGATCTCCACCTCGGGGCCCAGCACCGACTGCATCTCAGCCAGCCACGCCTCGGGATCCTGGTCGGGGATGAGGCGGCAATCCACCTCCGCGGTGACCTCCGGGGGAACCACGTTGATCTTGTCGCTCCCCTCCATGCGGGTGATGGAGCAGGTGTTCCGCGTGAGGGTGTGCAGGCCGGGAGCGTACTCCTGGAGCTCGCGGACGATCCCGGGCTCCCGGATCACGGCGCCCAGGTCCTGGAAGCGACTCCTCCACGGCTCGGGATGGCCGGCGGCGATCCCCTTGAGGTGGGCATCCACCGCGGGGATGATGCGCGGCTCGAACTCGTGGGTACGCAGGCGTTCGAGCGCCTCGATCATCTCGGTCACGGCCGACGACGTGCGCGGACGCGAGCCGTGTCCCGGCTCGCCCACGGTCTTCAGGTGAAGCCAGTAGGGCACCTTCTGGGTGACCTCCACCCCGAAGTTCACCTTCCCGTCCACCTCGGTGCCGCCACCCCCTTCGTTCAGGAGGTACCCCACTCCCTCGAAGATCTCCGGACGGTTCTCCACCAGCCATCCGGCCCCGTAGAACCCGCCGGCCTCCTCGTCGGCCGTGGCCATGAAGATCACGTCGCGGTTCAACGGCGTCCCGGACCGATGCAGGGCGATGAACGCCGCCAGGTGGAGGACTCCACCCGTCTTGGTG
>JAOUPR010000168.1 GCA_029879725.1 Gemmatimonadota bacterium | reverse complement strand
GTCCACCCCGTTTCGCCGGGCGTTCGCCCGCGCCAGTTCCAGGGCCGGCTCGGACCGGTCCACGCCCACCACCGAGAGCGCGCCGCCCGCGGCGGCCCGGAGAGCGAAGCCGCCGGTGTAGGTGCAGACGTCTGCCACGGTCCTTCCCGACGCGTACGAGGCCGTCCGGACACGGTTGACCCGTTGATCCAGGTAGTATCCCGTCTTCTGCCCGGTGCGGAGGTCCACCAGGAAGGAGAGGCCCTCGTCCACGATGGGGAAGGGCTCTTCGGGGACGTCACCCCTCACGACGCCGTCCCGGAGTTCGAGTCCCTCTTCCTCACGGATTCCCTTTTCGGTCCGCAGCACGATTCCCCGCGGGCGGAGCGCCTCTTCCAGAACGTCGAGGATCATCTCCTGACGCCGCGCCAACGCGAGGCTCGTGAACTGCACCGCCAGGTAGTCTCCGTAGCGGTCCACCGTGAGCCCGGAGAGGCCGTCTCCCTCGGAGAAGACGACGCGGCAGGCCCCTTCCGGGTCGCCCAGCCCCAACGTGCGGTTCCGCAGGTCCAGGGCCGCGGCGATCCGAGCGCGGAAGAACTCTTCGTCCAGAGGGACCGGATCCCATGCGTACAGCCGGACCCGGACCTGGCTCCGGCCGTTGTAGAGCCCCCGGGCCACGAACGTACCGTCCGCGGCCACGACCTCCACCTCGGCGCCATCCTCCGTCTCGGAGTTGCTTCCCGCCAGCGCGCCGGCGAAGGCCCACGGGTGTCGGCCCCGCAGGGGAGCGTCCCGCCCCGGCGCGAGGCGGATGCGGGGAAGGGTCATGGTCTGGGGCTCACCGGGCATCCGGGTCCATCCGTACCCGGGTCGTGTCCAGGCGTACCTCCACCTCATCCCAGACGGCCCGCATGTATTCCAGGTCGGCGGCGTGGAATTCCACGAACGCGACCAGGTCTTCTGCGGAGAGTCCGCGGCGCTCCAGCGCTTCGTTGCGGTGTACTTCCGCCAGGCTGTCGTCGCGCGTGCCCAGCATGGCCGCGCGCAGATCGACGTACGTGGCGATGAAGGTCTCCTGGTCGACCAGGCCGTCCGGCTCGAGGGGGCGGTCGGCGCCACACCCACCCAGCGCGGCGACGAGGAAGGCGACGAGGGCGGCCACCCGGGGATGGCTCGCCGGGCGCGTCCGTCGCGTCGCTTCGCCCCGGACCAGGGGAAGGTCTTCGTTCCCGGCGAGGGGGAGCTGGGTAACGCGCAAAGGTCGCCTCGATGCAGGGGTGGAAACCCGGACGACGGTGCGCCCGCCGTCCAGGATGGTGCAAATATCGTACACGCAGCGCTCGGGGAAAGGTCGGGTGCCACTCCCGGGCGGATCCGGGGTAGCAGTCCGCGTCGGGTTCGGGACTACGTTCATCTCTCACAGGCAGGGTGTCGGCCATGGTTTGGAAGCGATGGGTGCTCGCGGTATCGGTGGGGCTGGTGGGGTGCGCCGTGAACCCGGCGACGGGGTCGAGGCAGCTCTCCCTCATCAGCGAGAGCCGGGAGATCGAGATGGGCCGGGAGGCCGACCCGCAGATCGTGGCCTCCATGGGCGTGGTGGAGAACCGAGCTTTGAACAGTTACGTGGAGGCCCTGGGTAAGGGTCTGGCGGCGGGCTCGGAGCGCCCGGCGCTCCCCTGGTCCTTCCGTGTGGTGGACGACCCGGTGGTGAACGCGTTCGCGCTCCCGGGGGGCTACATCTACGTGACGCGGGGGATCCTGGCCCACCTGGAATCCGAGGCCGAGCTGGCGGGGGTCCTGGGGCACGAGATCGGGCACGTGACGGCCCGGCATTCGGTGAACCAGATGAGCCGGCAGCAGATCCAGCAGGTCGCGCTCGGGGTGGGAAGCATCCTCTCGGAGGACGTGCGGGGTGTGAGTGGGCTCCTGCAGGGAGGGCTTCAACTCGTCAATCTCCGGTACTCCCGCGGGGACGAGAGCCAGTCCGACGAGCTGGGGTTCCGGTACATGACCGCGGCCGGGTACGACGCGGCGGGTCTGGTGGGAGTGTTCCAGACGCTCGCCGCCGTCTCGGGCGGCGAGGGAGACCGGGCACCACAGTGGTCCCTGACCCACCCGTACCCCGAGAACCGCGAGACCCACATCCAGGAGCTTCTGGCGGCGGCGCCCACCCGGGGCGAGCGCGTGGGCTCCGAAGCGTACATGAGCGCCATCGACGGAATCGTGTACGGGGCCGATCCCCGGGAAGGCTTCTTCCAGGACCGGCGTTTCGTCCATCCCGACCTGGAGTTCCAGATGGACTTCCCCGCCGGGTGGAAGGGTGTGAACCAGAAGGCCATGGTGGGGGCCGTCAGCCCGCGCGAGGACGCGCTGGTCGCCCTCACCGTACCCGACGGCGTGTCGAACCCGCGAGCCGGGCTGGACGCCTTCCTCGGGGGAGAGGGGATCGAAGCAGGGAGGGTGCGGGAAGGGTCACGGGGCGGACTGTCCTGGGCCCGCGCCGTGTTCGTGGCGACCACCGACAACGGAGAGTTGAACGGCGAGGTGGCGTTCTGGTCCCACGGGGGGACCGTCTTCCGGATCCTCGGCTACACCGCGGCGGATCACTGGTCGGAGTACGACGACGGGATCGCGGACGCGCTGGGGAGCTTCGCC
>JAOUPR010000167.1 GCA_029879725.1 Gemmatimonadota bacterium | reverse complement strand
CCGCCGGGCGCGCTCCCCCAGGCGTAGTCGAGGATCGCGCCGGCGGGCGCGCTCATGGGCCAGTCCACTCCCCTCCCCCCTCCCAGGCGCACGCGATACGCGGGGCGGGGCGCGAAGAGGTGGGCCCGCGCCGACTCCACCGGGGCGTCGATCTGCTGCACCGGCGAGAGGTCGTCGAGGATCCAGAGGGCGCGCCCCTGGGTCGCCACCACCAGGTCGTTCTCCTTCACGAGGAGGTCCATCACCGGGGTGACGGGAAGGTTCTGCTGGAAGGACTGCCAGTGGGCCCCGTCGTCGAAGGAGACGAAGATGCCGAACTCCGTCCCGGCGTAGAGGAGACCCGGACGGACGGGATCCTCCTGGATGGTGCGGGTGGGATGGTCGGCGGGGATCCCGTTGGATCCGTCGGTGAGGAGGGTCCAGGACGCGCCGTAGTCTTCGGTGCGATAGATGTACGGGTGGAAGTCGTCCATCCGGTACCGCTGGATCACGGCGAAGGCGCGCGATTCGCTGTGGGGAGAGAGGACGATCTCGTTCACCGTGCTGTGCAGGGGGAGTCCCGGCGGGGTGATGTCCGTCCAGACGGCTCCGCCGTCGCGGGAGATGTGGATGGCGCCGTCGTCGGAGCCCGCCCAGAAGAGCCCGGCCCGGTGGGGCGACTCCTCGAAGGCGAAGACCGTGGCGTACACCTCCACCCCCGTCTGGTCGTAGGTGAGGGGACCGCCCGGGGGGTTCACGTGGAGTTCCGCGTGCTCCTCCCATCGGGTGAGGTCGGGGGAGATGACCTCCCAGTCCTGCCCCTCGTTGCGTGTGCGGTGGATGTACTGCGAGGTGTGGTAGAGCACCGTGGGATCGTGGGGAGAGAAGCGGAGCTGCGACACCCACTGCTCCCGGTACTTGAACTCCGAGTTGGCCAGGGCGTGCCCCTCCTGCGGCCAGATCCAGATCTCCCGGAGCTGGTCGGCCCCCCGGTCCATCCGGTTCACCCACCCTTTGCACGCCCCGTAGAGGATGTCCGGGTCGCGGGGATCCACGGCGATGGGCCCCGTCTCGCATCCCGGACCTCCGAACCAGTTCTCCGACGGGGTGAGTCCGCGGGTTACGCGCGAGGGAACGGAGATGGTGGTGTTGTCCTGCTGGGGGGCGTAGAGGCGGTAGGGGAACTGGTCGTCGGCGACCACGGTGTAGAACTCGGCCGTGGGCTGGTTGTACTGCGTGGACCAGCTGCTCCCCGCCGTGAAGGTGATGTTCCCGCCCCCGTCGTTGGACTGGATCCAGATCTCGGGGTGATCGGGGTTGATCCACAGATCGTGGTTGTCCCCGTGGGGGGTGCGGATGTTCACCAGCGTGCGTCCGCCGTCGTCGGAGCGGAAGAAGCTCTCGTTGTTGATGAAGACGACGTCGGGGTCGGTGGGGTGGGCGTCCACGTGGGTGTAGTACCAGGGGCGCGCCAGCATATTCCGGTCATCGCTGATCTGCGCGAAGGACGCGCCCCGGTCCTCGGAGCGGTAGAGACCGCGAAGGTCGCCCTCTGCCTCGAGGAGGACGTACACCCGGTCCGGGTTCGCCGGGGACACCGCCAGCCCGATCCGCCCGGTCATCTCCGGGAGTCCACCGGCCAGCTTGGTCCAGGTGTCGCCCCCGTCGGTGCTCTTGAAGACGCCCCCGTCCTGCGACCCGCTGAACATGGCCCACGGGGTCCGGCGCGCCGTCCACATGGCCGCGTAGAGCGTCTCGGGATCGTCGGGGCTCATCATGAGATCGATGGCGCCGGTGCCCTCGTTCACGTAGAGGACCTTCTCCCAGCGCGCCCCGCCGTCCCGCGTGCGGTAGACGCCCCGGTCCTGGCTGGGCCCGAAAACGCTCCCCAGGGCGGCCACGTACACGTGGTCCGGGTCCGTGGGGTGGATCCAGATGCGGTTGATGTGGCGGGACTCGGGGAGGCCCACCCACGCCCACGTCTTCCCGTCGTCGGTGGTGCGGTACACGCCGTCGCCGATGGAGACGTTCCCCCGCACCCCGCCGGATCCCGTCCCGGCGTACACGATGTCCGGGTCGGAGGGAGCCACCGCCAGCGCCCCCACCGGCCCCACGCCCAGGAAGCCGTCGGAGATGTTCCGCCACGTCTGCCCCGCGTCGTCGGTGCGCCAGATCCCTCCCCCCACCGTCCCCATGAGGAAGGTGTGGAGGCGGTCCCGGTATCCCGTCACCGCGGTGGAGCGTCCCCCGCGCGTGGGTCCCACGGAGCGGTACGTCAGCGCCTGGAAGAGGGACGGGTCCACGGTGGTCTTGGCGTCGGCCGCCTGGGCGCGCACGGAGCCCGGAGCGCCGAGCGCGAATGCGAGGGCCACGGCGAGGATGGTGTGGTTGCGCGGGACCGGCGACATGGAGCCTCCTTCGTATGGATCGGGGCAGGGCGTTGGTGGACAAATGAACGGGTGGACGCACGCGGGGAAAGACCGGTGGGCGCGCGCCGCGTCGGCTGGGCGCTCCGGACCCTCTTCACGGGCTACGCCGGCGGGCGGATCACCCCCCGGATCCCACCGGGACCATCCGGGTCGGGACGAACGGGCGCGGGGGCTCCAGCCCCGCTGGGCCCACCCGGGCCAGGTACTGCCCCATCACGACGTCGAGGCGGGGGCCGGTGCT
>JAOUPR010000109.1 GCA_029879725.1 Gemmatimonadota bacterium | reverse complement strand
AACGCTGGTTGCGGAACTACGAGGGACATATCGCCATCGTGAACATCCTCCCGTACACCGAGGTGATGAAGGGCTTCACGTACACGCAGAGAATGAACGCGGAGATGTTCTCGGCGCTTGCGCTCCTCGGGCTGGTGCTGGCGGCCATGGGGATCTTCGGGGTGACGGCCCTGACCGTGGCCCGCAAGACGCGCGAGATGGGGATCCGGATGGCTCTGGGCGCGGAGAAGGGACACGTTGCCGGCCTGATCATGCGGCCCGTGCTCGTGGCGGTGGGGGTCGGTCTCGTGGCGGGACACGCCACGTACTTCCTCCTCGCCGCATCCGTGGAGGGCCTGCTCTACGGGGTGGAGGTGGCGGACCCGTGGAATCTGGTGATCACCACCGGGGTGCTGGCGGCGGCCGCCGTGGCCGCGACCGCCGTCCCGGCCCTGCGGGTGACGTCCATGGATCCCATGTCGGCGTTGCGGGTGGAGTGAGGAACGTGGCGAAACCCCGGCCCAACGACGCCCGGGAAGACCTCGAAGTCAGTTCATGGACGGGTCGAAGGGCATCCGCGAGAGCGTCCGGTACTCCCCTCCCTTTCGCTCGAGTACCCGGCTCCAGAGCAGGTCGGGCGCGTCGGTGAAGACGTCCTCCACCCGCGCAGGCTCGATGATCCAACTGTTCGAGGCCATCTCCGCCTCCAGTTGGCCCGGCCCCCATCCCGAGTAGCCCGCGAACACCCTCGCCCTCAGGACGCTCTCGCGGATGGCCGCCGGCACCTCCCCGACGACGAAGCCCACCGAGTCGAACACCAGGAGGTCCGCGGCCTCGGGGTGGACGAACTCGGCGAGAAGCACGGCGCCCTCCGGCTGCACCGGGCCACCGTGGAAGACCAACGCGCCCGGCGGAACCATCGGGGCCAGCGGAGGGAGGGCCCGCTCCACCGTGACGTCCAGGGCACGGTTCAGCACGACCCCCAGCGCACCCTCGTCATTGTGCTCCCCCACCAGCACCACCGTGTGGCGGAAGTTGGGGTCGTAGAGGCTCCCGCTGGAGATCAACAGGCTTCCTCGCAGACTCTCCATGTCGTCGACTCCTCTGGATGATGGGGGGTCCTCCGGACTCCGCCTCCGACGCACGGATCGAACCTATCGACTCGATCCTGTGATCACCATCTCGGCTCGGTCGCTTGCTGAGGTCACAGGTTCGACACCCCCTGAACGAAAGGCGGTCCCGGGGCTTTTGCCCCGGGACCGCCTTCATGCGCCCGACAGGATTCAACTGCGGTGGGCTTCGCCCATCCTCGCTGCCCTCGCGAACGACCCTGTTGCTCTTCGACAGGGATCGTGACGCATCGGGTCGAACCTGTGAAGACCATCTGGGTTCGGTCACAGGTTCGACCCACCCTGAACGAAAGGCGGTCCCGGGGCTTTTGCCCCGGGACCGCCTTCATGCGCCCGACAGGATGGGGCTCCGGTCGCTTCGCGATCCTCGCCCGGCTCGCGGATCTCCTTCGCCGCTCTTCGATTCCACTGCGGCCACTCGGCTCGAACCTGTGTACTCCATCGTGGCTGAGGTCACAGGTTCGACCCACCCTGAACGAAAGGCGGTCCCGGGGCTTCTGCCCCGGGACCGCCTTCATGCGCCCGACAGGATTCAGCTGCGGTGGGCTTCGCCCATCCTCGCTGCCCTCGCGAACGACCCTGTTGCTCTTCGACATGCGTCGTGACGCATCGGGTCGAACCTGTGAAGACCATCTGGGTTCGGTCACAGGTTCGAATACGACCACAATGAAGAAAGGCCGGGGTCCGTTGGACCCCGGCCTCAGTGCGCCCGACAGGATTCGAACCTGTGACCTCATGCTCCGGAGGCATGCGCTCTATCCATCTGAGCTACGGGCGCGGAGAGGATAATGATCGCTTTTTGTGGGCCGGGGTCAAGATCCGTGGGTGGAGAGACCCGGATCCATTGAGAAACCCACCGGCGGTGCCGATCCTCATCATGATGGCTCCGTTCTCCACTCCTACCCCTTCGGGAGGGGTCCCGATGGGCTCCGATGGCTGACCCGACATCCATGGCGACTACGAATAGTCTTCAGGGCCGACGTGTTCTCACCATCGACGACTCTCCCATGACGCGCACATTGCTCACGGGCCTCCTTTCCGCCCATGGCGCGGAGGTCGTCTGCGCGTCGGACGGAGCCGAGGGATTGGCCACTCTGCTTCATGGAGGACCCTTCGACGTCGCGCTCCTGGACCTGGTGCTCCCCGACATGCATGGGCTCGATGTGTTGCGCCGGGTCCGTGAGGAGGATCAGGACACGCCGATCGTGGTGCTCACGGGCAAGGCCGGGATCAACACGGCTACCGATGCCCTGGGCAAGGGCGCGGACGGGTACGTGGACAAAGCCCACCTGAACCAGGGCAACAACGTTCTGGCCTTCATGGACGTGCTCGCCCACGCCATGGATCGGCGCTCCGGAATCTCAGCCCAGAGAGAGCTGGAGGAGGTGAAACGCCGCTTCTATTCCATGATCACCCACGACCTGAGGGGACCGGCCGGCGTCATCAAGATGCTCATGGAGCTTCTCCTCTCCGAGGAGGGTCTGCCTCCGAAGCACAGGTCTCTCCTGATGTCCGCCAGGGACACGGCGGAGAAGATGGCGATCCTGGTTACGGAGTTCCTCGACTTCTCCATGATCGACGCGGGAGTGATGGATCCGGATCGGGAAGACGTCGACCTCCGTGAGATCGTCCGTTCATCCGCCGACGGCCATCGCCTCGCGGCCGAGGTGAAGGGACAGACCCTCACGACGGATCTTCCCTCTACCGTCGTGATGGCGGCAGTGGACGGACAACTCGTGACCCGGGTGATCGACAACCTCCTTTCCAACGCCGTGAAGTACACGCCGCGGGGAGGAAGGCTGAGGGTTCGGGTGGAGGTGGACGGCGACCACGGGGTGATCACGGTCGCGGACAACGGCAAGGGGATCCCCTGCGACGAGTTGGAGCACCTCTTCGATCCGTATCGGCGGGCCAAAGGAGCGAAGACGGTGGAAGGTACGGGTCTTGGACTCGCCATCGTGCGGCAGATCGTGGATGCCCACGGCGGATCGGTGCACGCCGAATCCCCGGGAGGGGAGGAACACGGCGCCCGTTTCGTGGTGCGGCTCCCCCTGGTGGGATCACTCCACGATGAGGCCACTCCCACACGGGTCTCCTGAACACAACGCGGGCCCGGCCGCCGAGGCGGCCGGGCCCGTCGTGGTGAGCGCGCGGAATAAGCCGAGTTCTGTCCCCTCACGGGGGAGGATCATTCATCTGGGACTGCCGTTGCCGGCAGCCTCGAGCAGCCTACCCGGGACTCGAATGGAACGGGCCGTTCCTCGCCCCCTATTTGGCCTTGCTCCGGGTGGGGTTTACCATGCGACCCCTGTTACCAGGAGCCCGGTGCGCTCTTACCGCACCCTTTCACCCTTACCTGTGCACGCGGCGAACCGCGGCCATCGGCGGTATGCTTTCTGTGGCACTTTCCGTCGCCTCACGACGCCCGGGCGTTACCCGGCACCCTGCCCTGCGGAGCTCGGACTTTCCTCCAGCGGACACCGAAGCGCCGCCGGCGATCCTCACTCGCTCGCTCACCACTGGAAACTCGTACACTCGCACCCCACGGACGTTCACCGGTCCGCCCCCGGTGGCGGCGGGACGCCGACCCACCCTAGCTTAGCGGGCCACACCCACCCAGACCGGTATCACGCAATCCTTTGACGACATCCTCCGGAACACCTCCTCCTCGACAGGCTCGGGTAGCCGCAGGCAAGGAGGGAGGGCTCGGTACGTTCGGTGGGGTGTTCACCCCCTCCATCCTGACCATCCTCGGCGTCATCATGTACCTGCGGTTCGGGTGGGTGGTGGGTCAGGTCGGGTTGGTGGGCACCCTGGTGATCGTGACGCTGTCCACCTCCATCACCTTCGTGACCGGGCTCTCGGTGGCGGCCATCGCAACGGACCAGAGGGTGAGGGCGGGCGGGGCGTACTACATGATCAGCCGGTCACTGGGGATCGAGACCGGCGGTGCGGTGGGCATCCCCCTCTACCTGGCACAGGCGCTCTCCATCGCTCTGTACACGGTGGGCTTCGCCGAGTCGGTGACGCGCGCCTTTCCCGCCGTCGACCAACGCATGGTGGGGATCGTCACCACCGTGGCGGTGGCTCTGCTGGCGCTGATGTCCGCCCGAACCGCCATCCGCGCCCAGTACGTGATCATGGGCGCCATCGTGCTCTCCCTCCTCTCCCTCGTGTTCGGGTCGGGTCTCGAAGGCGTCCAGGCCCAGGGGATCGCGATTCCCGACGCGCAGGAGCGGGAAGGGTTCTGGGTCGTTCTGGCGGTGTTCTTTCCCGCGGTGACCGGGATCATGGCGGGCGTGAACATGTCGGGAGACCTGGAGGACCCGGGCCGCTCCATACCCAGAGGAACCTTCGCAGCCATCGGAGTGGGATACGGCATCTACATGGCCCTTCCCGTCTTCCTGGCGTTCCGGGCGGATACGGCTTCCCTGGTGGGTGATCCTCTCCTCATGAGGCGGATCTCGGTGTGGGGCGACGCCATCCTCCTGGGGGTGTGGGGGGCGACCCTGTCCAGTGCCGTGGGAAGCATCCTGGGAGCACCCCGGGTCCTCCAGGCGCTGGCGCGTGACGGGATCCTCCCCGGTGCGTTCCGCTGGCTCGGACGGGGAAGCGGGCCGGAGGACACGCCTCGCGCGGGCACGCTGGTCACGCTGGGGATCGCGCTGGTGGCCGTGTGGTTCGGTGACCTGAACCTCATCGCGCCGGTGCTCACCATGTTCTTCCTCACCACGTACGGAGTGCTCAACGTGGCGGCGGGAATCGAGCGATTCCTGGGGAGCCCGTCGTTCCGCCCCCTCTTCAAGATCCACTGGGCCGTGTCCATCCTCGGTGCGGTCGGATGCGTCTCGGTCATGTTCCTCATCAACGCCGTGGCCACCGTGGTGGCGGCGGTGCTGGTGGCCGGGATCTTCCTTCTTCTCGAGCGACAGGGCCTCAAGGCGGCCTGGGGAGACGTGCGCCGCGGGATGTGGATGGCGCTCACCCGTGCCGGTCTCCTGCAGTTGAAGAACGCCGACACGGATCCGCGGAACTGGCGCCCCCACTTCCTGGTTCTCTCCGGCGCACCGACACGCCGATGGCACCTCATCGAACTGGCGGCCAACTTCTCGCACAACCGGGGACTTCTCACAGTCTCCACCATCCTCCCGTCGGACTCGGTGACCCAGGACCGCAAGCGCGCCATGGAGCGCAACATCCAGGACTATCTGGGCAAGCGCGGCATCGAGGGTCTGGTGCGGGTCATCTCGGCGCCCGATCCCTTCGTGGGCACCGAACTCCTGGTGGAGGCCTACGGCCTGGGTCCCCTGGTGCCGAACACGGTCCTCCTGGGGAGCTCGGAAGATGGGGAGACCCACGAGCGGTACTCCCGGATGGTCGCGCACTTCTGGGAATCACGGCGCAACGTGGTCATCGTCCGCGACGCGGACCGCGTCGGGTTCGGCGAACACCGGAGGGTGGACATCTGGTGGGGCGGGCTCCAGGGCAACGGCGCCCTCCTCATGATCCTCGGATACCTTCTCCGCACGAGTCTGCGCTGGCAGGGCGCGGACGTGCGCCTGAAGATCGTGGTGCCGACGGCGTCCGCCGCGGACGATGCGCGAAGCAACCTCGACTCCATCCTGGAGCAGACCCGGACGGGTCTGGTGCCCGACGTCCTCGTGGCGGACGGCCGCCCCTTCCACGAACTCCTCCACGAGTCGTCGCAGGGCGCGGACTTGATCCTCATGGGGATGGCCTCACCGGAAGGCAGGGACTTCTCCGCCTATCTGAGGGAACTCAACGAACAGACCCGAGGGCTCCCCACCACCGTGTTCGTGCTGGCTGCGGAGGACGTGGCGTTCCGGGACGTCCTCTTCAGGGAAGAAGGGCCGGGATAGTCACGGCAAAGGGCGCGAAAGCATGTCGCTCCCGCGCCCTCGGTGCCCCGCCGGGAATTCGAACGCGAACCAGCGGAGAGCGGACGATGGGGGGATCAGGCCCCGCGCCTCCTCCGGTCCGAGGCCGGAGTCACTGGATCACCCGGACCAGGGCGGCGCGATCTGGTTCGTGCGCGCATAGGCGATGGACTGGCCCAGGTGTTCGTTCATGTGCGCGACGAGTTGCAGCAGGACCGCCCACTTCGTGACGTCGCGTCCGTAGAGGCGCGCCGGCTGCTCCAACTCCTCGGACGAGAGACGTTCAAGGATGCCCCGCACGTGGTCCATGGACGCGGCCAGGATCTCCAGCGCCTCCTCCTTGTCCACAACGTCTTCTTCCAGATCGGCATAGGCCACCGGCGCGGGAATGCCCAGGTTCTCGTCCGGGTACATGTAGTTGTACCGGGCGATGTGCATGTACACCTCCACCACCGACGCCACGCCCTCCGTGGGCCGCCAATCGTAGCTGTCGGCGGGCATGGCCGCGGCCAGGGCCACCACCTTTCGCGCCGAGCCCTCGAAATGGCGGCCGAGCTCCGTCCGGAGGTCCGTGGGCGCGGACTGGGACGAGACCGGCGCCGCGGCCAGCAGAAGAACCAATGGGACGAGAGCGTGAATGCGGGAACAGGACATGAACACCTCCTGGGGTCGACGAAAGGGAACAACATGATACCATGCACGAACCTCCGACGACACGGAACACGCCCGAGAAGCCCATTTCCGATCGGACCCTTGCCGCTTGTGTCGTCTGCGGTCGGCGTTCCGTGGACGCGCCGCTCATCGCCTTCCGCTTCCGCGGCTCCGACTCGTGGATCTGGACCCACCAGCCGCCGGTGCTCATCCGCCACCCCCAGCGCCTCGCCGAGCAGATTCCGGGCGCCCAGGAGGTGACGCCTGGAGAGGACCTCGACCGAGCCCCCGTCCCTTGCCCGGCCGCACCGCCTCCGGCAAGATCCACTCGAAGCTCGAGATGGACCCCCGATCCAGCGAGGGCTCGCGCCATGCAACCCGGAATGAACCTGTTGGACGACGCGCTCAAGGGGCGCATCGTCGACGAGGCCAGGAAGATCCTGGCGGATCTCGGCGTGGCCGTCGCCTCTCCCGAGACGGTGGAGATGCTCCACGGCCACGGCGCCCACGTCCGGCCCGACGGGCGGCTGTGCATTCCGGGTGTCCTGGTGGACCGGGCCCTGGAGTCGGCGCCCCCGATCGTGCGCCTGGAGGGGATCGGAGAGCACCACCGCCTCGAGTTGGGCGACGGCCGGGTACACTTCACGCCGGGGTCCGCGGCGCTCTCCATCGTGGACTGGCCCTCGGGGGAGGCCCGCACCCCCACCACCGGCGACTACGTGCGGTACGCCCGCCTGGTGGACGGGCTCACCCAGATCGATTCCCAGAGCACGGCCCTCATCCCCGGAGACGTGCCCGAGGCGGTCTCCGACAGCTACCGGCTGTACCTCTCCCTCCTGCACGGCTCGAAGCCGGTGGTGACGGGCACCTTCTCCCCGGCGGGGTACCCGGTCATGCGGGAGCTCCTGGTGACGGCACGGGGGGGCGCCGAGGCCCTGCGCCGGCGTCCCCTGGCCATGTTCACCGTCTGCCCGACATCGCCGCTGGCGTGGACCCGCGAGGCGCTGGACCCGTTCCTCCGCTGCGTGGAGGACGGCGTGCCGGTGGAGGTGGTGGCCATGCCCCTGGCCGGGTTCGTGGCGCCCGTCACCCTTGTCGGTACGGTGACCCAGCACACCGTGGAGGTGCTCAGCGGCATCGTAATCGGACAACTCGCGGCTCCGGGGGCGCCCATGGTGTACGGGAGCGCGGCGGCAGCCTTCGACGTGCGCTTCGGCTCCACGCCCATGGGGGCGGTGGAGACCATGATGCTGGCGTGCGCCGTGAGTGAGATCGGGCGATACCTGGGCCTCCCCACCCAGGCGTACATCGGGTTGAGCGACTCCAAGGTCCTGGACGCCCAGGCGGGGTGGGAGACGGGGATGGGCGCCACCCTGGCCGCGCTCTCGGGGATCCACCAGTGCTCCGGCCCGGGAATGCTCGACCTCCTGAGCGGTCAGAGCCTGGAGAAGCTCGTGGTGGACAACGAGATCTGCGGTTCGGTACGGCGGCTCCGCCAGGGGATGGAGCCTCGGGAAGATTTCCCCCTGATGCCGCTCATGGAGGAGATGCTGAAGGAGGGCCATCTCCTCATCTCCGACCACTCGCGGCGTCACCTCCGCGCCGAACACCTCATGACGCACCCGGTGGTGGACCGTCTCCCGCGGCCGCGGTGGACGGAAGACGGGAGCGCGAGCCTGGGGGAGCGGGCCCGGCGCCGCGTGGAGAGCCTCCTGGCGGAGCACACGGCGCCGCCCCACGAGGCGGGCGTCCCCGAAGCCCTCGCGGAGGTCATGGCCGCGGCGGCGCGGTCGGCGGGGATGGACGCCCTCCCGGAAGCCCCGGTGGGCGCATGAACGTCGAACTCCGCGTCGACGACCTCATCCCCCGCCCCAGGGAGGTGCTCGCGGCCCAGGGAGTGCCGCCGGGCGTCACCCTCTCCCCGCGCCTCGAGGCCCTTGCCGCCGACGCGTTGGCGCTCCTCGCCGCATCGGCGGAGCCCCGCGGGGTGGTGGAGCCCATCTCACGGGAGGAGTTCGGAGTCCTGCTGGCGGAGGCCGAGGGGAACGCCCATGACCCGGTGGTGGGGTGGATCCACCCCCGGGCGGAGGGGCTCGGGCTCTTCGCCGGCACCCTGGGACGCCGGGTGAGCGACGAGATCGAAGGGCTGCTCGCCGGGGGCGAGTACCCGCTGGCGGTGAGCCTGGACGCCGCGGCGTCGAGGATGACGGACCACACCTCCCGCGCCCTGGCCACGGCGTGGCGGGAGCGCCTCCTCCGCTCGGGAGAAGCGGACGGCGACACCCGCGTGCTGGGATACAGCCCCGGGTACTGCGGCTGGCACGTCTCGGGACAGCGTCCCCTCTTCGCGCGGCTCCGCCCCGAGCGCATCGGTATCACCCTCAACGACGCATGTCTCATGCACCCCCTGAAGTCGGTCTCCGGAGTGCTCGTGGGCGGGCCGGCATCGGTTCACCGCTTCGAGACGGGCTTCACCTTCTGCGATGCGTGCCGCGACCGGAGTTGCGTGGCCCGCATGCGGAGCTTCGACGACGATCGTACCTCCAACGGGAGCACCCCTCCATGAGCCTTCTGGAAGACCTGGCGCTGGCCCTGCAATCCGGAGACGACACCCGCGTGCCCCGGCTCACCGCCGACGCGCTGGAAGCCGGCGTGCCGCCACAGGAAGTCCTCGACGGGGGTCTCATCGCGGGGATGGCGGTGGTGGGCCGCCGTTTTCGGGACTACGAGATCTTCCTTCCCGATGTGCTCCTGGCGGCCCGGGCCATGGACGCCGGGGTGCAGGTGCTGAAGCCCCACTTCCTGGAGGGGGAGATGACGGGGGCGGGCACGGTGGTGCTGGGCACGGTCCGGGGCGACCTCCACGACATCGGGAAGAACCTGGTGGGGATCATGCTCAAGGGGGCCGGGTTCAAGGTCGTGGACCTGGGGAAGAACGTGGCCCCCGCGGCGTTCATCGACGCGGCGCTGGAGCACGATGCCCAGGTCATCGGCATGTCCGCCCTGCTCACCACCACGGCCCCCATGATGGCGGAGGTCACGGGCCTTCTGAAGGAGAGGGGGCTGGGTTCCCGCATCCGGACCATCGCGGGCGGTGCCCCCATGTCCCGGGAGTTGGCCACCGACCTGGGCGCCGACGCCTACGCCTTCGACGCGACCAGCGCAGTGGAGCGCATCCAGGCGCTGGTGGACGCTCCCTCGTGAGGGAGTTCGCCGCACGGCCCGTGGGAGGAGAGATCCTGGTTTCCGACCGGGCCATGGGCACGCTCCTCATGGGGGTCGGCCCGGGGGCGGGTGGCCCGCCCCTGGGCTCTCGCAGCCGCCCGACCAGCCGTGGCTCTGGTGGATCGGACGGAATCGAACGAGGGAGCCCTGCCCCAGAGACACGAAAAAGCCGGAAGCCCGCG
>JAOUPR010000049.1 GCA_029879725.1 Gemmatimonadota bacterium | reverse complement strand
GGGCGTGACCACCAGGGTCAGCCCGGGGAGGAGGTGGGCGGGGACCTGGTAACAGACGCTCTTCCCTCCCCCGGTGGGGAGGATCCCCAGGGCGTCCCTCCCCCGCAACACCGCCCGCACCAGATCCTCCTGGCCGGGGCGGAAGGCGTCGTAGCCGAAGTGGCGGCGGAGCACGGAGCACGGGTCGGGTACCATCCCGATACTCTGGCCCCACGCCCGGGAACGGGGGATGGCGGGCGGGGACGCCCCGCGTCAGTGCATGACGGCGAAGACTTCCCGGACCAGACCCTTGGAGGACTCCGCGAACTCCGACACGCTTTCCCGCAGCTCTTCGAGCTGACCCTGTCGCCTCTTCAGGTCGTCGACCATCTGCACGCGAAGCTTGTCCCACCCGTCCAGACGCTTCTCGATGGTGTCGGCCGCTTCCTTGGCCTCACTGGGTTCGACCAGGGTCAGCGTCTCCGTCCGGGTCACCAGCCGCTGGGAGCCCTCCCGGGCCGTGTGCGTGTAGCTGACCTCGATGGGTTCCGCGAAGTCGGCCTTCTCCGACAGCTTCCGGACCGAAGCCGCCGTCTTCTTGAGATGCGACATCTCGGCCTTCTTGACGGCGAGTTCGTCCTCGAGTTGTCGGGCGATCGAACGGGTGCCGCTCCTGGTGAGCTTCGACACGTTCTTCGTGGCCGTCTCCAACTGGTCCAGGTCGATGGTGTCCCACCCGAAGGATTCGGCCGCCGTCGCGATGGACCGCCGCAGATCTTCGCGTTGGCGCACCTTGAGCTGCCTTCCCTGACTCAACCAGGCCAGCGCGATCGACGCCAGCGCCCGGCCGACCTCGGTAGCTTCGGGAGAGGACGCACCAGCCACTTCTCTCCCCTTCGAACCATCATTTCTCTCGGACGAAATCGTAGCCTCTCTTTGCGACGGCGCACGGGTCATGGAAGACGCACGGAGTGGTGTTACCCCGCCCGGCCCGAAATGTTTACCCCCGACGACCCGAATCGGTGGGCTACCCCTGGTACCCCGCGGGTTCCCGCGACCGGACCGGGGCGCTTGGGTCCGCCGGGCACGGAAGCGCCCCTCGCCGATTCCTCGACGAAGGGCGCGATCCCGCGGTCCGAGCCGGCCACGGCCGGCCCTGGTCAGTGCCCGGCCACCGTGGTCTGCATGAAGTCCCTGAATCCCGGCACCTGGGTGTTCCCCTGCGCTCCCTTACCGACCCGGAGCGTCAGGAAGAACCCGAACGGATCCCCGGAAGACAGGAAGAAGTCCCTGGGATCGCCTGCGGCCAGGGGATGGCTCAACTCGTACACGGTCCAGGTCCCGTCGTTGGCCGACGCGCCCGCACCGTCCACCGATCCATCGGCGGCGCCGCACCCGGACTGGCCGCTGTTGGAACACTTCTCCGTGAGATACTGGTCGAAGAAGGTCCCGCCGTCGGCGTCGAAGCCGATGGCATCGTCGCCGGCCTCATGGATCCCATCGCCGTCGTTGTCGAAATCGACCCGGAGGCTGTTGGAACGGTCGTAGGTGCTCTGCCTCACCCGCACGGCGAAATACAGGTTCGACCCGTCGTTCATCCAGTACGCCTCCGCGTCCGTCGATCCCCCGGAGATGTTGGCCACGAAGGGCATGGAGTGGGCACAGATCCACTCCGTCGCCCCCATCACGCCGTCCGGCGTCGCGGTCCCGTACCCGTCCAGACACCCCGCCTCCACGTTGAAGGCGCCTTCCAGGCCGGCCGCGCTGGCCAGCGCACCGTTGGTGCCGGGAACGTCCCCCAGCGTCCACGTGGCCCACGAGGTCCCGTCCGGGCCGGCAGCGCCGTCCCCGGCGATGGATCCACCCCCTGAAGTCACGCTCCACTCCACCGGCACGCCCGGAACAGGATTCTCGTACCGATCCACCACCGTCACCCCGACGTCGAGGGTCTCACCCACGGTACCGGATGGAACCTCTCCGTGCTTGACCAGCGCGTACGGCTCGTCGGGGGTCGCGGTGGCGGTGAAGGGGAAGCTCAGCCCCGCCACCGTGAACGTGGCGTTCTGGACACCCGTGGTCGTGCCCAACGTCCAGGACGCCTGGGCCGTTCCGTCGGGCCCCGTGGACGCGTCGCCGGTGAGGGTCCCGTCTGCGGGAGCCACGCTCCAGACGACTTCCACGCCCGGCACCGGGTTCCCGTACCCGTCGAAGACCGTCACGCCCAGAGGGTTGGGGAGGGCCGTTCCCACCGTCGCGGTCTGCCCGTCGGCACCGTCCCACGGAGTGACCTCCGCCGGCGCGCCGGGGGTGCCGGTGGCGGTGAAGGTGGTGGACACGCCACCCGCCTCCACCACGAGGGAGTTCCCGCCCGCCTCCTGCGCGAGCGTCCACGTGCCCTCGGCGTACCCCCCGGGGTCGGTGGTGGTGCTCCCGGTCACGGAGCCCGAGCCGGAGGGCGTCCAGACCACTTCGGCTCCGGGGACACCGGTTCCGTTCTCGTCCACCACGTGGACGACCACGGGGTCGGTGAGCGCCTCTCCCACGATCCCGACCTGCCCGTCACCGGACACGGGCGTCACCGCCGCCGGAGCCCCGATGACCGTCGCCGTGAACAGGACGGTGTCGGGTCGCACCGCGAAGGTGGTCTCGTGGGAGGGCGGCGGGTCGTGCCAGAGGCCGAAGGCCCAGGCGGCGAGCTGCTTGTCTCCCAGCGTCGAGCCGACCTCCCACGCACCCGAGGCCAATCCGTCCGGGCCCGTCGTCACCTCCAGGGGAGTCACGGTCCCGTCGTCGGAGAGCACCGAGAAGTGGACCGTGGCGCCGGCCACGTCCTGTCCGTGGACATCCACCACGCGCACCGTGGGCGACACCGATCCGGACTCACCGAAGGTCACGATGGAACCGTCTCCCGACTCCACCACCATCTGCGCCGGGAGCGCCCACCGGAAGCGGCTGAAGGAGGAGATGAGACCACCCAGACCGAGGTGGGCCGCCGCCAGGGGCTGGGGTCCCATCCACTTCCAGACCGCGTTCACCCCCAGTGCGGCGTACCTCCCCAGACCGGACGCAGGCACGTCGAGGAGGGAGGCGCCCAGGTACGACGACGTGCTGCAGATGGTGGACGCGACGTTCTGGAGCCCCTGAACCACTCCCGAACCATCCGTGGCGAAGCGGTGGATCTGGACCAGGTCGTCCTGGTCTCCCTGGATCCCCTCGAAGATGGTCGGATCCACACAGATCGACACCGTGGCCTCGTAGTCCAGCGGGTCGGTGAGCTCGGGGTAGGTCGTGATCCGGAAACAGGGGCCCCACTGCGGCGCGTCCAGGAAGGGGATGCACTCCTCACCTTCCATCTGCAGGAACAGATCCGGATCGATCCGTTCGAGCACGACCATGATGGGAGGATGCTCGTCCCCCGGAAGTCCGTCCGGCGGGAGGTACACACCCAGGGGAGCGTCTCCCACCTGATTCAGAACCAGCGTTCCACCCGATTCGTCGAGGACGGCGCCGGAGATGCACTCGATCACGTAGGCGTACTCGGAGGTACACAGCGCCCGGGTGCTCAGCCAGAACTTCACGGGGATGGTCTCGCCCAGCCGGAAGGCGTAGAGCCCCGGGATATCTTCCCCGGGGGTCGTCCCCGACGGATCCTGGGGATTCACGTCCATGTACCCCATGACCTCGCCGGCCAGGAGAACCCGGATCCGATAGTTCTTCATGGGGTCCAGCGGCGCCGTCTCCGGTCCGTTGGTGTCCCACGAGATCACGTAGTGCGCGTCCGCCACCTGGGCCGACCCCGGCCCGAACGTGGCCACGGGCGCGCCCGTGCACGCCCAGGAGTCGTCCAGCTCACAGACCTCCATGGCCGGAAGCAGGTTCGGGTTGAACGTCCCCACGATGTCCGGCGAAGGGACGAGCGGCGGGAGGAAGTAGAACTCGGCGGACCCGCCGGAACTCCCGTCCAGGAGTGCGTGGGCAGGGGCCGTGAGGATGAGATCCGAACTGCCTTCGGGGACCACGGGGCCGTGGTCGGCGCAGGAGGCGACGGACAAGGAGAGAATGAGTCCGGCGCAGACGAATACGGCTTTACGCATGGGGGGGGGAAGTCCTGTCATCAGGGAATGGATCAGCGCAGGACCCACCGGGCCCTGGAGATCTCGAACGCCCCCCCCTTCATGTTCATGATAGTGCGATCCTGGCGGGTGCCCGTCAAGTCTCTCGTGGGAGTGGAGTGGAGGACTCGCCTCAGTTGAGGGTGCGTATCCGCTCGAAGTCGGGATCCCCCCGGAGCTCGTTCCACCACCACTGCAGCCCGCTCGTCCTCCCGAAATGCCCCGGATGCGCCGCCACGTAGCGGCGGAGCACGTCCAACGCGCCGTCCTTGTCTCCCATGATCACGCGCATGGCGGCCTCCACGGTGGGCGTGTCCCCGCCGGGGTCCTGTTCGGGAGTGAGGCGAGCCCGGAGCAGCACGGCGTTGGCGCTGTCGGGGAGCCCCGCGCGGGCGATCACACCACCCAGGGCCATCTGGTTGAGGGAGCGAAGGAGCGTGCCGGCGGCTCCTCCCGGGAGGAGCGGTTCCAGCTCGGCGAGGAGCTCCCACGCTCCATCGACGTCGGGAGTGCCGGCGGCGCGCATGGTCAGGAGGAAGATCCGGCACTGGGTGAAGCGGAAGTTCTCGGGGAATCGGTCGTACCCTCGCAAGCACCACTCCGTCGCCTGGCCGTAGTCCTCGATGTCGTACGACGCGGAGTACAGACGCCACAAGACCCCGTCGATGACGCCGAGGAAGGCGTCGTTCCTGTAGGCGTTGCGCGCGGCGGTGATGGCCTCGAAGGGCTCTCCCACCTGGTAGTAGAGGTGGCTCAGCGTGCTGAATGCACCGGCTCTCGACCCATCCAACTCGACGGCCAGCTCAAGGCCCCGTTGCGCCTCCGCCAGCAACGGGTCGAGGTCCGCGGGATCGGCCACGAGCTGCATGGTCCAACGCCGGTACAGAGCCGTGGCCTTCAACTCCATGGCCGCGGCGTTGTTGGGCTCCACCGCCAACGCCGCGTCGGCGCGCTCCACCGCCCGCGTGAGCGCCGCGTCGATCTCGTCCACGCTTTCCGCGAGGGGGACCCGTTCGTACCACGCCTGCCCTTCCAGGACGGTGGGCTCGGTCCAGGACACGTCCGCCGCCTGCGCGAGACCGAAGGCGGCCTCCGCCTCCGCGAAACCCCGGGCGGCCTCGGCCGCGTCGCCTCTCCGGATGGCGGACACGGCGCTCCTCAACGACCGCTCGCCACGGGCCACGTGCAACCAGGCGGCCGCGGTGGGGGCCCTGGATCGGGATTCGCGTACCCGCACCTCGATCCCCAGAACCTCCCGCAGCTTCTCCGAGATGCCCCCGGCGAGTTCGCTCCCCAGCGTGGACACCGAATCTGCGGGCCATTCATACGACTCCCGGGATATCTCGATCCCGCTGGCCCCATCGTGGAGGCGCACGGTGACCACGAGTTCGTCGTCGTCCTGCTCCAACGAACCGGTGATGACGGACCCCGCGCCGAGGATCCTGGCGACCGAATCCACCGAAAGCCCCGCGCCCCGTACCTGCTCGGATCCGTTCCGGGAGATCACGTCGAACTCGTCCACCCGGCTCAGGGCACCGATGATCCCGTCCGTGAGTCCGTCCGCCACGGGCGCCAGGGAACCGTCGTCGGAGTCGTCATCGAGGTAGAGCACCGCTATGGTCAGGAGATCGAGCCCCGCCTCCTCCCCCGCGCGATCCCCCGCCTGGTCCGCCATCCACGACCGGACCATGCTCCCGGAGGTGCCCGCGGCCGCCACGAGGATGACGAAGAGGAGCACCAGCTCGACGGGACGTGCCTTCTGCTCTCCCTTCTCGCCGTGGTACCATCCCACGACGAGCGCGACCAGGAGCCCGAAGAGGTACAGCGTGAGGGACACGCGGTACACGATCCCGGGAAGGATGTCCCGATCGACCACGGTGGACACGACCTCGAGGGCGACCCATCCACCCACGAGATAGGTCACCACGATCTGCGTGATCCGTCGCTGCTTCAGTTGATCCCAGAGACCCAAAGGAACTCCTGCGGGAGTGGGGGAAACCTCAGGCGTGAGAGTGGGACGGGCCCACCGGAATGTCAATCGGAACGCGGGTCCCCTTCTTCCGGCGGGCGCCTGCCCCGAACCAGATTGAGGAGGAGCCCCACGGCGAGAACCGCCGCCGCGACCCAGACCATCCAGGAGCGACCGGATCGGATCCCCATCAGCGCCATCACCGAGCCCACCGCCAGGATTCGGACCTTCCAGCCGAGATGGCGGTCTTCGCCGCGCCGTCGCCGCGTCACGAACACGGGCACGTCCCACCCGGCCGGGATGTCTTCATCTCCGTCCTCTCTCCAGGAAGCGCCGCACGCCGGACCGGCACTCCTCGGTCATACGGGCCTCCACGTTCACCTCGGCGCCGCGGGCCACTCCCGCTTCGAGACCGAGAGAATCCAACTCGTACAGAAGCCCCTTGGTGAGCCCGAGCGCCGTTCCGGGACGCGAAGCCAGGCCGGCCAGGAAGACGCCGACCTCCTCCTCGAAGGTGCCCGCGGGGAGCACCCGGTTCACCAGCCCCAGGAAACGGGCCTCCTCCGCTCCGACGCGATGTCCCCCCGTGACCAGGTCGAAGGCCCGGCTCTCGGTCACCTTCCGCCGCAGGATGGCCATGACCATGGCGGGAACGAACCCCAGGTGCACCTCGGGATAACCCAGCTCGGCGTCCTCGTGCGCCAACACGAGATCGCAGGCGGTGGCCAACCCGCACCCGCCCGCCAGGGCCCTCCCCTGCACCACCGCCACCACGGGGACGGGTAGGGCCCGAAGCCGCAGGAGGAGGTCGCCCAGAGCCCGCGCGTCCGCCAGGTTCTCCTCCCTTCCCAGGGCCGCGATGCGTTCCAGCTCCGCGAGGTCGGCTCCGGCGCAGAAGTCCTTGCCGGCGCCGCGCAACGCCACCACGCGGACCTGCGGATCCCGCTCGACGCGGGCAAGCGCGGCGGTGAGCGCGTCCACCAGGGCCTGGTTCAGGGCGTTGCGCTTGTCCGGGCGGTTGAGCGTGAGGGTGGCGACGCCATCCTCCACCTGTTCGAGCACCAGGGGGTCGGACATCGTCATCCCTCCGGGTGGCGATCCGCCGAGCCCGGCTCCCACCCCGCCGGAACGCGCCCCAACCCGGCCACGGACTCGGCCACGACCGCATCCACCTCCACCTCCATGCGCAGGAGGGCCGAACTCAGGACCTTCCCTTGGGCGTCGGTACGGAGCGATACCGTGCCACCGCCGTCCAGGGCGCCATGGAGGACGAAGTTGAGCGCGTGGAGGTTGGGAAGCTCGTAGCGGTCCACCTCCCCCTCGACCAGAGATCCGAAGTGGGCCTTCACCCGCTCGGCCGTGACCTCGCGCTCCAGGATGGGAAAGAGGTCCGGACGGTAGGCGATGAGCCCCACGTTGGCCGAATTCCCCTTGTCACCGGAGCGGGCGTGGGCCAGGCGGGCCAGGGCGATCCGGGTCATACGTCGACCACCTCCACCGTAAGGAAGGGCTCCACCGCGTCCCTGCGGATGAGCGCCGGCCAATAGGCCACCATCTCCTGGACACGTCCCCGTCCACCGGCGTATCCGGTCACCGAGGGCGGACCGGTGAGGACCAGCGGCGCCATCTCCCGCGTGAAGCGCTCCACCGCATCCCGGTCGCGGGAGCGTACCGCCATGCGGAGCTGCACCTCGGGGAGATCCTCCGGAGGACTTCCCGCCACGGGTCCGTGGGCCGCGTTCCACCCCACGAATTCGGTATGGACGTCGTCGAACCGCAACCCGAGGCGGGAAAAGCGCTTGCGCAGCATATGCTCCGCCGCGCGGGCCTTGGCGAGGGCGTCGGGCCAGGTATAGAGAAGCGTCCCTTCGGACCGCCACCCGGCGGTATACGCGATGGACACCTTGAGGAACTCGGTGGGAGGGCGGCCCGTGACCCCCTCCACCCGGACCCGGTCGTTCCCTTCGTCGGAGAGATGGATCGAAGTGAAGTCCGCCGCCACGTCGGGCGTGAGGACGGCCCGCGGATCGCCGATCTCGTAGACGATCTGTTCGGTGACCGAGGCGCGGTCGACGCGCCCTCCCGTGCCGGGGTGCTTGGTGACCGTGAAGGCTCCCGATTCCTCCACCTCCAGCACCGGGAACCCCATGGTGTCGTAGTCCGGTGTGGTCCACCACTCGGCCATGCAGTTCCCTCCCGTGGCCTGGGCGCCGCACTCGTTCACGTGCCCGGCGAGGGCCGCCGCCGCCATGAGATCGTAGTCCGACGGATCCCATCCGAACTCGTGGACCAGGGGCGCGGCGGTGAGGGCCGGATCGGCGCAGCGTCCGGTGACCACCACCCCGGCGCCCAGCTCCAGGGCGCGCACGATGGGTGCGGCCCCGACGTAGGCGTTGGCGCTCCGCACCCGGTCCCGGATCGTGGAGAGGGGCTCTCCCGTCTCCAGGTTGGCCAGCTCGTGTCCGGCGGCCAGGAGGTCGTCCAGGCGGTCCATGAGGTCGTCGCCGGAGACGATCCCCACGCGCCCCAGCGTGGCCGAACCCGTGACTCCCGCGTCCCGGCCCGCCTGCGCCACCGCCTCGGCGCAGGCCGTGGGGTTGAGCCCCCCCGCGTTGGCGATGACCCGGATCCCGCGCTCTTCGCACACGGGATAGATCCGGCGCATGAGGTCCACGAAGTCCCGGGCGTACCCTCCCCGGGGGTCCCGGTCCCTGAGCTTCCGCATGATGGACATGGTGACCTCGGCCAGGTAGTCCATCACCAGATAGTCCACCGGCCCGCCCTCCACGAGACGGACGGGCGCGTCCAGGTCGTCTCCCCAGAAGCCCGACCCACCGGCCACGCGCACCACCCGCCGCTCAGCCATGGGCTCCGTCGGGGAGGTGGAACGCGCCCAGGTGGGGTCCGGGGTTGTTGAGGGAGGCGCGCAGGAGCAACTCCAGGGCGGGCCGGACCTCTTCGGCCAGGACGATCTCGTCCACGAAGCCCCGGGCGGCGGCGAAGCGCGCGTCGAGCTGGCGGTCGTAGTCCTCGCGGACCTCGTCCATGCGGGTGCGGAGGTCCTCGTCGGGAACCTTCCCCTCCGCCTTGAGCGCCTCGATCTGGGAGCTGAACAGGGCCATGATGGCGCTCTCACCCTCCATGACGCCCATGCGCCCCGTGGGGAGGGAGAGGATGAAGTCGGGGTCGAACCCCTGCCCCGCCATGGCATAGTAGCCGGCGCCCGAGGCGTGGTTCACGGTGAGCACCAGCTTGGGAACTGTGGCGGTGGCCATGGCCTCCACGAACTCCGCTCCGGCCCGGATGATCCCCGAGTGCTCGGCCGCCGGCCCCACCATGAAGCCGGACACGTCCTGAACGAAGAGGAGCGGCGTGCCGTGGCGGTTCATCGTCTCGATGAAGTAGGCCACCTTGCGGGCGCTCTCCGTGTAGACGATCCCGCCGAAGCGCGGTGGCCCGCCGCGGGAGTCCTTGACCATCCCCCGGGCGTTGGCGATGACCCCCACGGGGATCCCGTGGATGAACCCCGTCCCGCAGATCATCTCGGCGGCGTGCCCAGGCTGGAACTCGTCGAACCCATCCCCGTCCAGGATCACCTCGAGAAGGTGGTGCGTGTCGTAGGGTTGGCGGTGGTCGGGGGGGAGGATGTCGTAGAGCTCCTCCTCGCCACGCGCCGGCGGTGTTCCGGCGGCGGGGGGCTCCCGTCGTTCCCGCTCCCGGGTGGAGGGGAGCTCGCGCACCAGGACACGCAGGCGCTCCAGGCACGCCTCGTCGTCGGGCTCGCGGTAGTGGGCGACCCCGCTCACCTCGGTGTGCACCCGCGCACCCCCCAGCGACTCGGAGTCCACCGACTGCCCCGTGGCGCCCTTGACCAGGTTCGGCCCCCCGAGCCCCATGAAGGAGGTCCCGTCCACCATGACGATGACGTCGGACAGCGCCGGCAGGTAGGCGCCGCCGGCGATGCACGGGCCCATGACGGCGGCCAGCTGGGGGATCTTCAGGTACCGACGCATCACCGAGTTGTAGTAGAACAGGCGGGCCGCGCCGTACTGGCCGGGAAAGACCCCTCCCTGGTAGGGGAGGTTCACGCCCGCCGAGTCCACCAGGTACACGATGGGGATCCGGCAGCGCATGGCGATCTCCTGGGCCCGGAGCATCTTCTTGATGGTCTCCGGCCACCAGGAACCGGCCTTCACGGTGGCGTCGTTGGCCACCACCACCACCTCCCTCCCGTGGATGCGGCCCACCGCGGTGACCACGCCGGCGCCGGGCGCCTGGCCCTCGTAGAGATCGTGCGCCACGTAGAGTCCCACCTCCACGCAGGGGCCGTCTTCGTCCAGAAGGCGGGCGAGGCGCTCGCGAGCGGTGAGCTTCCCTTGCTTGTGCTGGCGCTCGATACGGTCGGGGCCTCCCCCCAGCTTGAGGTGGGCCCGGAGCTCCCGGATCTCGGTGGAGACGCGGGACAGACGGTCCTCGCCGGGCCCGGTCACACCCGGGGCCGCCGGGGGTGGCTCCCCACGCGGCTCACACCAGTTCCCGGCTGGCGTACCACTCCCGGATGTACGCGATGGCATCGGTGGTGGCCGTGCCCGGACCGAACAGCCGGCCGATCCCCTGGGCTTCCAGAGTAGCGACGTCGTCTTCGGGAATGATCCCTCCCCCGGTGAGGAGCACGTCGTCGGCGCCGGCCTCGTCCAGGAGCTTCTTCACCCGGGGAAAGAGCGTCATGTGGGCCCCGGACAGGACCGACATGGCCACCACGTCGACGTCCTCCTGTACGGCGGCGCTCACGATCATCTCCGGCGTCTGGTGCAACCCGGTGTAGATGACCTCGAAGCCCGCGTCACGGAAGGCGCTGGCGATGACCTTGGCGCCGCGGTCGTGACCGTCCAGCCCCGGCTTCGCCACCAGCACACGAATCTTCTGGTCCGACTCAGTCATGGATCTTCCTCACTCGTTCAACCGACCCCGGCGGGATGCCCGCGGGCCGACAGGTAGGCCGGCAACTCCGACAGCGATGAGATGGAAGGTGCCCGGTTTCCGTGGATCTCCAGCGGGTCGAGGACCACGGCTTCGAGACCGGCTTCCCTGGCACCAAGATAATCCACGGGATACAGATCCCCTACGTAGAGGCACGTCGCCGGCGGAAGCCCCATCCTCCGACACCCCTCGTGGAAGATTCCGGCGGCGGGCTTGGCGACTCCCACCCGGTCCGAGTCCACCACGAACTCGAAGTACTCCCGCAACCCGCATCGCTCGATGAGCGCTTCCATGCGTCCGTCGGCGTTGGAGATGACCCCCAGGCGGAACCCGTTGTTCCGCAACGCCTGCAAGACCTCCGGAGTGCCCGTCTCCACGTGGGTCCAGAGGTGGTCCCGGCGGTGCACCTCCACCACCGCCATCCCGGCGTCGACCCGGGAATCCTCGGGCACGCCGCTCCCCGCGATGATGTCCGTGAAGTACTCGCGCCAGACCTCGGGTTCCGTGCCCTGGGCCCCCGGAGGGAGCCCCGCGTGGAGCCTCCGCCGGGCCTGGAACTCGAGCGTGCGGAAGCCGGAAAGCTCCAGGTCGGCTCCGTAGCCGCGCAGGAGCTCCACCATGCGCACGGGGTCGAGATACACCAGGGTGTTTCCCGCGTCGAAGAGAACCGCGCGCACGCCGTTGGGCTCCATCAGAAGAATACCGGCTCCTTGTACGAGCCGAACACCTCTTCCATCGCGTGACGGATCTCGAAGAGGGTGCAGTACGCCCGGGCACACTCCAGGATCGGTGACATCAGGTTCTCACCGGAGAGGCACGCCTCCCGGAGGACCGCGAGCGTGGACTCCACCCGTGCGTCGTCGCGGCGGCCCCGGAGATCGGCCATTCTCTTCTTCTGTCTCTCCTCGACGGACGCGTCGATCTTGAGGGTGTCGATCTCCACCTTCTCCGATCCCTCGGTGAAGGCGTTGACGCCGACCACGAGCCGTTGGCCCGCCTCGATCTCACGCTGCTGGCGCATGGCCGACGCCGAGATCTCCTGTTGGAACCACCCCTCCTCGATCCCGGGCACGACCCCACCGAGCTCCTCCACGCGGCGGAAGATGTCCATGGTCTCGGCCTCGAGCTGATCCGTGAGACTCTCGATGAAGTACGAGCCCGCCAGCGGATCGATGGTGTTGGGCACACCCGTCTCGTAGGCCAGGATCTGCTGCGTGCGCAGCGCGATCCGTACGGCCTTCTCGGTGGGGAGGGACAGCGTCTCGTCCATGGAGTTGGTGTGGAGGGACTGGGTCCCCCCCAGCGCCGCCGCCATGGCCTGATAGGCCACCCGCACGATGTTGTTCTCCGCCTGCTGGGCCGTGAGGCTCACCCCCGCGGTCTGGGCGTGGGTGCGCAGACGCCACGAGTCGGGGTCCTGGGCTCCGTACCGCTCCCGCATCCCCCGGGCCCAGATGCGCCGCGCGGCCCGGAACTTGGCGATCTCCTCGAAGAAGTCGTTGTGGACGTCGAAGAAGAAGGAGAGGCGGGGCGCGAAGGCGTCCACGTCCAGCCCCCGGGCGATCCCCCGCTCCACGTATTCGAATCCGTTGCGGAGGGTGAACGCCAGCTCCTGGGCGGCCGTGGCCCCGGCCTCGCGGATGTGGTAGCCCGAAATGGAGATGGGGTTGTACTTGGGCGCGTGGTCGCTGCACCACTCGAACATGTCCACGATGCAACGCAACGCCGGCTCCGGCGGGAAGATCCAGGCGTGCTGCGCCTGGTACTCCTTCAGGATGTCGTTCTGGACCGTGCCGCGCAGCACCTTGGACGATACCCCCTGCTTCTCCGCCGCCGCCACGTAGAAGGCGAGAAGGATGATGGCGGGTCCGTTGATGGTCATGGAGACGGAGACCTGATCCAGCGGGATCCCTTCGAAGAGGGTCTCCATGTCGGCCAGCGACGAGATGGCCACGCCGCACACCCCGACCTCGCCCAGCGACCTGGGGTGGTCCGAGTCGTACCCCATGAGGGTGGGGAAGTCGAAGGCCACGGACAGCCCCGTCTGCCCATGCTCCAGGAGGTACTTGTACCTCTGGTTGGTCTCTTCGGCGGTGGCGAACCCGGCGAACTGGCGCATGGTCCAGAGCCGGGTACGGTACATGGTCGTGTACGGCCCCCGGGTGAAGGGATACTCCCCGGGAAAGCCCAGGTCCTCCAGATAGAAGTCCGCACCCGAGTGGTCTTCCGGCGTGTAGAGGGGGTGGATCTCGCGCCCCGATATCGTGGAGAAGGAGACTTCCCTCTTGGGCGTGGACGCGTAGGCGTCCTCCCATTCCGCGAGGCGAGCCTTCATGTCCCGCAGCTCCGTCTCACGCCGTGCGATGGCGTCCGCGAGCTCACTGCGGGTGACGAGATCCTTCTCGATGGTGGACATACGGGACTCCTCGGGGCTCGGTACCAACGGACGCTCTCCCTACACCTCAAGCTGAAAGATGTCCTGAACCGGGGAGGAGGGTCAACGCAGGGGGCCGCGATCCTTGAGGAGAGCACGCAGGATCGTGTCCGCCACGGAGTACGGAGTGCCGCGCCCTTCCTGGATGTCGTCGAGCCCTCGGGCCATACGGTCCTGGACCTCGGGAGAGGCCCACGCCAGTCGGTGCAGTTCCCGATCCACCACGTCGGACACCCTCCCCCGCGCGCGCAGGCGGCGGCGGCGGACCAACTCTCCGCTCTCCTCCAACCACGTCCGGTGATCCACGATGGCCGCGAGGAGCTCAGGTACGCCCTCCCCGGTCTGGGCCGTGGTCTTGAGGACGGGGATCTGCCACCCGCCTTCGTGGGGCGCTGGGGCGTCCTCCGTGGCTTCCTTCTTCATCATCCTGCTCAGGTCCACGCCATGGTGGGCCGGGACGTCGCTCAGGGCGTGGCCCGTCCGCAGGTGGATGGCCTGCCGGATCTCCCGGAGGAGCCGGTCCGCCCCGGGACGATCCGCCTTGTTGATCACGAACACGTCGGCGATCTCCATGAGCCCCGCCTTCATCGCCTGGATGGCGTCCCCGGACTCGGGGACCAGCACCACCACGACGGTGTCCGCCGCGGCCGTGATCTCCAACTCCGTCTGCCCCACCCCCACCGTCTCCACGAGAACGCGCTCGAACCCGAACGCGTCCATGAGGTCGATGACCTCCTTGGTGGTGGCGGCCAGCCCACCCAGAGATCCCCGGGTGGCCATGGAGCGGATGAAGATGCCCGGATCGGTGGCCAGCTCGTTCATCCGGATCCGGTCCCCCAGTAGGGCTCCACCGGAGTAGGGCGACGTGGGATCCACCGCCACGATCCCCACGTGTTCGTCCGCCTGGCGATACGCCCGGGCCAGCTCGGCGACCAGGCTCGACTTCCCCGCGCCGGGGGGGCCCGTGAACCCGATCCGGCGGGTCCGGGAGCCGGTCGCCAGCACCGTGTGCAGGAAGTCCTGGAACCCCTCGCGCTGGTTCTCCACCAGGGAGATGGCCCGGGCCAGAGCCAGGGGTTTGCCTCCCCGGAACTGGTCGAGGAGGCGGGTATGGGTCACGGAGAGTCGATTTTCGGACACGTGCACGCGGTCGAAGGGAGGAGGCTCAGGGTGATGCTCCAGCCGCCAATGCTACGACGACGGCGGCCAAAATCCCAGGGGATCGTCCTCCTACCGCCACTCCTCGGGCCGGATCCTGCGGGCGTGCCGCAACGGGTTTTCCAGGAGGTGCGTCGGGATGAACAGGACCACCACGAACATCACCAGCGCCGCCAGCAGCCCGGCCCCGAGCGCCCACCAGTTGCGCAGTTCGAGAAAGAGGATGGAGCTGATCACCGCGGTGGCGGTAGCGAAGATGCTGAGAAGGAGGCGCCGGGCCTGGAGATGCACGAACCGCTCTTGTGCCTGAACGTCCCGGGGGTGCACCCGGACCCGCAACTCCTCCCGCTCCGCCCGTGTGACCAGGTCCCGCACGGAGCGGAGCGTCCCCTGGGTCTCTTCGACGACGTTGCGCGCGAACTGCGCGGGCTGCTGACCGGTGGTGCGGAGGAGGGCGTCGCGGTGCTGGCGGATCACCCCCCGAACGAACGTGAGCCCGTCGAAGTTGTCGTCGTAATGGAAGGCCAGCCCCTCCAGGAGAACGGCGGTGCGGAAGAAGTAGACCAACTCCTGCGGGAGGAGGAGCGGCCACGTGTAGAAGGTGTCCAGGACCTGGGTGACCACCTCCTCCACGATCCTCGGGCGGGACGTGGTGCGCGCCCGCTCGATGATGCGCAGGAGTTCGGTGGCGGCCTCCCGGATCTCTCCGCGCGAGACCTCGGGGCTGATCATCCCCAGTCGATACATCTCGTTGATCACCGCGTCGAGGTCCTCGCGACCCACGGCGAGGGCGGTGTTGAGGATGGCCGTTCGCGTCCAACGCGGCACTTCGAGAACGGCTCCCCAGTCGAGGACCACCAAGGTGCCGTCGTCCTGCACCAGGAGGTTTCCCGGGTGGGGGTCGGCGTGCATGAAGCCGTCCACCATCATCATCCGGAGATAGATCCCGGTGAGTCGCTCCATGACCTGCTTGAAGGAGAGCCTCCTGGATCGGAACAGGTCGTGGAGGTGATCGATCTTCGTGCCGGAGCAGTACTCCATGACCAGGACCCGCCGGCGCGTGAAGTCCTCGAGCACGTCCGGTGCCCGCACGCCCCGCTCTCCCCGGAAGAAGCGCTGGAAACGGCGGATGTTGTCCGCCTCCATACGGAAGTCCATCTCGTGGCGGACCCGCACGCTGAACTCCCGCACCACGTTGGTGATCCCCCGCACCTGGTGGGTGGGAAAGAGGATGTTCAGCCAGAAGAGGATCCTGTAGGAGATGTCCAGGTCCAGCGCGACGGCCTCCTCGACCCCGGGGCGGAGCACCTTCACCACGACTTCGCGTCCCCCCACCCGGGCCCGATGGACCTGCCCCAGGCTCGCCGCCGCCAGGGGCTCGTGTTGGAAATCTTCGAAGATGTGCTCGGCCGGGGATCCCAGCTCTTCTTCGATCACCCTCAGGATCTCGTCCAACCGGTGGGGCGGAACCTGGTCCTGGAGCTTGCTGATCTCGGTGAGGTACGGCTCGGGCAGGATGTCCGCCCGTGAGCTGAGGAGCTGGGCGAGCTTGACGAAGGACGGCCCCAGCCCGGCCAGGCAGGCGCGGAGCCGCTCGGCGCGTCGTTGGTGGTGTTCCCCCTTCCTCTTCGCCGGCCGCCCGAGGATCACCCACGACCGCCGATCACGGAGGAACGCCAGGACGAAGGGCGTGATGCGCAGGAGGACCGAGGCCGTGCGGACGAGACTTTTCATGCGCTCAGAGAAGCAGCTCCGTGGCCAGGCCGAGGAGGAGGAAGAATCCGCACAGGTCCGTGAGGGTCTGTATGAATACGGACGAAGCCACGGAAGGGTCCAATCCCAGGCGATCCAGCGTGGTGGGGATGAACGCGCCGGCGAAGCCCGCCACCACCTGGTTCCCCCACATGGCCAGGAGCACCACGCCCCCCAGCATCGGATCGCCCCCCACCAGGAAGCTGATGCCGGCGATGGCCACACCCAGCACCCCCCCGTTCACCGCTCCCACCAACAACTCCTTGGCCACGGAGTCCCTGGTGCTCACTCCGCCCTCGACGGTGATCCGCCGGATGGTCACCGCCAGGGCCTGCGTGCCCGAGCTCCCCCCCATGGCCGCGATGATGGGCGCCACGAAGGCGAGGATGAGGACGTGCTGGATGGTGTCCTGGAACACGAGGATCACGGAGGCGGCCCCCGTGGCCGTCACCAGGTGGAGAAGGAGCCAGGGGAGGCGGGCCTTCACCGACTCCATCCACGAGTCGCGGAGGTCCTCCTCGTCGGTGATTCCGGCCAGTCGCAGGATGTCCTCCGTCTGCTCCGCCTCGATGACGTCGATGACGTCGTCGAAGGTGATGCGGCCGAGGAGGACGTCGAACTCGTTCACCACCGGAAGCGAGGCCAGATTGTACCTCGAGATCAGCCGCCCGACCTCCTCCTGATCCACGTCCGGGCGCACCGAAGCCGCCACCGGCTCCACCAACTCGGCGACCGTCGCGTCGGGCTCGGCGATGACCAGGGAGTCCAGCCGCACCGTCCCGAGAAGACGCCGGCGGTCGTCCACGACGAACACCGAGTAGAAATCCTCCACTTCCCGCCCCTGGATACGCACCTCCGCCAGTGCTTCCAAGGCCGTGAGCGTGACCGCGACCGATACCAGCTCCGTGGTCATCAGCCCGCCGGCGGACTCCTCGTCGTACAGGAGCAGGCCGCGAAGGTCTCCCGCCTCCTCCACGGGAAGGGCATCGAGGATCTTCCTCTGCTCCTCCGGCTCCAATTCGCCGATGAGGTCGGCCGCGTCGTCGTCCGCGAGCTCGTGGAGGAGCTCGGCGCCCCGTTCGGGCTCGAGGGCGGCCAGCAGATCTCCCCGGTCCTCGCCTTCCTCCATCTCCGCCAACGTCTCCGACGCGAGTTCGGTGGGGAGGACGGAGAAGAGCTGGACCTGCTGGGCCTCGTCGAGGGCCTCCACCAGATCCGCGAGATCCGAGGGATGGAGATCGAGAACGGACTGGCTCAATGCCTCCATGTCGCCCGACGCCACGATGGACTTCAGGTGCTCCTGGATGTCTTCCGGTGACGGGTTGGACATGGCTGCCGCGGAGAGGTGGGAGAGGCCAACGGACGCACGGAAGATCCTCGGGTGGTCACGCCGCCGCAAGCGGCCGTCCACGGCGCGGGTGGAGGCGGGCGAACCGGCGTGGGCGGTTCAGTCGCTCCGGGGAAGCTCCGGCTCCCGGAGGATCTCGCCCACCAGTTCCTCCTGCCTCAGGAACATCTCCCCGTCCGTTCGTTCATCACCTTCGGGGTGATCGTACCCGAGAACGTGGAGCGTCCCGTGGACCGCCAGGCGGACCAGCTCCTCCTCCACCGGGACTCCCAGCTCCGCGGACTGGCGGCGAGCCTGGTCGACACCGACGTACACGTCACCGAGTGGTGGCCCGCCCTCACGTCCGAGGGAAAAGGAGATGACGTCCGTGGGGCGATCGTGGGCGAGATACGTCCGGTTGAGCGCCTGGATCCGCACATCGTCGAGGAGGGTCAGGGAAATCTCACCCTCGCTCCACCCCTCCGCCTCCAGGACGTGCCGCACGGCGCGCTCCAACGAACCCCGCCGGGCTTCCCACTCCTCGGGCAGATCGATGAGGACGTCCAATCCGGTCCCTCCGTCAGCCCCGCCGGGGCTCTTCCGCCGGCACCGCGCCCTTGACTCCGTCCGGGGCGTCTGTGAGATGCTTCGTGGCCGGGTACTCGATGCGGCGGTGGAGCACCCCGGAGAGGATCTGCACGAACTGGTTCTTCACCTCCGAGACCTCCGCCAGGGTGAGGGGAGCGTCGTCGAGCTGGGTGTCGGCGATCTTGGCGTCGACGATGTTGTCGATGAGGTCGCGGATCCGTTCCCTGGTGGGGTCCTTGAGGGCGCGCGTGGCGCCCTCGCACGAGTCGGCCAACAGGACGATGGCGGTCTCCTTGCTTCGGGGCCTCGGTCCGGGATAGGCGAAGAGCTCCGTGTCGATCTCTCCGTTCGCCTCCTCCAACGCCTTCTCGTAGAAGAACCCGATCCGCTGGGTCCCGTGGTGCTCCAGGATGAAGTCGAGCAGCACGGCGGGCACGTTCTCCTCGCGGGCCAGGCGCGCGCCCTCCGTGACGTGCTCCTTCACGATGGCGGCGGACGTCTCGGGCTTGAGCTTGTCGTGGGGATTCCGGCCGTCGGTCTGGTTCTCCACGAAGTAGTGGGGCTTGAGCATCTTCCCGACGTCGTGGTAGTACACGCCCACCCTGCACAGGAGACCGTTCGCGCCGATGGCGTTCGCCGCCGCCTCGGAGAGGTTGGCCACGCTGATGGTGTGCGCGTAGGTGCCGGGCGCCTCCAGCGAGAGCCTGCGCAGGAGGGGGCGGGCGGGATCCGCCCACTCGAGGAGCGTCTGGTCCGTCGTGATGCCCGTGAAGAGCTCGAACACCCAGAGGAAACCGATGGCGAGGAGCGAGGAGATGGTGGCGTTTCCCGCGGAGTACAACACTCCCCGCGCGATCTCGGCCGGCTCCCGGGACGTCACCAACCCGTCCGCCAGCAGCACCACGCCCGCGGCCACCGTGATGATGGCGATGGAGACCCAGGTTTCGGAGCGGCGACGCACCGCGCGGATGCTCAGGGCGGCTCCGATCCCTCCGGCCATGACGACCAGGGGCGTTCCGTAGTCCGCGAACGCCGGAAGCGCGCCGGTCACGGCGGCGAGCACGAAGACCAGGAGCACCGACATGCGCGCGTCCCAGAGCACCGCCACCGGTAGCGCCACGAAAGCGACCGGGAGCCATTCGGCGGCCAGGCCGTTCCTCGCCACCGCCGCCGCGGCCGTGAAATACACCGCGGTGAGAAGGGCGATGAGGCCGAGCCAGCGGAAGTTCCCGTACACCTCGGGCCGGAAGAAGAAGAGCACGAGGCCGAACATCCCCAGGAGGGCGAAGTGGAGGAGCCACGCGCCGAACAAGGGGCCGGGGCGGATGCCTTCGGCTTCCAGGAGTCCCTGCGTCCGGAGTTGGGCCTCGTAGGCCGCCAGACGGGCCAGCTCGTCGGCGGTGACCGGATCGGCGGCACGCACGATGGCCTGACCCTGGAGCACGTCCGCCCGCGTGGTGGGGACGGAGCGCGCGGCCGCGTCACGGTCCAGTTCGGTGGCGACCACGTTCAGGCGAAGGCTGTATTCGATCCGTCGGATGAGGATGAGGCGCAGGAGGTCGGCCACGTCGGGGGGTGTGGAGGTGGGAAGAAGCTCCGCCGCCCGCGAATAGTAGTCTCCGGCCGTGAGGACGCTGGACGTGGCCACGGTCCGCTCGTTCCCCTCATGCCTCACCACGATGGACACGGTGGTGATCTGCTGGGCCTGGCTCCCGTCCACGACGCCCTCCCGGAGGATCTGACCGGCCGCCTGGAGCGCCGCCCTGCGGAGTACCCGGCGATGGGCGCTCTGCAGGAGAAGATCCACCTGGGACGGAGCGACCAGGATGGAGTTGGCCTGAAAGATCCGCCGCAACCGATCGCGATCCCCATCCTCGCCGGCCTGATCCACCTCCGCGAAGAAGCGCGTCAGGCGCTGCACCACCGTGTCCGCCGCCTCGGGGACGAAGTCGAAGGTCGGGGGGACGGCGTCCATGGCCTGACCGCGATCCCGGGCGAGCTCGTCCTCCGACTTGGGGACGCTGAAGGGAACACGCGCGATGACGTCCTCGCCGGCCACCATCCCGAGCTCGTACCGGCCCACGGTCAAGGAATCCTGGGGAGGGAAGAACACCGTGACCTGGGTCGCCACGACGGCCAGGAGCAGGATCCTGGACCCGTGGTGGAGGAATCTCTGCTCCCAGGACGATCCCGGATCTCCCGACAGGGACCGGATGACCATCTCCCTCGCGGAACCCGGCCTTCTGGACCCCATCACCCTTCTCCGCCGGGGGCGGCGGCCGCCGAGGGATCCGTGTTCTGCTCGTACGCCCGGATGATGTCCTTGACCAGCCGGTGGCGGATCACGTCCTTGGCGTCCAGATAGGACACCGCGATCCCGTCGATCCCCGAGAGGATCCGCTCCACCTCGAGAAGCCCCGAGTCCACCGGGCGGGGAAGGTCGATCTGGGTCTTGTCTCCGGTGATGACCACGCGGGAGTTCAGCCCCAGTCGCGTGAGGAACATCTTCATCTGGGCCGTGGTGGCGTTCTGTGCCTCGTCCAGGATCACGAAGGCGTCCGCCAGGGTGCGTCCCCGCATGTACGCGAGAGGGGCGATCTCGATGGTGGTGTCCTCGAGCGCACGGCGCACCCGTTCATGGGGCATCATGTCCTCGAGGGCGTCATAGAGGGGCCGGAGATACGGGTCCACCTTCTCCTGGAGGTCACCCGGGAGGAACCCCAGGTTCTCACCGGCCTCCACGGCCGGCCTCGCCAGAATGATCCGCTTGACCCGCTTCTTGTACAGCGCCTCCACGGCGCACGCGACGGCCAGATAGGTCTTCCCGGTGCCCGCCGGACCGATCCCGATGACGACGTCGTTGGCCCGGATCGCCTCGAGATATCGTTTCTGTCCTTCGGACTTCGGGATGATGGCCTTCCGCGAGCCGGGAAGGACGATGCGCACCTCGTCGTCGGGGTGGATCACGCCCGCCTCCCCCAGGTCGGCCATCCCTTCGGCGAAGCGGGAGATGTCCATCGTGTCGAAGGGAGCACGCATTCGTGACAATTCGACGAGGTGGCGGGAAACCTGAACCGCCTTCTGCACGGACTCCCACGGCCCGGACACCACCAGTTCGTCGTTCCTCAGCACCACCCGTACGCCGAAGATGCGCGCCAACTCCTGGAAGTTGCCGTCGTTGACCCCCGCCAGCATGAGTTGATCCGCCCCTTCCGCGTCGATCCGGCTCTCGATGATGGTGTCCGTTTCGGCCATGTTCGATCCCTGGAACTCAGGAGGACTCTCGTCGTCCGGCGATGCGGATCCCCAGATCCGCGAGGTCGTGGTCCTTCAAGGGTGTGGGGGCGCCCTCGAAGAGAGCCCGTGCCGCCGTGGTCTTGGGAAACGCGATGACGTCGCGGAGGCTACCCGCCCCCACGAATCTCTGCACGATGCGGTCCATCCCCAGGGCGATCCCCCCGTGAGGAGGCGCGCCGGCGGCCAGTGCCTCGAGGAGGAAGCCGAACTTGAAGTCGATCTCCTCGTCGGAGAGGCCCAGGACCCGCAGGATCTTCCGCTGAAGCCCGGGCTCGTGCACCCGGATGCTCCCCGATCCCAACTCCGAGCCGTTGTACACCATGTCGTAGGCCTGCCCCCTCATCCGGACCGGATCGGTGTCGAGCAGGTGGAGGTCGTCGGGATGGGGCATGACGAAGGGATGGTGTCCCGGAGAGAGCACGCCCTCGTGCTCCTCGAACACCGGAAACTCCGTGACCCACGCCCAGGCATGCTCCGTCGTGCGGGGAACGGCCAGGAGGCGCGCCGCCGCATCGCGGGCCGCGGAAAGGCCCGCGGACGTGACGCGGTCGGGTCCCGCGGCCATGATCACCAGGTCTCCCACCGCCAGCCCCATGCGCTCCACGTGCCCGTCGGAGAGGAATCTCCCCAGCGGACCGGACACGCCCTCGTCGGTCCGTTTGCCCCAGAGGAGGCCCGGAGTGCCGGCGGCCTTGGCCTCGGCGTCGAGTTCGTCGATCTCCTTGCGGGAGAGTCGCGCTCCCCCTTCGAGGAGGATTCCGCGAACCCTCCCCCCCGCCGCCACCGCGCCGCTCAGGATCCCGGAGTCGACGTCCGAGGTGACCTCGGTCCAGTCCCGGATCTCCAGCCCGAAGCGGAGGTCGGGTCGGTCGGACCCGTAGCGCTCCATGGCTTCGGCCCACGTCAACCGCGGGAAGGGGAGCGGGGCGGTGTACCCCGCCACGTCGGCCAGGCGCGCCATGAGCCCCTCCATCCACCCGAGGATGTCGTCGGGCGCCACGAAGGAGGCTTCCACGTCGATCTGGGTGAACTCCGGCTGCCGGTCGGCCCGCAGGTCCTCGTCGCGGAAGCACCGGGCGATCTGGAAGTACCGGTCGTACCCGGCGACCATGAGGATCTGCTTGTAGATCTGCGGGCTCTGCGGGAGCGCGTAGAACTCTCCCTTGTGCACCCGGGAAGGGACGAGATAGTCCCGGGCGCCCTCGGGAGTGGGCTTGGTGAGGATGGGCGTCTCCACCTCCATGAAGCCCAGTCCGTCCATGTAGTTCCTCGTCGCCAGGACCAGAGCGTGTCTCAGCGCCAGGGCACGCTGAAGCTCGGGACGGCGCAGATCCAGCACCCGGTGGCGTAGCCGCAACTCCTCGGCCGGAAGCTCGTCTTCCGGAGCGCGATAGACGGGAATGGCCGGCGTCCGGGCTTTCGAAAGACGCTCCAGACGCACGGCCTTGAGCTCCACGTCGCCCGTGGCGAGCTCGGGGTTGCGCGCACCCTCGGGCCGGAGTTCCACGTTCCCTTCCACCAGGACCACGTCCTCGGCTCCCAGCTTCTGCGCGACGGCGAGGCTGTCGGCCTCGGTCCAGTCGGGCCCGAACGAGACCTGCAGGAGGCCGCTCCGGTCGCGGAGGTCCACGAAGAGGAGCCCACCGAGATCCCGGCGGCGATGCACCCACCCGGTCAGACGTACCGTCGTACCGGCCTGGGCGGCATCCACCCTTCCCACCATGCGGCCGCGCAGGGCCGTCCGTTCCACGTCGTGCTGCGTCATGTGTTCCAGATCTGCCTGTTGGTCGAATCACGCGATGGCCTCAACCATCGCGTCACGATGCCGTACCCCACAATCACGCCCACGGCGTCGGCCACCCAGTCCCACAGCGACGGATCGCGGCCCGGGACGAAGGACTGATGCCATTCGTCGGTAAGTCCGTACACCAGACCGACCGCGATGACCAGAACGGCGGACACCGGAAACGAGGAGTACCGGCGCACGTGGGCCAGGGTCCCACCGAACACCGAGTAGAGCACGACGTGGGCGATCTTGTCCTTTCCCGGTAGCCAGGGAAGCCACTCCCGCCCCGGCCCGTCCGGCCATGCGCTCAACAAAAAGAGGACCACCGCCCACAAGACGGCGGGGCCCCACGCGCGTACCTCTCGGATCACGATGTTGTCGGAAGCCAGCGATTGTCTCCTGCGACCGGACTCCACGCGGATGTCCGGGCTACCCGGAAGAAGGCCCCGCAGTCCGCGAGGACCTCCGTCGTGCCTTCCAACGGCCTCCGGTCCGCGGCTAAGTTAAGCCAGTGACCCGACCCATTCAAGAAACCTCGGGCGCCACGCGCGCCTTCCGCACACCGTCCATGACCCACCCGGCACCCATCGACGTCCTCTCCCTGGAGCCCGACCAGCTCCGGGCCCGCCTCGACGAGCACTTCGCGGGCCGGAGCCAACCCTCGTACCGGACGGGACAGGTGGTGAAGTGGGTCTACGAACGGCTGGCTTCCGGCTGGGACGAGATGACGGACCTGCCCGCCACCGAGCGGGAGGCCCTGGCGAGCGCCTTCCGGCTCTCCGAGCCCACCGAGGAGCGGGTGGCGGTATCGAAGGACGGCACCGTGAAGCACCTCTGGCGGCTGGAGGACGGCGCACTCGTCGAGTCGGTGCTCATCCCCACGCGAACCCGCCTCACGCTCTGCATCTCCTCGCAGGCGGGATGCGCCATGGGCTGTACCTTCTGCGCCACGGGCTGGGGAGGGTTCGAGCGCCAGCTCACCGCGGGGGAGATCGTGTCGCAATACCGGGCCTCGCGCCGGTGGGCGGAAGCGCACGACCTGGGCGCGATCACCAACATCGTGTACATGGGGATGGGGGAGCCTCTGGCCAACCGCAAGGCGCTGCACCCTTCGCTCACCATCCTGAACCGGGGATACGACGTGGGTGCGCGCCGCATCACCGTGTCGACCGTCGGCGTGGTGCCCGGGATCCTCGAACTGGCCGACCGCCCCGAACAGTTCCGGCTGGCCCTCTCCCTCCACTCCCCCGACTCGGAATTGCGCAGGGAGCTCATCCCGCTGGAGAAGCGGCACCCCCTTCCCGAAGTGCTCGACGCCCTCGAGGCGTTCGACCAGGCGGGAGGAAAGCGCATCACCTTCGAGTACACCATGATCCGGGGAGTGAACGACGCCCTCGAGCTGGCCCCCCGTCTGGCGGATCTCGCGATGCGCGTGAACGCCTTCGTGAACCTCATCCCGTTCAACCCCATCCCCTACCGGGACTGGCGTCCCTCCGATCCGGTCCGTATCGCGGCCTTCGCCCGGATCCTGGAGGGACGAGGCGTCTCCGTGGCCGTGCGCGGAACCCGGGGGCGGGACATCGACGCCGCGTGCGGCCAGCTCCGCGCCCACGTGGCCGAGCAACTCGGCGCCGCGGCGAAAGGGTCGTGATCCTTCCGGATCAGCGAATCCGGTCCAGGATCCTTTCCCAACGCACTTCCCTCAGCCACGGGAAGGGGCGGTAGGACTGCTTGTTGTACGAGAAGTACACGAACACCGCGCGTCCCTCCACCCGCCAGGTCTCCAGCGGACCCCAGTAGCGTGAGTCGTAGCTGAAGTCCCGGTTGTCGCCCAGCATGAAGTAGTGATCCCGGGGCACGACGATGGGCCCCCACGTGTCGCGCGACGGAGCGTAGGTGCTCCGGTCCACGCCCGGGAGGAGGAAGTCCCGCTGCCACCGCATGATGGGATCACGGTCGTTCCCCACGTCTCCGTGGCGGACGTAGGGCTCGTCCTGGGCCTCGCCGTTGATGAAGAGCGTCTTGTCCCGCATCTCCAGGGTGTCGCCCGGGAGTCCGATGAGACGTTTGACCAGCATCATGTCTTCCTCGTGGTGAGGATCGAACACGAGCACGTCCAATCGATGGGGCTCGGAATACCCTGGGATCCGCAGCTTCACGACGGGGATCCGCGAGCCGATGGCCGCCCGGTTGACCACCAGCATGTCCCCCACGAGCAACGTTTCCTCCATGGAGCCCGACGTGATGACGAAGGTCTGGACGACGAAGGTGCGCAGCACGAGGAAGAGGACCAGCGCGATCCCGATGGACTTGGCCCATTCGAGGAGCCCGTCCTCCTTCCTGTGGCCGTCGCCCTCCTCGGGCCGGGTGTCGTCGTCCTTCTCTCCCTTGGTGTCCTTCCGCGCCATCATACCTCTCAGGAATGCATGGATGAATCGAATGTCTCAGGATCCGGAAAGGACGTCCCGGAGGGAGGGCCAGCGGCGCGGGCTCCACCACGGCAACTCCACCGTGGGCTCGGCCGGCTCCTCCCCTTCCTCCGCCGGCACCCAGTCCCTTCCCAGCCGTACGGTCACGTCCAGATAAAGGTTCGCGTCCAATTCGCTACGGACGTTACGAATTCCCAGGGCGTCCGCAACGGCCCGGGCATTCTCGATCCGGCCCACCCGGTCGAGAACCACCGAGGAGTCGGCATCGAAGGTCGGTGCGTTCCCGAAGAACACGACGTCGAATCCATCGTCCCGGAGAAGGGCGGTGGCCCGGAGCGCCATCCCCTGGACTCCTCCGCTGTTGAGGACCTCCACCCGGACCCGGCCGAGACGCGCCCCCCGCTCACCGCCACCCAACACGGGGAGTCCGGGAATTTCCGCCCCGGTCCACTGTGCGATGAACGACCCGATGAAGACGCCCACCGCCAACGTCACCACGAACACGATGAACGAGTGGAGGCTCCGGATCATCGCTCCTCCCCTGCCCCCGCGAACCGGTTCCAGAACGCCACGGTATCGGGAAGGAGTCCCAGGCCCCTCTCGAGCACGTGCTGGAGCCGGACGCGCAGAATGTCCTTCACCGAAGTCTCCAGCGCCCCCGGCATGCGGCCGCGGATCTCGGCGCGCCACTCCGTGAGGAAGGAACGCCCCGGCTCGAGAAAATCCGCGGCGAAGAGCGCCAGTCCCAGGGTATCGAGATGCGGGTGTCCGACCGTGTGCTGGGAGATGGCCAGGAGGAGGGCTCCATCCTTCACCCCCTCCACCCGCAACCGCTCGGCGCACGCGGGACCGTGGAGTACCTGTCCCGGGAGGGCGGCCACCGCGGGTGGAACGAACCTCCGCAACTCCGCCGGAGGAGCGTCGCGCAGGGCGTCGTGGAGGAACGCGGCGGCGACCCAACGATCCCTGTCCGTCGAGGAGAGGCCCAGCACGTCCGCCCATTCCGCCATGAGCTCCGCCACGCGCTCCATGTGCCTCCGCCGACCGGGATCCACCACGGACCAATCGGGGAGCACCCCACGCGCCGCGTCGTCCACCCGTCTGTGGAGCACAGGCTCCGCGCCGACATCCATCACCCCAACTCCACGTTGTCGATGAGCCGTGTCTTCCCACAGAACACCGCGACCGCCATCACGGCCCGCTCGTCCGCGACCTCGACGGATTCGAGGGACCATCGGTCCACCACCTCCGCGTACTGGACGTCGAGAAGAGGTGCCGCGGCGACGACCTCTGCGAATGCCCCCACGAGCATCTCCGACTCCCGGACGCCTTCGCGAAAGCGAGCCAGGGCCGCCTGCAGGCCGGCGTGGATCACGGCCGCCTGCACGCGCTCCTCCACATCGAGATAGCTGTTCCGGGAACTCATGGCCAGGCCGTCGTCCTCGCGGACGATGGGCGCCGCCACGATCTCCGTCCCCATGTCGAGGTCGGACACCATACGGCGAATCAGGGCCTCCTGCTGGAAGTCCTTCCGACCGAAGACGGCGACGTCGGGCCGAAAGAGACCGAGGAGCTTGGCCACCACCGTCAGGACTCCTGAAAAGTGCCCGGGACGATACCGGCCGCAGAGACGATGCCCCAGCGGGCCCGGGTCCACCCGCACGGCGGGCGGGCCCTCGGGATACATCTCTTCCAGGGGTGGGAGGAACACGAGGTGCGCCCCCCTGGCCTCCAGCATCGCCAGGTCGCGCGCCTCGTCTCGGGGGTAGGTCGCGAGGTCCTCCGACGGGCCGAACTGGAGCGGGTTCACGAAGACGGAAACCGCCACCACGTCGGTGCGCGCCGCCACCAGGTCCACCAGGGAAAGGTGTCCTTCGTGGAGGTACCCCATGGTGGGAACCAGACCGAATCGCGCCCCGTCCCGGCGCAGAGCCTGCTGCGCCCCGGCGAGTTCCGAGCGTGTCCTTGCGACGATCACGACGACCCGGGTGCGGATCCGAAGACGTGGTCCGGTCCGGGATACGTGCCTTCCCGTACCTCGCGGGCATACGCCCGCACGCCTTCCACGGCTACCTCGTGCAGGTCGGCGAAGCGCTTCAGGAACTTGGGCTTGAAGCTCTTGTTCAGTCCGAGGGCATCGTAGAGCACCAGGACCTGTCCGTCGCATCCCTCCCCCGCGCCGATCCCGATGGTGGGGATGGTGAGCGCCGCCGAGATCTCCTGGGCCAGGGGCCCCGGGATCAATTCGAGTACGATGGAAAAGGCACCCGCGGCCTCCAGGGCCTTCGCCTCCGCCATGATGCGTTGGGCCGCTTCCTCACCGCGTCCCTGCACACGGTATCCGCCCAGAGCGTGCACCGACTGGGGCGTGAGGCCGATGTGCCCCATCACCGGGATCCCCGCGGTCACCAGGGCGCGCACCGTGTCGCAGGTGGTGGAGCTGCCGCCCTCCAGCTTCACCGCCTCCACCCCGGCCTCCTTCATCACCCGTCCCGCGTTGCGGAGCGCCTCCTCGGCGTTGACCTGGTAGGTGAGGAAGGGCATGTCCAGCACCACGAAGGTGCCGGCGGCGCCCTTCCGGACCGCGCGCGCATGATGGATCATCTCGTCCAGCGTGACCGGGATGGTCGAATCGTAGCCGAGAACCACCTGGCCGAGGGAATCCCCCACCAGGATCAGATCCACCCCCCCCTCCTCCAGCAAGCGCGCGAAGAGGAAGTCGTAGGCCGTCATGGCCACGATCTTCCGGCCCTCCTGCTTCATCTCCAGGAATCCGCGGACCGATGCCCGCCGACCCGACCCTCCGCTACTGGACATGCGTCACGCCTATTCGAGGCCGCACGTGGCTCCCGGAAGATCACCCGGAGGAACGAGACGGCGTTGTATCAGGGGAAGATCATGCACGGAATGAAACTACGTCGTGGGACAGCCCGCGGGTACCTGTCCCGCGGACCCATCCCACGGGACGAGGTCCGGAACCTCCTACCCCCGGCCATTCCCCCGGGTGCCGGGCCGGCTCCCGCGCGTACCGGATTTCGATATGTTGAGCCATGTCGATACGATGGGACCCCATCCTGGTCACGGCGTTGGCCCGGGAACTGAACGAAATCCTGGCCGGAGCGCGTCTACGCGCCATCCGCCTGGACGGCCGACGCCGCGACGTCGTCCTCTTCTTCCGGGAACACACCCTGGTATGGCGACTCCATCCGACCCGGGGGGTCCCGCTCCTCTACCCACCGCGGGAGCCGTCCCCCGACGACCTGAAGCTCCCCGCGAAGCTCCGCGGGGTCTCGACCGCGCCGGACGAGCGGATCGTCCGTTTCCGCCTCCTCCCCGTCCGCGGCGTCCGTCGCGCCTCCGACCTCGTGGTCGAGTTGTTGGGAAACCAGTGGAACGCCGTGGTGGTGGAAGGACCGGAAGAGGTGGTCCGCCACGTGCTGGTCCGCCGGTCCGGTGGACCTCGCCCCCTGGAGGTGGGGAGACCCTACGCCGCTCCCCCGCCATCGGGTCGCGAGGGGATCGACGGGGCTCTTTCGCCGGAACGCTGGCGCGAGGTCCTCGAGGAGTACCCACCCGACCAGAGGAGGAAGGTGCTCCTGGCGAGGGTCGCGTACGCCTCTCCTCTCAACGCGTACTCCATCCTGGAAGCGGGTGACACCCTGGAGGACGCTCACGCGTCCTGGGCGGACATGGTGCGCAGGAGCCACGATCCGCACCCCGGAGTCCTGACCACCGACAAAGGTCCCCAACCCTACCCGCTCCCTCTCCGGGGGGTGGATTGGACACCCTCTCCGTCTCTCCTGGAGGCGTTCCGGACGGTGGGTACGACCGCCGAAACTCCGCCCGACGATGGGGGCGCGCTGGTCCCACCGGCCCTTCTGGCGGCGCTGGAGGGGGAGGTGGACAGATCGCGGCGGAGGGCGACCCGTCTCCAGGCGGAGCTCCGGAACGTGGAGGACCCGGCCGCCATGCGCGCGGTGGGGGACCTCATCCTGGCCCGGTATCGTTCCATCCCCGGCGGAGCCACGGCGGTGGTGCTGGAGGACTTCGAAGGACGACCCGTCACCGTGTCCCTCGACCCGGCGCTGCCCCCCCATGGCAACGCCGACGGATACTACGCCCGGGCCGCCCGGGCCGCGCGAGCCCGTGAGCGCCTCCCCGGCCTCATCGAGGAAGAGACGACCGGGCTCTCCCGCCTGGAGAGGCTCCTCGACCGGGCACACCGGGGAGAAGTGGACGAGGCGGAGTTGCGCGGCCTTCTCCCCGCCGCTGGATCGACGGCTCCAGGGCGCAAGGGCGAGGAGCGGGCCACGCTTCCGTATCGGAGCTACCGGAGTTCGGGCGGATTGGAGATCCGCGTGGGCCGCGGAGCCAGACACAACGACGACCTCACCTTCCGCCACGCGGCGGGC
>JAOUPR010000048.1 GCA_029879725.1 Gemmatimonadota bacterium | reverse complement strand
CGGGTAGGACCACGGACACCGTGCCGCCGACGCCGGCCGAAGCCTCGCACGCGTTGTGGACGAGATTGGTCACCACCATGCGGAACTGCCCCGGATCCAGGAGCACGCCCACGGGATCTCCGGGCACCTCCCACGAGACGTCCACGTCCGCACACACCGCCGCGTCCATCCCGGTCTCGATCTCCCTCAGGAGGCCGGAAAGGTCCACCGGGGCCGGTTGAACGACCTGACGATCGGCGAAGGTGAGGAGTTCGGTCGTGAGTTGGGTGGCCTTCTCCGCCGCCCGAACGATCTCCCGGATCCCTTCACCCAGTTCGACGTTGTCGGGATCGCTCTCCCGCAGGAGTTGCGCGTGCCCGACCACGGCGGTCATGAGGTTGTTGAACTCGTGCGCCGTGCCCGCCGCCAGGCGCCCCACCGACTCGAGCCTCTGCGCGGTGCGGAGTTCGTCTTCCAGGAGACGACGCTGGGTGATGTCCATGACGGTCCCGACGAGAGGCGCGTCCACGAACCCCACCTGGTGCTCCCCCTGGACGCGGATCCAACGCACCGTTCCGTCGGGGCGGATGATGCGGTACTCCAGCTCCATGGGATCCCCTGAATTCCGGAGCGCGCCCAGCGCATCGGCCACGCGCGGACGATCCTCGCTGTGGACGTGGATTCCGAACAGTGTCTCCATGCGCCCGTCTCCCGTGCCGGGATCGCCACCGACCATGGGGGCCACCTGCTCGGACCACCACATCTCGCGTGCGTCCGGGCGCCATTCCCAGTACCCCATCTGGGCCATCTCCTGTCCGCGGCGTAGCCGCGCCTCGCTCTCCGCCAGGGCCTGATGCGCCCGCACCCGCGACGTCGTGTCCTGGAGGAGCGCCATGCGGCCGATGAGGGCACCCTGTCCATCGAGAACCGTGCTGATGGAGACGTCCATGACCCGCGGCTCCTCGGTGGAGCCGTCCGCGACCTCCAGCTGCCCGGACCAACTTCCCCCCTTGAGCACGGCCGACTCCGCAGCCACCGACAAGGCCAGCAGATCGCCGAAGCTCCTCCCCAGGAGGTCCTCTCCGTCGTTCGCCGCCCACACCCGCAGGGCCGCGGAATTCGCGTAGGTGACGTGTCCCTCCACGTTCAGGAGGATCACCGGGTCCCGGGACGACTCCACGGCCCAGTTCCGCACCCTGAACTCGCGCTCGGCCTCGCGTTGCGTCGTGATGTCCCGGACGACGGCGATGGTGGCGGGCCCCTCGGGCGTGGACGTGGGAGCCAGCGCGACATCCACCGGAAAGGACGTGCCGTCCTTCCGGATGGCGTGGAGGTCCAGCCCCAGCCCCATCCCCCGAACCTGCATTCGTTCGCGGGAATAGGCGGCCCTCATCTCCACGTGGGCCTTGCGCGACCCGACGGGGAGGAGCACCTCCACCGGCTTTCCGAGGAGTTCGGACTCGTCATACCCCACGAGGTCGAGGAGCCGCCGGTTCACCTGCACGAGTCGTCCCTGCGCGTCCACCATGGCGTCCCGTCGGGAAGCGCCTTCGCGATGAGGTTGAAGTTGGCCTCCTGCGCCCGCACCGCCTCCTCGGCGGTCCGCGCCGCGGTGGTGTCCACCCACCCCGCCGCGATGGCGCGCCGCCCTTCGAGGTGGATGACGCGCATCGTGCCGTCCACTCGCACCAGGCGGCCCTCGACCCCCCGCAACACAAGATCGCTGAAGTGTGCCACCCCCTCGGACTCGAGAACGCGGATCAGTCGCGTACTCTCCTCGGGATCGACGTAGAGATCGGTCGCCCGGCTCCCCACGATCTCCTCGGAGCCATAGCCGAGCATACCGGCCGCCGCGGCATTGGCGAATCGGACGCGCCCCGACTCCCAGTCGGCCACCATGAGGGGGATGGCGAACATCTCCCCCACGGAGTGCAGGTCCTTGACGCTTTCGAAGGCCAGCACGGCGGACCCGGGCGTGTGCGGAGGAGGGGACATCCCTACCCCGTGAGGTTGTGTTCCAGGGCGTACCGGATGAGATCGGCGCTGCTGGACAGGCCCATCTTCTTGAGGATGCGAGACCGGTAGGTGCTCACCGTCTTCGGGCTCAGCTCGAGCTCACGCGCGATCTCGGTGACCGTCTGACCGTTGGCTAGGCTCACCAGAACCTGGAACTCCCGGTCGGACAGCACCTCGTGGGGAGGCGCTCCGGCGTCGACATCGAGTTGCGTCGCCAGCACCTCGGCCAGGGACGGGCTGATGTATTTCCTCCCCGCGGCCACGCGCCGCACGGCGCTCACCAGTTCGTCGGGCGAATGGTCCTTGGTGAGATACCCGGACGCGCCCAGGCGCAGGAGTCGGATGGCGTACTGCTCCTCCGGATACACCGACAGGATCAGCACCGGGAGATTCGGCCGCTCGCCCCGGATCTGGGTCATCAACTCGAAGATCCCCGGCCCCGGCATCCCGATGTCCAGGAGGATCACGTCCGCGAGGACGCGGCGCACCAGATCGAGAGCCTCGTGACCGTCGCGGGCCTCGCCCACGACCTTGAGGTCGGGCGACTCCTGAACAATCCGGGTGAGCCCTTCCCTGATGATGGGATGGTCATCGGCGATGAGCACACGAATCAAGCTTCCATACCTCCGCCTTCGAAAAGTCGAGCCCTCACTCGGGTACCTCCGCCGCTCATGGGCGCGATGGAACATCGCCCACCCACGGCCCGGGCACGTTCTCGGATGGCGATGAGCCCCATGGACGCGGGGTTACGTAACGCCTCGCGTTTGATCCCACAACCGTTGTCGGTGATCTCCAGGTACACCCCACCGGGTCTTCGTTCCAGATGGATCTCCACGGACGTCGCCTGCGCGTGCTTCGCGATGTTCGACAGGGCCTCCTGGCAGATCCGGAAGGCGGCCGTGGCGGTGCGGCCGTCCAGCCGCATGAGATCGCCGCGTTCGTGCACGATGCATCGCGCCCCGGTCCGCTGGCCGAAGTCCCGCGCCATCCACTCCACCGCGGCCAGCAACCCGAGATCGTCCAACACTCCCGGGCGCAACTCGCCGGCGATCTGCCGCACCGACGCGGCCGCGGCATCCACCCGCTCCACCACCTGCGTGAGACGCTCCTGGAGGTCCGGATCGAGCCGCTCCTTCTGATGGTCCAGCCACGCGACGTCGAACTTGAGCACGGTGACCAGTTGTCCCAACTCGTCGTGGATGCGCCGGGACACTCGAACGGACTCCTCCTCCCTCACGTCCTGGAGACGCTTGGCCAGGAGTCGGAGGGTCTGGCGGGTCTGGTCGTCCCGGATGCGGGCCTTGTGGCGGGTGAGCGCCAGCTCCACCACGGCGCGAAGCTCCCGATCCTGAAAAGGCTTGAGCACGTACCCGATGGGGCTGGTGATCCGCGCGCGCGACAGCGTGTCACGATCGGCGAAGGCCGTCACGTACACCAGCGAGGCGTCCACCTCCATCTGGATGCGCCGTCCCGTCTCGATGCCGTCCATGGTACCCTGGATGACGATATCCATGAGCACCAGGTCCGGACGGTGCTCCCTGGCCAGCTCGAGCGCCCTGTCGGACGAATGGGCCAACCCCACGACCTCATAGCCCCAGTCCCGGAGACGGTATCCGAGATCCTCGGCGATGATCTCCTCGTCCTCCACGATGAGGATGCGAGGCGCACCGGACCGGGTAGCCCCCCTGAACGAATGTCGACGCACACTCACAACGGACTCCCTCCTCGGTACGTATCACTCACGGACCGTCCGCGAGATGGTCCAGAACCGACCCCACGGGGACTCCGTTGCACGGTCGGATGCGGAAATGATACCCGGGAATCGTATCCGACCGGACGCCCGGAGAAAAGGGAGTGTGCCCTACGCGGCTTCAGCCTTCGCCCCGCCGCTTCGGTCCCGAGCCATGTCGATGACCTCCTCGGGATCGAGGATCAGTCCCACGCCGCCGTCGCCGAGGATCGCGCCTCCAGCGATCCCCTGCGTGTTGGCGACCTGTCCCGTAAGCGGCTTCACCACGAATTGCTGTTGCCCCAGGAGTTCGTCCACCAGGAGTCCGGTCCGGCGGCTTCCTTCACCCACGACCACGAGGAGGGCTTCGGTGGGATCCTCCGCCGCACCTTCGATGTCGAAGAGCCGATGGAGCCGCGCGATGGGCACGAGGGATCCGTGGAGCATGACCATCTCGCCCCGCTTGGAGACGGACCAGATATCCTCCCGCGTGGGACGCAGGCTGATCTGGATCTTGACCGTGGGCACGATGTACCGCTCCGTCCCCACGCGAACCAGCATCCCGTCCGTGATGGCGAGGGTGAGGGGAAGGAAGATGGAAAAGCGCGTCCCGACGCCGATCTCCGAATGGATTTCGATACGCCCGCGGAGCGATTCGACCGCCCTGCGGACCACGTCCATCCCCACGCCGCGGCCGGAGATGTCGGTCACCTGTTCGGCGGTGGAGAAACCGGGCTGGAAGATGAGCGCGAAGACCTCCTGGTCGGAGAGGACGCGCTCGGGATCGACCAGACCGCGGTCCACCGCCTTCGCCAGGATCTTCTCCCGGTTCAGGCCTCGTCCGTCGTCTTCGATCTCCACCACCACGTTCCCCCCCGCCTGACGCGCGGTGAGCTTCAACTGGCCCTGCTTCGGCTTGCCCGCGGCCACCCTCTGTTCGGGAGACTCCAGGCCGTGGTCGATGGCGTTGCGCACCATGTGCACCAGCGGGTCCGTGACCACCGCGACCATGCTCCGGTCGAGCTCGGTCTCCTCTCCGGTGGACACCAGCACGACGTTCTTCCCGCTCTTCTTGCTCACGTCCCGTACCACACGGGAGATCTTGTGGAACGCGGGCTTCAGCGGAACCATGCGGAGCGACGTGCTCAGGTCCTGGAGTTCGCGGATGATCTTCTGCGACTGCCCCACCTTCTTCTGCAGCGTGCCGCGATTCATCACCACGTCGGGGTCCTGCGAGATCATGGAGTGCGAAACCACCAGCTCTCCCACCAGGTCCACGAGTTGGTCCAGACGCTCGGTGCGGATGCGGACCGAGTCCTCGCCCTGGGAGGAGGACGCGTTTCCGACGTCCTTGCGCGCCTCCGCGGACCCATCGTCCCCTTCCGCCTCGTCGTCCACCAGTGCCGGACCACGGGAGATCCCCAGCGGTTGATTGTTGGCGACCTTCTCGGCCAGACGTGGGTCGGCCAGCGCCCGGGTGAGCGAGGCGAGCCCCTCGGGGGCGTCCGCGTTCCCTCCTCCCACGATTTCACGGATCCCCACCAGGAGGCCCCGGAGGACATCCGCCGAGCGGAGGAAGAGATCGGCCGCCGACTCGGTGAATCGGATGCTCCCGTCCCGCACCTGTGCCAGGAGGGTCTCCGCCTCGTGGGCGATCCCCGAGACCTGGGACAGATCGAGAAACGCGGAGACGCCCTTGATGGTGTGGAACGCCCGGAACGTGACGTTGACGGCCTCCATGTCGGACGGATCCGACTCCAGCGCGAGGAGCGCCTCCTCCGCCTGATCCAGGTAGTCCAACCCCTCGGCCACGAAGTCGAGGACGAGTTCCGGATCCGCGTCCATCGTCTTCGGCATCTGGATGGAAAGGTTCACATCCGACCCGACCCCAGGCTCCGACGCGGAGATCTCCTCCACCACCGGGGCCGCCGCTTCCGCCGCCACGATGGGGGCTTCGGCGGTGGGGGCCACCGCCTGCGCGGCCACCACCGTCTCCGCCGGGACGTTCGGCTCGCGGGAGGACGTATCCTCGGACGAGCCGGCGCCGGAGGCGGAGAAGAGCGATCCGTCCTCCTCCTCCTGCATCGCCACCTCGATCACCTGTCCGACCCGCTCCACGGCCTCGAGACGCCTGGACTTCCGGGACCTGGGGTTGGCCACGACGCTGTCCAACTCGGCCAACGCCTGCTGGAGCTGGTCGCGCACGTCGTCGGAACCGGGCCACTCGTCCACGGTCTGGGCGAAGTGATCGCGGAGGAGAGCCACCGAATCCATGAGCGTGGGCTCCATCTGCACCAGGAACGACGCGACGGAGTGGAGCCCCCCTTCGTCCGAGTCCGCCCTCACCGGCGCCCCCTCGTCGGCACCGTGCTCGGGGTCCTCCCCACCACGGTATCCTTCGATGGCGGAAAGCGCATCCGCCAGACTCGCCTCCATCGCCTCGTCGCCCGGGGAGACGAACACCTGCTCGAGGGCGTCGACCACCGTCATGAGGCTGTCGGCCCGCTCCGCGGAGTCGCCCTCGGAAAGCGGCTCGCCGGGAATGGCCTCTCCGAAAGCCGTCAGCGCCGAGGTGACCGCGTCGGGGAGATCGGAGGCACGCCGGGTCACGCTGTCCAGAGCCTCACGAAGCCGGGACACGCCGTCGGCGTGATCCATGGCCCCGAGGGACGAGCGCACTTCGCCCAGACGGCGAAGCAGTTCCATGTCTATATCCAGCGGAATCACGGTCGTTCTCCTGAGTTACCGGGCTACACCGACCGTCTCGCCCGCAACCGCGTCGAGAATGGCCGATGTCACTTTGTGAAGAGGTAGTACTTCCAGGGCCGCACCCAACTCGATGGCGACCTTGGGCATGCCGAACACCACGCTGCTCTCCCGATCCTGGGCGATGGTGTGGGCGCCTGCCTCGCGGAGAGCGAGCAGCCCGCGGGCTCCGTCTCCCCCCATCCCCGTGAGAATGGCTCCCACGGCATTGCGACCGACCGAGTCGGCCACGGAATTGAACAGCACGTCCACCGACGGACGGTGGTGGTTCACCGGAGGACCGTCCTTGATGGCCACGGTCATCTGGGCTCCGCTCCGCCGCACCAACATGTGGCGGGCACCGGGAGCGATGAGCGCGCGCCCCGGAACCACGCGGTCGCCCGTCTCGGCTTCCTTGACCGTGATCTTGCACACGTCGTTGAGGCGCTCCGCGAACGACTTGGTGAATCCTGGAGGCATGTGCTGAACGATGACGATCCCCGGAACGTCCGGGGGCATCGTGACGAGCACGTCCTCCAGAGCTCTGGTGCCCCCGGTGGACGCCCCCAGCGCGATGAGCTTGTGGGTGGTGTCCACGCTCCCCAGGCCCCCTCGGACGTCGGTTCCCGGGCCCTGATGGACCGGGACGATCCGCGCGGAAAGGTTCGCCGACGCGGCGGCGCGAATGGCCCGCGCCAGATGCCTGCGCACGTCGGGAACCGAGAACTGCGACGAGGGCTTCGGGATCACGTCGATGGCACCGAGGCGCATGGCCTGAAGGGCGGTCTCGCTCTTCTCCGGAGCCACCGAGCTGACCACGATGGTGGGGATGGGATTGTGCTTCATGAGCTTGGCCAGGAAGGACAGCCCATCCATGCGCGGCATCTCGATGTCCAGCGTGATCACGTCCGGCTTGAGCTCGGCGATCTTCTCCCGGGCGGCATACGGGTCCACGGCGGTGCCCACCACCACGATGTCCCCGGTCTTGGCCAACTCCTCGGTGAGGACCTTGCGCACCACGGCGGAATCGTCGACGACGAGCACCTTGATCACGCTCCCGCTCCTTCCACGACGTGCGCCATCACCCGCACCGTGATCTCGGCTCGACCACCATCGATACCCACGACGAGACGCGTCGCCCCCGCCGAGGTCTCTTCCCCGTCGGTGCCGACCACGTAGACCTCCGGTGAACGGAGGTCGAAGACGTCCGAGGCCTTCCCCAGAGACGGCACCACGTTGCCGCAGATCACGTTCGCGATCTCACCCAGGGCATCCCGCTTCATCCCGTCGTCCGATGCGTCGTGCATGCCCAGCATGTTCGCGGCCAACTCCGCCGCGACACCGTCGGTGACCTGGATGTCGAGAGTCCCGTTCACGGGGCCCGAAAAGGCCACACGGGCCCCCCACGCCAGGGGTGCCTCCAGTTGGTGGTCTTCGATCTCGGCCTCGGGAAAAGCGAAGGCGAGATCCTCAAAAGTCGAAGTCGTCGCCCGGAGGAGCTCCGACTGAAGCTCGCTGGTCATCGGATACTCCCGTGACTTGAAGGATGGTTTCACGCAGGGACTCGGCCGTGAACGGCTTGTGCACGAACTCTGCGCCCTGGTTGAGGATTCGTTCGATGCGGGTCTCGCTGCTCTCGGTGGACACCACGATCACGGAGAGATCCCGGATGAGCGGATTCTCTCGTACCCGCTCGATGAGCTCTTCACCGTTCATGACCGGCATGTTGATGTCGACGAGCGCCAGGTCGACCCATTGGTCCTTCAGGACCTCCAGCGCCTCCTGGCCATTCCCGGCCTGGTGGATCTCCCCCAGGGGGACCCCCGTCATCTGAAGCGTACGGACGATCATGGCCCGCATCACCGCGCTGTCGTCCACCACCAATACATTGAACGCCATTGGACTCTCTTGCTCCTGACTACGATCGCCGCGGAAAGCGACGGGCGAGGTTGTACTCCTGTCCACCTGCCTTCACCATCACCACGCCGGTGGCCACGTCCATGGTCACGGTCCGGGACACGCCACCACCCACGTCCTCGTCGGTGATGATCACCCCGTTGCGCCACAGGATCTTCTTCAATTCGATGTAGTTGCGCTTGCCGATCTGGAACCCGTCCTTGCGCCCGTTGGACGCCATGCTTGCGCCGCCCGCGACCCGGACCACGATGCGGTCCTTGTGGGCTCCCATGGCATATGCGGCCTTGAACAGGGCGGGTATCCCCGTGTCGATGAAGCGCGCCGGATTCGTGCGGCCCCGTTCGGGATCCGTCCTGGTGGAGGGAAGCATGGCATGAAGCATCCCGGCGACTCCCGCGGACTCGTCCCAGATGCACACCCCCAGGCAACTGCCGAGGGCGTAGGTCACGATGGTGTCGGCCGGGTCGTTCGAAACACGCAAGTCCGCGATCCCCACCACGATCTTGCTCCCCTGATCCTGCATGGCCGGAAGGGTCACGAGGTCACCTCCTGTAGACGGCCGGCTGGACGTACCGCAGACCGTGCTTGAGGGAAGTGAGGCTTTCCGAGTGTCCCACGAACAGGTATCCCCCGGGGGTGAGCAGTTCGGTGAATCGTTGGGCCAGCGTCTCCCGCGTCGGATTGTCGAAATAGATCATCACGTTGCGGCAGAAGATGGCGTCGAAGGGCCCCGACATGGGCCAGTCACCCATGAGGTTCAGTCGTCCGAACCGGATCATCTCCTTCAACGCCGGAGACACCTCGACCTGGTCCGGGTCCTTGGCCTTGCGGAGATAGACCTTGCGCATGTCCTCGGGAACGGGCTCCACCTGTTCCCGGTCGTACACGCCTTCCCTGGCGTGGGCGAGTACCCGGTCGCTGATGTCCGTGGCCAGGATGCGCCCTGCGCTGCCACGCCGCAGGCGGCCATGATGGGACAGGACCATGGCGAGGGTGTAGGGCTCCTCGCCGCTCGAACACCCCGCGCTCCATATGGTGGGCGGACCCGCCGAGGCAGGGCGCTCCGAGAGAACTCTCTGGAGGAAGTCGAAATGGTTGGCTTCCCTGAAGAAGCTGGTCTTGTTCGTGGTGAGGATGTCCACCATCTCCGTAAGCTCGGAGCGACCCTGCGGGGTCTGCACGAACTCCACGTACCCGGTGACGGAGCCCCCTCCCAGCTTTCGCAGGCGACGGGTGAGTCGCGCCCGCACCAGGTCACGCTTGGCCTCGGTGAGTCGGATCCCCGCGATGGAATAGAGGAGATCACGAATGACCTCGAACTGCCCCTCCAGGGGATCCTGCCCGGCCGCCAACGCCTCGCTGGACGACCCGTTGGCGTGCATGCCGGGCTTGAAGGAAGAAATCGTCATGAATGGACCTCGACCGTCGCGATGGGGAGGAGGTGCACGGAAACCGCGCCGGCCATCAAGAGAAGAAGCACGTCTCCGGCTCCAGCGGAGATCCACCCGGAGACCGACCGGCTCACGCCGCGTACCACGGCCGCATACCCACACCCCGCCGTCATGCTCGACACCGCCGAACGCGGCGCGCGAGGGAGGATGGCCGAGCCTGCTGACATGTCTCTGGGCTCGTCATGGCCGGATGCGGAGGAAGGCATGGCACTGCTCTGGGAGGTGGAAGGAGGAGCCGGACGGTGAGGGGGGTGGGCCGGTGGCCCGACCCCCCTCACCTCTCGATCAGAACTCGTTGAGCACGTCGTCGTCGTCGAAGGGGATGAGGCGATCCGCCGAGACTCCCGCGGGCGCGCCCGATCCCGCCGGTCGCACCGCGGCACGCCGCGCCGCGCCGTTCCCCGCCCCGGCGTACCGGGTCGGTCCACCGCGCTGGGCCTGCGGCGCGCGGACACCGTATCCGCCCCTCGGGGACGGCTGTCCGGCCTGACCGATGGCGGACAGCGCGAAGCTCATCACCAGCGCCTTGAGTTCCTCCGCCTGTCCCGACAGCTCCTCGGAAGCACTGGAGGACTCCTCGGCGTTCGCGGCCGTCTGCTGGGTGACCTGATTCATCTGTTCCACCGCCGTGGTGATCTGGTCGATCCCCTGCGACTGCTGCTCCGACGCCGCGGAGATTTCGCCCATCACTTCGGATACCTTGGCCACCTGGTTGTTGATCTCCTCCAGGTTCTCGAGGACCTCCGCGTTGATGGCCACTCCACCCTCGGCGTTCTTCACCGAATCCTCGATGAGCTGGGCGGTGTTCTTGGCCGCCTCGGCGCTGCGCATGGCGAGGTTCCGGACCTCCTCGGCAACCACCGCGAATCCCTTCCCCGCGTCCCCCGCCCGAGCGGCCTCGACGGCCGCGTTGAGGGCCAGGAGGTTGGTCTGGAAGGCGATCTCGTCGATGGTCTTGACGATCTTCGCGGTCTGGTCGGAGGACGCCTTGATCTTCTCCATCGCCTGGGACAGGCGCGCCATGGAGTCCATCCCCTTGGCGGAGAACTGACGCGCCGCGTCCGAGAGGCCCTTGGCCTCGTGGGAGTTGGCGGTGTTCTGCTGCGTCATGGACGTCATTTCCTGCAGCGAGCTGGAGATCTCCTCCAGGGTGCTGGCCTGCTCGGAAGTGCTCTGTGCCAGCGCCTGGCTCCCACTGCTGATCTCGTCCGACGCGGAGGCGACCTGATCCGCTGCGGCGTGGACCTGGGTCATCCCCGAGTCCAGGTTCTGGATGGCGGCGTTGAGGGCCTTTGCGATGGCACCGAACTCGCCCGTGAGATCCTCCGGAAGGCGTACCGTCAGGTCGCTGTGGGCCACCTCTTCGATGGCGGCGGCGATCTGGGCGGTAGCCGCCTTTCGCGCGGTGACGTCGGTGGCGTACTTCACCACCTTGTACGGTTTCCCGTTCGGGTCGAGGATGGGGTTGTACGAAGCCTGGATCCAGATCTCCTTCCCACCCTTCCCGAAGCGTTTGAACTCGTCCGCGACATAGTCTCCACGATTCAGGCGCTGCCAGAAATCCGCATACGCCGAGGAAGAGGCGTACTCCGTATCCACGAACATGCGGTGGTGACGTCCCTTGACCTCGTCAAGGGAGTATCCCAGGGCCGAGAGGAAGTTGGCGTTGGCATGCCGGATGGTGCCGTCCAGATCGAACTCGATGACCGCCTGAGCCCTTCCGATGGCTTCCATCTGCGCCTCGCTCTCATGGCGAAGCGCGTCCATCTTCTTCATGCGCGACTCGGTGAGCGCCGTCATCACCAGTCCGATGTCGAGCTGGATGATGCGGCCCAGGGCCTCGGCGAAGCGCTCGGCCTCTTCCGGGGTCGCGCCGGCCCGCTTGACCGTGTTCATGAGGTGGGCGCGGACGATCTCGTACATGGAGACGTACCAGTTCGAGTCGAGATCGATGTTGTCATGGACGACACCGACGACCCGCCGGTACTCGACATACTGATCGTCGATACGGCCCGTGAAGAAGGTCTTCACGTACCGGATCACACGCGGGCGCTGGGCCTCGACGCTGGTGTGCAGGTCGATGATGCCCTGCGTCTCGGGATTCTTCGCGATGTGGACGTAGAAGGTGTCGATGAGGCCGTCGAGAGCCGCGGTGCACGCGTCTTCCCACGCGGCGATCACGCCGAGGTCCTCCTCGGTGAGTCCGTTGAACGCGATGCGGGCGCGAATCGAAGGATCGGTGACGCTGATCTGTCCCGGCCGGAAGCTCTTGGTGGACATTCCCACTTTCTCCTGATACACGGTTGGATTTCTGTGTCGAGTGTTTGACGACCGGGTCACGCGGGAACCGCTTCCATGGCGGCCGTGAGTCGACCCAGGGGAATCGTGTCGACCTTGGCCAGCACCTTGTCGATGTCGAGAAGGAGCTTCACGCATCCCTCGGCCTTGCCGATGCCCAGGATGTAGTCCGTGTTCACGTCGGCCCCCAGAGAGGGGGCGTCTACGATGTCTCCGTCGTCGATGTCGAGAACTTCGGAGACCTTGTCCACCACGGCGCCCACGGAGTCGTCCCCGCTCTGGACCACGATGATGCACGTTTCCTCGGTGTTCTCGACCGACGGCATGTCGAACTTCAGCCGCAGGTCCAGGATGGGGATCACCTTCCCCCTGAGGTTGATGACGCCCCGGATGTATTCCGGCGTCCGGGGAACGGAGGTGATGGGCATGAGCCCGATGATCTCCCTCACGCGGAGGATCTCGATCCCGTACTCTTCCTGATCCAGGAAGAAGCTGAGGAACTTCCCGCCCCGCGTTCTTCCGATCATCTCCTGAGCGTGCTCCGTGGTGTTCTGGTCCATCGAGTTTCACCCTCTCGAACTGGGTTGGGACTGCCAGGAGGGTCCGTCGGCGTATCGCCGGGCGGAAGGGCCAGGGCCCGTCCGCCACGAAGCCTCCCTCGGGGCGAGGCCAGATCCGGGGACTGCACAGGACTTCTGTGGCGGTTCCCCTCCCCGGGCCTTCATGTTGTCCATTGTCGGCAGGGGCCCGGGGATACTTGAGACTGGTGGGTAGGCGAATGACTACGACCTCGTGGGAGTCCAGGGTGAGACGCTGGTTGGCGGAATGCGTGCGCGGGCGGTCATGGGGGGTCCGGGCTCCCCTGGTCGCAGTGCTCGCGTGGATCGCGACGCGACACGCCGGCGATCCGACCTACGCCTCCATCTTCCAGGGGGTGAACCTGGGCTTCCACGAGATGGGGCACGCCGCTCTGTATTTTTCGGGGCACCGGCTCCTCACCGTCGCCGCCGGAACACTCTTCGAGATCGGGGTCCCGGTGGCCGCCGGGGCCTACCTCGTCCTCCGGCAGCGGGACCCCTTCGGAGGAGCCGTGTGTCTCTTCTGGCTGGGAACGGCGCTGGTGGGTGTGGGGATCTACGCGGCCGACGCTCGGATCCAGGCGCTCCCGCTGGTGTCCCCCTTCGGCCCCGTGGACGTGGACTCCCACGATTGGACGTACATCCTGTTGCGGCTCGGGCGAATCTCGCGAGCGGAGGCCATCGGTGGGTTCATCCGGCGAGCCGGCCTCGTGGCCATGGTCGTGTCCCTGGCTCTCCAGGGATTCGTCCTCCGCGCCATGGCGGACAGCCACGACCACCGGGGTCCGGATGCATCGGTCCGGGAAGGGGCACGACACCCTTGACGCGCCACACCGAGGGTCGTGTCGGGAACGTTCCCGAGCCACGCACTGGCGCACGTAGCCTTCGCCTTACAGCTTGAACGGGATGTCCGACGACAACGGCCCCGTTTCGCACCCCGATATCCGGTGAATCAGACCTCGATCCGATCGTTCCTCATCATCCTCGTGGCCGGCGTGGCGCTGACCATGACGGGGATCCTGGTCACGGTGGCCGTGAACGATGCCCGGGACAGCTTCCAGATGACGGAGGATCGGTCCCGCGACGTGGCATCCCTCATCGCCGGGTCCGTGAACCGGTTCCTGGAAGACGTGGACACGCTCGCCGGAGCACTGGCGACCCGGGGAGCGGCGGTCTTGCGCGACGACCGGGGTTGTGAGGACTGGCGCAACATCGGGCTCGACATCTTCGACCGCTTCACCAACGCCGTCCTCCTGGACTCCACGGGGCTGGTGCGATGCTCCTTCCTCGATGCTCGTGTGGAAGACAGCCTCTCGTACGCCGACCGACCCTGGTTCCATTCGGTGATCTCCACGGGCCGGTTCACCGTGAGCGAGCCCACCATCGGCCGCCAATCCCGCCAGTGGTCCATGGCCATGGCCCACGCCGTCCTGGACGACGACGGCACCACGGTTCTGGGAGCGGCGGCCATCGGCATCAACCTGGCGGACCTCCAGGAGATCCTCGACGCTGCGGTCCTTCCCGAGAACATGACGGCGACCATCTCCTCCCCGAAGTGGGCGGTCATCGCGCGCACGCGGGACCCTGAGGAGTGGATCGGGCGTCGGCTCCCCGGGGACACCGTCGCGGAGCGGCGCCAAGGGCCCCACTCGGGATACATCCGGGCGGTGTCGGGAGAAGGCCAGCCCATGGCGTTCGCCTTCGTCGACATCGTCAACGTCGGGTGGCGGGTCTTCGCGGGCGTGGAGGAGTCCTACGCCACCGCGCCGGTTCTCGCGGGCCTCCGGCGAAATCTCCTCATGGCTCTCATCGGGCTCACTGTGGTGGGCCTCCTCTCCTTCACGGTGTACCGCCGGATCAATCGTTCCCTGACGGAATTGCTCGCGGAAACGAGAGCCGCCCTCCTCGAGCGCAAGGGCCACGTCGAGATCGACGGTCCCGCCGAGATGGTGGCCGTGGCGCGTCAGTTCGACCGGATGCTGGCGGCATGGAAGGAGGCGGAGGCAGCCCACATCAAGTTGTCCCACGCCATGGATCAGCTCGACGACCCCGTGGTCATCACCGATGCCGCCGGGAGCGTGGAGTACGTGAACCCCGGATTCGAGCAGGTGAGCGGATACTCGGCGGAAGAGGTCCTGGGTCAATCCCTGCGTGTCCTCAAGTCCGGCCAGCACGACCGCGCCTTCTACGCGAACCTCTGGGACACCATCACGTCGGGGCACATCTTCCGCGGCGGTTTCATCAACCGGAGCAAGACGGGCCGCCTGTACACCGAGGAAGTCACCATCACCCCCCTGCGGAACGACGACGGAGTCATCACGCACTTCATCTCCACGGGACGGGACGTGACGGAACAGGAGCGCCTGGAGGCCCGGCTGAGGAGAGCGGAAAAGCTCGAGGCGGTGGGACAGCTCGCCGGGGGGATCGCGCACGACTTCAACAACATCCTGACCGCCATCCGAGGCCACAGCGAACTCCTGGGGAGCATGCTCGGAGCCGATGCTGACGAGGACATCGAAGAGAGCATCCAGGAGATCGTGAAGGGAACGGAGATGGCCGCGTCCCTCACCGGCCAGCTCCTCGCCTTCAGCAAGAAGCACATTTCCCAGGTGGAAGCGGTGGACCTGAACGCCACGGTCCGGAAGGTCGAGGCGTTCCTGCGCAGGGTATTCCCGGCCGACGTCCGCCTCCTGCTCACTCTCGACGCCAACGCCGGACATGTCGAGTTGGAGGCCAGCCACGCCGAGCAGATCATCCTCAACCTGGCGCTCAACGCCCAGGACGCTCTGGGAGAACGGGGAGGAGAGCTGGCCATCCGGACTTCGCAGGGGCCCCCTCCCGACGATTGGCCCCAGAAGGAGAGCGCCAAGCACGTACACACCGTGGTCACGCTGGAAGTTTCCGATTCGGGACGCGGGATGACACCGGAGACACTGGAGCGGATCTTCGATCCCTTCTTCACGACCAAGGAACAGGGCTCGGGGCTGGGCCTGGCCACGGTGTACGGGATCGTGGAAGCCGCCGGCGGCACCATCGACGCCCGCAGCGCACTGGGTCAGGGCACGGTGATCACCATCCGCCTCCCGCAGGTACCGGCTCCCACCGTCTCCAAGGTCGCGGCCTCCAAGGGGGCGGAAGTCACGCGGCTCGGCGGAAGTGAAACCATCCTGGTGGCCGAGGACTCGGCCAGCGTCCGCCGGCTCATCGCGGAGACGCTCCGGCAGGAAGGGTACGAGATCCTCCAGGCGGGAGACGGTCGATCCGCCCTGGAGTTGGCCCGCCGCCATGACGGACCCATCCATGCCCTCGTTTCCGACGTCATGATGCCCGAGATGCGCGGTCCCGATCTGTACCGGGAGATGCAGGTGGACCGGCCCGCCCTCCGCGCCGTCTTCATCTCCGGATACACCGGAGCCGGCACCGGGGCCCTGGACGTTGGGCAGGCGGGGGTGCGGTTCCTCCAGAAACCCTTCGGCCCGGTGGACCTCAAGACGGAAGTGCGGCGCGCGCTGGATGCGAAGACCGTGCTCGAGTTCCCCACCGCCGACCGATGAAAAAAAGGCCAGGCCCGAAGGCCTGGCCTCTGAAATGCCGGAGGAGGGACTCGAACCCCCGACACGCGGATTATGATTCCGCTGCTCTAACCGACTGAGCTACTCCGGCGGGGACGCAAAACCTCATCCGGAGTCGGGGTCCTGTCAAGACGGCTGAAGCCGTCGAGGCCGTCCTTCGTATGGATCACATGACCCTCTCGTTTCCGTCTTCTCCAGGAGCGACCATGGACCCGAGTGTCATTCTCGCCGCCGCGGCGACCGTCGGCGTCGCCGGTCTCGTCACCAGCCTGCGTATCCTCTTCGAGTACGAGCGGGGGGTGATCTTCCGGCTCGGCAAGCTCACCCGTGCCAAAGGACCCGGGCTGATCTTCCTGGTCCCCTTCGGAATCGAGCGGATGCGCAAGATGGACCTGCGCATCATCGCGCTGGACATCGCGCCCCAGGATACCATCACGAAGGACAACGTGAGCGTGCGCGTGAACGCGGTGGTGTACTTCCGCGTGGCAGACCCCACCAAGGCGGTGGTCGAGATCGAGGACTACTACTTCGCCACCAGTCAGCTCGCCCAGACGACCCTCCGCTCGGTGATCGGCCAGTCGGAGCTCGACGAGCTCCTGGCGGAGCGGGACCGCATCAACGAGATCGTCCGCCGGATCATCGACGAGGGAACGGATGCCTGGGGAATCGAAGTGACCGGGGTGGAGATCAAGGACATCGACCTTCCCCAGGAGATGAAGCGGGCCATGGCCAAGCAGGCCGAAGCGGAGCGGGAGCGCCGTGCCAAGGTCATCGCCGCGGAAGGCGAATACCAGGCTTCCGGGAAGCTCGTGCTGGCCGCCGAGGTCATCCAGAAGTTCCCCGTCGCCATGCAGCTGAGGTTCCTCCAGACCGTGGTGGAGGTGGCGGCGGAGAACAACTCCACCACGCTCTTCCCCATCCCCATCGAGCTCTTCGGCCCCCTCATGGGGCGTGGGACGAGCATCGGGGCCGAGCCCGCCAACACCGCCATCGACGCGTCCACCCGGGCCATGCTGGAGGCTTTGGCCAAGGGAGGCGACGCGGCGGCCGTGGAGTCGGCCGCGAAGAACCTCCTCGGCCTGGGCGCCGGGTCGACCCGGGCCCCCACGCCGGTCCCGACGGGCGCGGACGATCGTGACGACACCTGACCGATCGCCGGTGCCGCTGGACCCGGACCGGACCCGGAGCATCCTGCGACGAGCCTCCCTGGCGGAGGTGGACGTGCCGCGGGTCGGAGACCTGACCCTGGACGAGCTGGCCTCCGCGGCGGCCGAGGCGGGGATGGACCCTCGATCCGTACGACTCGCGTCCCTGGTGGAGGACGTGTCTCCTCCGCATCGTCGGCCGGCGTTCCTGGGACGGCCGGCGCGCCACTCCCTGCGCATCCGCGTTCCCGCCCCGCCGGGAGCGCCGGACGGAGCCGAAGCGACCCCTTCCGACGGTGTGGGGCCGGCACTGGCCACCGCGCTCTCCGGAGCCGGAGCCACGGGGAGGATCCGACGCGCCGGACGAGGGTGGCGGTGGGAGGGACGGCACCGCGGCCGCGCCATCACGGTCACTCCCGCCGCGCCGGACGACCCCCGGACCGTCGTCCTGAGCGCCCACGACGGGGGGCGCCTCGCGGGGACGTGGCTCGCCGCCCTGGCGGCCACTCTGGTCGGACTCGCCCCCCTGGGCGGTATCGGGGGGGTGGTGGGCGCGCTCTCCCCTCTCCCCGCGATCCTCCTCGTGGGGGGGGTGTGGAGCGCGTTGGCCCGGGCCCTGTGGTCCCGGATCGGCCGGTCGGCCCCCGGCGACCTCGACGCGCTCGCCATGCGTGTCGTACTGGCACTGGACGCCGGAGACACGCGCGACGGTTGACGCGGGGGGCTACGCTACCGCGGATCCCCGTCGCGCGTGTCTCTCTCGGTCACGTCGGTGGAGTCGACCGGATCCGCGAAGAGGTAGATGACCTCCCCCTGACGGATCAGTCCGTGCCGCTCCCTGGCGATCCGCTCCAGCGTGGCGTCGTCGAACTCCAGCGAGTCGGCCCACGCCTGCAGCGAGTCGAGGGTGAGACGGATGGTGTCGAGTCTCGCGCCTTCCGTGGCCACCGCTTCCCTGGCGGCCTTCAACTCCCACACCGAGTGCTCCCCCCCGAACACGGCGTAGTACACCGCCAGGAGGAGGAGCCCCGGAACCACCGCGCGCTTCAGAACACCCACGGAAACGTCATCCCTCCCAGAGGGAACGGCCGGGATACCGGGCGGCGGCGCCCAACTGTTCCTCGATGCGGAGGAGCTGGTTGTACTTGGCCACCCGATCCGTGCGGCTCGCGCTCCCCGTCTTGATCTGCCCCGCCGACGTGGCCACGGCGAGATCGGCGATGAACGTGTCCTCGGTCTCGCCCGACCGATGGGAGATCACCGACCGGTATCCTGCCGCCGCGGCGGTGCGCATGGTCCGCAGCGTCTCGGTGAGCGTCCCGATCTGGTTGACCTTGACCAGAATGGCGTTGGCGGTGCCGGTGTCGATTCCGCGCTGGAGCCGGGTCACGTTGGTCACGAAGAGGTCGTCTCCCACGATCTGGGTCCGGTCCCCCAGGGCGGTGGTGAGCCGGCGCCATCCGTCCCAGTCGTTCTCGTCCAGGGGATCTTCCAGCGACGCGATGGGATACCGCTCCGACCAGTCCGACCAGAACTCCACCATCCCCGCGGCGTCCCTCCGTTCGCCGCCGGACCACCGGAACACGTATTCCCCGTCCTCGCAGAACTCGGTGGCGGCGGCGTCCAGGGCCAGGACGATGTCCTCACCCGGCCGGTACCCGGCCTCCTCGATGGCCCGTAGCACCACCTCCACGGCCTCCTCGTTGCTCCCCAGATCCGGAGCGAACCCTCCTTCGTCGCCCACCGCCGTGTTTCTTCCCTGGCGGCTCAGGACCTTCTTCAGGTGGTGGAAGACCTCCACCCCCATCCGCAGTCCCTGGGAGAAGGTCTCCGCCCCCACGGGCATGACCATGAACTCCTGGATGTCCACGTTGTTCGGGGCGTGGGCGCCCCCGTTGAGGATGTTCATCATCGGCACGGGAAGGAGATCCGCGGCCCCCTCCCCACCCAGGTAACGCCACAGCGGAACCCGCATCTCCTCCGCGGCGGCCCGCGCCGCCGCCATGGAAACGGAGAGGATGGCGTTGGCCCCCAGCTTCCCCTTGTTGTCCGTCCCGTCCAGGGCGAGCATGGCCTCGTCGATCCGCTCCTGCTCGCGGACGTCGAAGCCGTTCAGCGCCTCCCGGATGGGGCCGTTCACGTGCTCCACCGCGCCGAGCACGCCCTTGCCGAGAAAGCGCGCGGGGTCGCCGTCGCGAAGCTCCACGGCCTCGTGGGCCCCCGTGGACGCACCGGAGGGCACCGCCGCCCTCCCCACCACGCCGCTCTCCAGTGAAACCTCGGCCTCCACCGTGGGATTGCCGCGAGAATCCAGGATCTCCCTGGCCTTGATGCCGACGATGACCGGCATGACTCCTCCTTGTGATCTATCCATTCGCGCCGGCCAGGGCCGACACCGCGTCTCTGGCCTTCCGCGCCAGTTCGTCCCGATCGTTCATCCCCAACCCCACCGCCGGGATGGGCGCCCCGAACCGGATCACGACGTGCCCGGAACGGATCCGCCACGATCCCTTGGGCATGATGCCGTGGGTCCCCAGGATGGCGGCGGGAATCAGGGGCGCCTCGGCCTGGACCGCCAGCACGAAGGCACCCTTCTTGAAGGGACCGAGCCGCCCGTCCCGCGACCGCGTTCCCTCGGGAAAGATAATCACGGTGGGGCGTTCTTCTTCCAACCCGCGGCGCGCCTCGGCGAGCGAAGCGATGGCGCGGGTCCGATCCTGCCGGTCGATGGAGATGTGTCCGCACGCCTGCCACGCCGGGCCGAAGAAGGGGACCGACTCCAGTTCCTTCTTCGCCACGAATCGATACTTCCCCGGCACGTACGCCACCAGCGCCAGGACGTCGAACCAGGATACGTGATTCGCCACCAGCACCTGTGGCGCATCGGGATCGATGACTTCGGCCCCCTCCAACGCCACGGTGATCCCGCCGGCCCTGAGGATGGTCCGCGCCCAGGCACGGGGAAGCTCCTCGCATACGCAAGGAAGGGCGGGACTCCGGCGAAACGCCGCCCACATGATCCGGGATCCGTACCAGATCGTGGCCCACACGGTCACCCACCACCCCCACAGAGTGCGAATCAACTCCCGCCCTCCCCGAAATGAGAGAATCCTCCGCGAGTGAGGCGTGTCCGCCTCTCCTCGTCCTCGAGAAAGATACCGTTTCCCTCCTCCACGCGTCCCACCGCGGTGAAGGAGACGCCGGCCACGCGGGCCGACTTTCCGCTCCCCAGGCTCCCGGGAGACACCACGCAACAGAGCTCGTAGTCCTCGCCACCGTGGAGGGCGAACCCCAACGCCTCCTTCTCACCCACCACGTCGGCCAGCCCCGGGAAGACGGGGATGCTCCGGGAGTCCAGCACGATGGCCACGCCGCCCGCGGCCGCCAGGTGCCCCGCGTCCCCGGCCAGTCCATCGGAGAGGTCGATGAGCGAACGCACCCCGCCCCGATCCTTCAGGGCCCTCGCCTCCGCGATCCTCGGCACCGGATGGACGAAGGCACGCCGCAGCGGCGGAGGCGGCTCCCCGCCGCTCTCCCAGATGGACACCGCCGCAGCGCTCCCTCCCAGGGTGCCCGACACCCACACTTCGTCGCCGGGGCGCGCCCCGGCGCGCGACACCGGCTCGTCGGCGATCCCGAGAACCACCACGTCGATGACCAGGGGCCCAGGAGACCGGGCCACGTCCCCACCGATGACGCCCGCGCCGACCCCCTCCGCCGCCGAGCGGATCCCCCGGTGCAGCGCGTCGGCGTCCACGGCACCGTCGTCGGGGAGTACCAGAGAGACCAGGACACCCACGGGCTCGGCGGCCATGGCCGCCAGGTCGGAGAGTGCGGCCGCGGTGGCCCGGTACCCGATCTCCGGATCGGTGAGCCATCGCCTGCGGAAGTGCACGCCCTCCACCGAGACATCGGTGCTCACCACCCATCCCCCCGCGAGCACCGCGGCGTCGTCCCCCGGGCCCACCAGGACCCTCCCGGGAAGGGGTCCGGACGCGGACACGAACCGCCGGATCAGGTCGAACTCCCCACCCGGGCCCAACGGGACCACCGCCGGGTGGGCCGGAGCACCCTCCTCCGCGTGGGCGTCGTCCACCGGCCTCACCGTGCCGCGGGGAGGTCGAAGGTGACGAAAGGGAGATCGAGATCGGAGGACCGCGACGGCTCCTCCCTGGTCGCGTCGGGAATCCAGCGAACCACGTCCCTGGGCGTGAGCCCGGTCCCCTTCCCCGCCAGAACGGCCGCCCGGCCGGTCCGGTACAACCCCACGCCGGCCGCCTCCCCGGGAGGGAGTCCCTGGGCCATGAGCGCCGCGCACACCCCCGTGAGGACGTCCCCGAGCCCCGCCGTGGCCAGGTCCGACGACCCCTGCGTGTCCACCAGGAGCGGACTTCCCGGCCACGCGACCAGGGACGGCGCGCCCTTGAAGAGCACCGTGCACCGGAACCGCTCCGCCGCCGCCCCGGCGACCATGGCGCGGGAGGCATCGGGGGGAAGCGCGTCACCCAGGAGGCGTCCCATCTCACCGGGGTGGGGCGTCATGAGGACCGGACGCCTCTCGGTGACCGCCCGGATCACCTCGGCGTCCCCTCCCGCGAGGAGGTTGAGGGCGTCGGCGTCCAGGACCGTGGGCCGGTCCGGCCCCGTCAGCACCCGATCCAGGATGGCCCGGCTCCCTTCCCCGGTTCCCAGTCCCGGCCCCACGGCGACCACGTGCGTCTCCTGGATCGCTCGCTCCAGTGCCCCCGGTTCGTCCGTGTCCACGAAGATGGCTTCGGGCACCGCGCCCTGAAGGATCTGGCGGTTCGCCCCGGGGGAGGCCACCTGCACCAGACCGGCGCCCGTGCGGAGCGCCGCCTCCACCGCCAGGACGGCCGCGCCCGCCATCCCGGCGTGCCCGGCCACGACGAGGACCCGCCCGACCTCGTTCTTGTGGGTGTCGAGGGCCCTCCGGGGAGCGTGGCGCCAGCCCCAGGCCGGCGTGATGGCGCGGGCCGAGGCCGGCATGCCCCCGGGTGGGGGAAACCCGATCTCCACCGCCACCAGACGCCCCGCGTGGGCCCGCCCGGGATGGAGGAGCGTGCCCAGTTTGGGCGCTCCGAAGGCGACGGTCACGTCGGCCCGGATTCCGAGCCCCGGCACCGCACCGGTGCCGGCGTCCACGCCGGAGGGGATATCCAGGGCGACGCGGACCGCCCGGGCGCCGTTCACTTCCTCGATTACGCTCGCCTGGGGCTCTCGGGGCGCGCCGCGCACCCCCGTCCCCAGCATCCCGTCCACGAGCACGTCGGCGGACCCGACCTGCATCCGCCACGCATCGTCCTCCAGGGTCGTGGTGGGGAAGGTCCACCCGTGGAGAAGGGGATCGTCCTTCGGCCGATCCGAGGTCAGGACCGCCGTGACCTCCCGTCCCCACGCCGCCAGGGTGCGGAGGAGCACGAGCGCGTCACCCCCGTTGTTCCCGGAACCGACCAGCCCCACCACCCTACCCTCGGGGTACAGGCGCTGGACCACCTGGGCGGCCGAGCGGCCCGCGTTCTCCATGAGCACGAGCTGGGGAACCCCCACGCCGGTGATGGCATGGTGGTCGAAGGCCTCCGCCTCGGACCCCGTGGGGATCCGCACCTCGGCCCCCGCACGGGGGTCCGGCCTACCGTGAGACGACATGGAAGGAGGTCGCTCCGCGAGGCGGAGCGAAGTCCAGGCTACTTGTAGCTCTGACCGATCGCCCGGCCGAACGTGACTTCGCCATTGTCGATGCGGATGTTGAAGCCGCAATCCGGGTTGGCGCAGACCCACGCCTTGTACTGGATCGGAGCCCCATCCCGTCCGTAGTCGGAGAGAGGTAGAAGAATCCCGGTCTCACACTTCATGCATCGGGGAAATCCGCGGTCTTCCACCATGTTCTACCCCTCCCATGAGCCGGCGGCCCACTGGCCGCCCCACCCGAACAACTCGGGCCTGTTCACCTTGACCGGCCGGCCGACTGGCCGGACCGGACGCTTCAGAAGCGTACTTCCCAGGGGTAGCACCGCTCGAAGACGTCCTCGAAGTCGAACACCTCGTAGAAGTCCTCCGCGCGGTCCTCCTCCTCCTTCACCAGCACCTCCTGCTCCACCAGCGCGAACACGACGTCACCCACGTCTTCCGTCGTGTGGATTCCCCAGTGCTGGAGCACCATGCGGGCGACGGGCCCATACCGATCGAGGGCCAACTCACGCAGCCCGTGGGCCAACTCGGAACCGGAGATATGACGAGCCTCGGGCAGCCCACGAATCACGTGGTGTAGCGCGGCGAGCACGAAGAGGTACGCCTTCGGGTGGAACCGAGGGTAGCGCACCTGGAGCTGACCGAGGATTTCGTCGGTGACTTGTAGTTCCGTCATAGAGGAAAATGTGGGTGAAGCCACAGTCGTCCGCCAGGGTCGATCCCGTCTCTCAGTCGAGGAAGGCCAGATCGCGGTACAGCGGGAACACCTGACAGAGCTCCTGGACCTGGCCACGCACCTCTCCGATCCGCGCTTCGTCGCCTGGAGCATCCAGGATGTCGGCGATCCACGCCGCGATGCGCCGCATCTCGTCTTCCTTCATCCCCCTGCTGGTGAGGGCCGGCGTGCCGATCCGGAGCCCCGACGTCACGAAGGGAGACCGGGTCTCACCGGGCACGGTGTTCTTGTTCACGGTGATCCCCGCCGCCTCCAGGGCGGCTTCGGCCTCCTTCCCCGTCAACTCCTCGTGGCTCGGGCGCAGATCCACCAGGAGGAGATGGTTGTCGGTCCCTCCGCTCACCAGGTGGAGCCCCCGGTCCGCCAGTCCCTCGCCCATGGCGCGGGCGTTGGCCACGATCTGCCGGGCGTAGTCCTTGAACTCGGGGCGGAGCGCCTCCAGGAAGGCCACGGCCTTGGCCGCGATGACGTGCATCAGAGGCCCTCCCTGCATGAAGGGGAAGACCGCCTTGTCGATGGCCTTGGCATGCTCCTCGCGCGTGAGGATGAGGCCTCCCCGGGGGCCACGGAGCGTCTTGTGCGTCGTCGTCGTGGTCACGTCGGCGTGCGGCACCGGCGAGGGGTGCTCGCCGGCGGCGACCAGGCCCGCGATGTGCGCCATGTCCACCACCAGGAGCGCGCCGACCTCCCGGGCGATCTCCCCGAACGTGGCGAAGTCGATGATCCTCGGGTAGGCGCTCGCCCCGGCAACGATCATGGCCGGGCCTTCGGCCTTCGCCTGCTCCCGGACCCGGTCGTAGTCGATGAGCCCGTCGTCGTCGCCCACGCCGTAGCTGACCACGTTGAAGAGCCGGCCGCTGAAGTTGACCGGAGAGCCGTGGGTGAGATGCCCACCGTGGCTCAGGCTCATCCCCAGGATCTTCGCTCCCGGATCCAGGAACGCGAAATACGCCGCCATGTTCGCCTGCGCCCCCGAGTGGGGTTGCACGTTGGCGTGCTCGGCGCCGAAGAGCTCGGTGGCCCGATCCCGCGCAAGGTCCTCCGCCACGTCAACGTGCTCGCATCCCCCGTAGTACCGCTTGTGGGGCACGCCCTCGGCGTATTTGTTGGTCAGGACCGTGCCCATGGCCTCCAACACGGCCCTGGACACGAAGTTCTCCGATGCGATGAGTTCCAGGCCCTGATCCTGCCGCCGGGCCTCCGCCACCACCGCGTCGAAGATCGCGGGATCGGTCGCCTTCAGGTGTTCCATCATCACGGGTACCCCGGGGGGATCAGAGGAAGGACCGCTGGAGGTGGCGCGCCTCGCGGATCCGCGTCTCCGCCACGCGGTCGGCCGCCACGTAGCTGGGCACGTCGTCCACCTTGGCGCGGTCGAAGATGCGCAGGAGGGTGTTGTAGATGTCTCCGGCCTTCCGCTTGCTGCGCTCCTCGCTCCAGTCGTTGAGCTCGCCGTACACGTTGATGAGCCCGCCGGCGTTGATCACGTAGTCGGGAGCGTAGAGGATCCCCTTCTCGTGCAACGCGTCTCCGTGTTGGGAGCGCGCGAGCTGGTTGTTCGCCGCCCCGGCCACGATGTCGAACTTGAACCGGCCCAGGGTGTCGTCGTTGACCACGGCGCCCAGCGCACAGGGTGCGAACACTTCGGCCTCCACGCCGTAGATCGCGTCGGGCTCGACGGCCGTGGCGCCGAACTCGTCCACGACCCGCTGCACGCGATCCGCGTCGATGTCGGTGACGACGAGCTTGGCGCCCTCCCCGGCCAGGTCGCCGCAGAGGTAGTACCCCACATGGCCCAGGCCCTGAACGGCCACCGTCTTCCCCTCCAGGGAGTCGGACCCGTACCGGAAGGAGGCGCACGCCTTGATCCCGCGGTAGACGCCGAAGGCCGTGACCGGAGACGGATCACCGGACCCGCCCAGGACGCCCACCACGTGCTCCGTCTCCATGCGGACGAACTCCATGTCGTCGGGCGAGGTCCCCACGTCTTCCGCCGTGATGTACCGTCCACCCAGCGACTCCACCGCCCGCCCGTGCGCGCGGAAGAGCATCTCCCGATCCTTCGTGCGGTTGTCCCCGATGATGACCGACTTCCCGCCACCCAGGTTCAGTCCGGTGATGGCGGCCTTGTACGTCATCCCGCGGGACAGGCGAAGCGCGTCGACGATGGCGTCGTCGTCGGACTCGTAGCTCCAGAAGCGGGTCCCACCCAACGCCGGACCCATGGTCGTGTCGTGGATGGCGATGATGCCCTTGTAGCCCAGCTCGGGCTCACTCCAGAAGACGATCTGCTCGTGCCCGCGCTCACCCAACAACTCGAAGATGCTCATCCGACGTCGCCCCCCTGCTTCCGTTGGTGTATGTCGTGGCCCGCCCTGATCCGGAACGGTCAACCCGCCCGGCTCTCCCGCAGCACTTCCCGGGCGATGACGTGCCTCATGATCTCGTTGGTGCCCTCGTAGATCTCGGCACCCTTCGCATCCCGGAGGAGCTTCTCCACCGGAAAGTCCTTCATGTACCCGTATCCTCCGAAGATCTGGATGGCCTCGTCGGCCACCCAGGTGGCTCCGGCGCTCGCGACCAACTTCGCCACCGCGGCCGCCGCCGTCACCCCCCCACGCCCCGCCCTGGACCCCGCGGACACTTCCAACAGGTCCGCCGCCTCGAACGCGAGGGCGCGACCCGCCGCCACCCGTGCCGCCATCTCGGCCAACTTGGCCTGGATGGCACCGAACTCCGCGATGGGCCGGCCGAACTGTTCCCGCTCCAGGGCATAGGCCAGGGCGTGCTCCATCGCCGCCCGCCCCACCCCCACCGCCTGGACGGCGATCCCGACGCGGCCCACGTCCAGGGCCTCCAGGGCGTAGGTCAGTCCCCGGCCCGGCTCTCCCAGAATCCCGTCGGCCCGCACCCCGTCCAGCGACACGGGGACGGTCTCCGAAGCCCGCAGTCCCAAGGTGGCCTCGGAAAGCCCTGAATTGTAGCCCGTGGCGCCGGGCTCGACCAGAAAGGCACCGGTCCCGCCGTCGGGTTCGTCCACGCGGGCGAAGACGATCACGAGGGAGGCCCGCCGGCCGTTGGTGACCCAGCGCTTCCCGCCGGTCAGGATCCAGGCGTCGCCCTCCCGAACCGCCCGGGTCTCCATCCCCGACGGATCGCTCCCGGCCCCGGGCTCCGACAGGGCGAACGCCCCCACACCACCCTCGGCCAGCCTGGGAAGCCACCGCGCCCGTTGCTCCTCGGTGCCGTGCCGGCGAAGGAGGTGGGCCACCGGGCCGTTGTGGATGGCCACCGCGAGCCCCACGGCCGCGTCACCCCACGCCAACTCCTCCAGGGCCACCAGGTAGGTCCGCAGGTCCAGACCGAGTCCCCCGTGTTCCTCGGGGACACGCATCCCCATGAATCCCATCTCCGCCAACTTGGCGAACACGTCCTCGTCCAGGACGCGGTCCGCGTCCCACCGCGCCGTATGAGGGCGTAGCTCCCCGCGAGCGAAATCCCGCGCCAGGGCCTGGATGTCGCGTTGTTCGGAGGTGAGGAGCGGCATGGGGAGAGTCTCAGTCGTAGGAATGGAAGCCACGACCCGACTTCCGCCCCAGCCACCCCGCCGCCACGTACTTGCGCAGGAGGGGTGAGGGACGGTAGCGGTCGTCGCCCAGCTCGCGGTGGAGTACTTCGAGGATGTTCAGGCAGGTGTCCAGACCGATGAGATCGGCCAGGGCGAGGGGACCCATGGGATGGTTCATCCCCAGCTTCATCACCGTGTCGATGGCCTCGGGCTCGGCCACGCCCTCCATGAGGGCCGTCACGGCCTCGTTGATCATGGGCATGAGCACCCGGTTGGAGACGAACCCGGGAAAGTCGTTGACCTCCACCGGCGTCTTCCCCAGTTCCCGGGCAAGGGCCACGGTTGCGTCCATGGTGGCGTCGTCGGTGGCCAGCCCGCGGATCACCTCCACGAGCTGCATCACCGGCACCGGGTTCATGAAGTGCATCCCGATGACCTTCTCGGGGCGGCGGGTGCGGGCCGCGATCTCGGTGATGGAGATGGACGACGTGTTGCTCGCCAGGACGGCGTCCGCCGGCGCGGCCTGGTCGAGGGTGGCGAAGATCCCGTACTTGAGCTCCGCCTTCTCCGGAACCGCCTCCACGACGAGCCCCACGTCGGCCACCCCGGCCGCGACGTCGGACCCGATCTCGATGCGGGAGAGGATGGCCTCGGGCTCGCCCTCCTCCAGGAGCCCCTTCTTCACCTGGCGGTCCAGGTTCTTGCGGATGGTCACCATGGCCCCGTCCAGCACGTCCCGGGACAGGTCGAGAAGGCGGACCTCCTTGCCGGCCTGCGCCGCCACGTGGGCGATCCCGTTGCCCATGGTCCCGCCTCCGATGACGGCGATGCGTTCGATGCTCATTCCACTCTCTCCGCGAGTTCGACGGGCACGCCCTCCCCTCCCGGGCCGGCGTCCCCCATGGGTTCGTCGATCCTGACCCTCCACACGACCGCGGCCGCACAGAGGAGCGCCACGGTGGCCGCCACGCTCCCCTCCGGCCCGAATGCCCCGCCACCGATCCATTGCGCGCCCCTCGGCGCGGCCTCGATGAGGGGCGTGTCCACCAGGTCGAAGCCGCTCACCGGGAGGTCCACCAGGAAGGCGTGGGCCCAGTTCCAGCCCAGGTGTACCCCGAAGGCCCACCAGAGACTCCCCGTGCGCACGTACACCGCGCCGAGCAGGAGTCCCGCGGCCACGATGTTCCCGATGGCGAGGGCGGTCACCTCCGGGTTTCCCAGGTGGAGCAGCCCGAACACCACGGCCGTGACCACCACCGCCGGACCTCCCCCCCACTCTTCCGACAGCGTCAGGAGGGGATATCCGCGGAGGAGCGCCTCCTCCGCCAGGGCGGGGAGCGCGAGGATCCCCAACGTGGCTCCTCCCGACAGGGCCCACGCCTGCGCGGTGCCGGGCGTCCGGCTCCACGTGACCCCGCCCAGGATCGCCATGAGCAGGACGGCAGCGAGACCCACCGCCACGCCCACGCCCACGCCCGCCCCGGATCCCGCGAGAGCGGGAACCCCCGGCCTCAGTCCGAGATCCGCGAAGGGGCGGCCTTCCAGCCGCAGGAGCATCCACCCGGCACCCAGGCATCCCATGGTGGTGGCGACGGATGATCCGGTCAGGCCGCCGGGGAGTACCAGGAGCGCGACGAACGTCAGAAGAGCCGCGGCCAGCAGGAAGAGGGCGAGACGCCACCCCAGCCGGAGCCGCCCCGAGGGGAGCCGGAAGATTTCCGCGACCCTCAACGCGTGCCTCGCCGCACCCGTCGGGAACGCACGCTCAGGAGTCGGTGCGGCCGAATCTCCGGGTCAACCCGACGGCGAGAATCACCTTGGTGAGATCTCCGGCGAGGAAGGGCGCGACCCCGAGGGCGAACACCGACCCGGCGTCCCTCCCCAGAAGGAGAACGAGGTAGGCCACGCCACCGGCATAGAGCACCGCCAGACCCGACAGGAAACCCAGGACCGTGACCAGAGTCCCCGCGCCGGGGCGAACCGTGACCCCCACCACCCATGCCACGGCGGGCATGGCCAGGAGGTATCCACCCGTGGGGCCCACCAACCAGGGGAGCCCGGCCCCTCCCAGGGAGAAGACCGGCGCACCGCCGGCGCCCAGGGCGAGGTAGGCCAGCATGGCGGCCGCTCCACCCCGTGATCCGAGGAAGGCGCCGGCCAGGAGGACCACCAGCGGCTGGAGCGTCATGGGCACCGGCGACCACGGAAGCGGAACGGCGATCTGGGCGGAGAAGCTCATGGCCGCCACGAAGGCCGCGATTCCGAATGCTGCACGGGCGCGGGCGTTCTCCAACACGTCCCGGGCTGCCACGCTCCTCACGCTTTCCACGATGGTGCTCATGCGGCTTCTCTCCGATGCTCGACTGTACGATTGATTCCCGAACCCACTGGACCTCAGACCCGCTCGACCGACAAGGCCACCGCGTTTCCGCCCCCGAGGCAGAGCGTGGCCAGGCCGGTGGCCGCCCCGCGATCCTTCATGGCCGCCATGAGGGTCACCAGAACGCGGGTGCCCGACGCGCCGATGGGGTGTCCCAGAGCCACGGCGCCCCCGTGGACGTTCACCCGCTCCTCGTCCATCCCCAGCGCCCGCATGTTGGCCAGAGCCTGCACCGCGAACGCCTCGTTGACCTCGAAGAGATCATAGTCGCCGATGGCCTTTCCTTCCCGGGCCATGAGCTTCTCCACCGCGTCGATGGGCGCGAAGAAGAGATCCTTCGGCTCGGTGGCCCCCACGGCGTAGGCGTTGATGGTCGCCTCGATTTCGAGGCCGTGCGCTTCGGCGAAGGCCAGGGAGGCCACCACCACCGCGGCCGCTCCGTCGTTGAGGCCCGGCGCGTTCCCGGCCGTGACCACATGGTTCTCGATGTC
>JAOUPR010000047.1 GCA_029879725.1 Gemmatimonadota bacterium | reverse complement strand
CCGTCGGATCAGATGGTTCCCATGGTGGCACGCGGCCGGGACGTCTGGGCCGTCGAGGTCGGGGAGTATGGAGAGCAGTACGTGGTCCGCCTCCGGATCGTGGGTGAGAGCGGGAACTCGGACTCCGACCACTGACTTCACACAGCCACGACCCATCCAGGCCGGTCAACGCCGAGTGATCCGCCGCCCGAGATGCGGATGGGTCCCCTCACGCCATGGGAGCTTCCGCCTTCCGTCGCTTCTCCTCCAGTTCCCGGGCGACCGCACCCTGGCGGGCTTGCTCCCAGAGAGGGAGGAATCGGTCCATCGGTGCCGTCATGGCGCCATCGTTCCACAGTTGGGTCAGGTCCACGTGCCGGTCGGCATGCACCATGAGATCCAGTCGCTCGGCGGCGTAGACCGCCTCGGCGAGGGGGCTGGACGGCAACCCCGAACCCGTACGGTGATGCGACGCGATGGCCGCCGCGAAGTCGGGGGGCATCCCCCACGAGAACGCGGCCAAACCTCCCAGTGGCTCGTGCAACTGCTTCAGAGCGGCCTGCATGAAGCCCGGGGGGAACTTCAGATCCGCCCGCAGCGCCTTCCGCACCTCCGCCACTCTTTCGAAGAACAGGAGCTTCCCCGCGTCATGACAGAGTCCGAGAGTGAACCCGGAGTCGGGGTCGACACCGAACCCGTGGGCGAATTGTCGGGCGATGGGGGCGACCCGCACCATGTGGTCCCACACCATCCGGGCGACGGCGTCGAGCCCGGCTCCGGGCCGGATCGCCCCCCGCTCCAGCACCACCGTCATGACCGACGCCATCACGCCTTTGGATCCCACTCGACGAGCGGCGGCGACGAGCGAAGAGAGAGGCGGAGCGCCGTCCCCCTCGTACCAGTCGGCGTTGGCGTGGTTGAGGAGAGCCTGGGCAATGGCCGGATCCTTCTCGATGACGGCCCCGATCTGCGCCCACGAATAGTTCTCCCGGTTCAACATCTCCAGAACCTGAGGCGCCACGCCCGCCGGCTGACGGATGACGCCGGGGTGCAGTTGCGCGAGGTCCCTCAGGAGTGCGTCGACGTGGGGCGCCTTGCCATACTGCCGGTGGAGGATGGCAAGCCGGTCCCGGAAGGTCTTCAGGACCTCCTCACGGACGCTCACCACCTCTTCCGGGGGTGACGACACATCCCGGCGCCGCTCGACGGAAGCCTCCTCCGCGGCGGTCAGCCCCTCTTCGGCCCCCTCCTGGCCCGGCACCGCCTCCATACCGCGTACGGCGCCCCATACGTTCTTGGCCCGCCGGGCGGCCTCACGCAGTGCGCTGCCCAACGGTGCGGAGTTACTGGACATGGGATGTTCCGGATTTGGATGGAATACTGAGAGGGCCGCGCGTGCCGGCGGCCCGCAGGCCATCTTCCGGGAGTATCGGCGGGGAAGGCCGGACGGTTGAACGGGAGGAGCACTCGATGGCAGGACACCCCACGGACGACGAGAGGCTGGCGCCGGCAGGCATGAGACATCCGGGATCATTCCCCAGGTTTCACGAGACCAACCCGTGAAGATCCGATGGCCTCCCCACCCACTGGGGCTCGACGCTCCTCTCAACATCGTCCTCCTGGGCCCCGGTGGACGAAGCCGCATCACCCCCTCGATGCGGCTCGGAGCCGCCGTGGGACTCGCCGTGGCGTTCCTCATAGTGCTTCTCGACGTGCTTCTCTTCGCGGGCGAGACTGTTCGCCGTCTCCCCGAGTTCGGCACCCACCCGTCCATCCCCTCGCGGCTCTTCATCGTGGTCGTGGGGAGCGTGGGTGAGGAGCTCTTCTTCCGAGCACTGGTGGCCACGCTGGCCGCGTGGCTGGTATACCTGGCCCTCACGCCCTTCACACGGAACGCGCGGACCCCTGCCCGCTGGGCGGGGATCCTGCTGGCCGCCGGCCTCGCCGGCATGTGGCATGTCGGCGCTCCCGAACATGCGGTTCGCGTCCTGACCATCGGAGGAATCTCGGGAGTCACCTATGGCTGGCTCTACTGGTGGAAGGGGCTCGAAGCCGCCATTCTCGCCCACATGGTGGTGACCGCGTCCCTCTATCTCGCCGTCCCGGCCATCTTCTGATCCTCCCACGCCGGCCCATGCGCCGGGAGACCCCACCCCATGCTTCTTCGCCGACTCTCCCAACGACTTCGTTCGGAGGACTGGATCACCTTCGGCCTCGAACTCGCACTCGTGGTCATCGGGATCCTCCTGGCCTTCCAGCTCGATCGGGCGTACCAGGCATCCCAGGATCGGGATCTGGAGCAGCGGTACCTCGAACGCCTGGCCATCGACCTCCGGCGGGACTCCGTCGAGATGGAGGAGAACGTTCAGCGCACCCTTCGACGCCTCGAGCAGGTGAAGCTCCTCGAAGCGGTTCTCGACGATCCGGGTGTGGCCGCGAACGATCCCCGGGGCTTTGCCTTCGCCCTGGAGCAGGTGACCTGGCGAAGCGTGCCCACCATCTCCACCAGCACGTACGACGAGCTACGCAGCACCGGGAGAATGGTGCTCCTGCGCTCCGAGGAGCTTCGGCGCGATTTGTCGGACTACTACGCGTTCATCTCCGAGCAGCAGCGATTGGGGCTGGGCGAGGACGATCAGGATCGGTTCCGCGGCGAGACGCTGGGCCTCCTGTCCGGCGCTCAACTCAGTGCCATCGAAGACCGCGAAAGGTACCCGTTCGAGATGTCGCCGGGGGAAGCCGTGCGGATCGCCCGGGCCTTCGCGGCGCGTGATCGCGTCCGTTCCTGGCTGGGGCGAATCGACAAGTACCAGGTGCTCATGGGGCGCCTCAGCCGCGACTTCCTCACGCGCACCGTGGAGCTGCTGAACCAGGTGGACTCCGTACGCGACGGCTCCTCATAGAGGCATCGGTACCGGACAGCTTGCTCGGGCGCGTTACCATCACACCCACCTACGAGGCCTCGACCCCCGTAGCCTACTCCTCCTACGCCACCCCCGCCCCCACCTTCGTCTGCACGTTGAACACGGGCGGCTGCTCCAGATGCTTCTTCACGGCACACTGGTTGGCCGCACGCACCAGCGCGGAGTGGTACTTCTCCGGAAAGTCGGGGGGAACCACGATGTCCAGGTCCACCTGGCCCACCATTCGCGTGGCGGGGTTGGTGTGCACCCGCTGGACCACCTTCACCCCGTCGGTGGGGAGGCCCCGGTGCTGCAGGAAACTCAGGACGTAGATGCCGGCGCACGTCCCGATGGACGCCAGGAAGAGCCCGAAGGGCGCCGGCGCCGATCCGTCCTGGTTGGTCTCCACGACCAGATGCCCCATGTGCGCGTCGACCCGGGCTCCCCCGGGAAAGGTGATCTCCATTTCCATGTATCGAATTCCTGTGATGGGCGCGGGCGGCTTCCGCCTGCCGCGGGGTGGTCGTGCCGGTGTGATACAACTATATGTAAATATATATAGTGATGTTTATATGTCTAGGACTACACCCTCCCCTCCCGATGCGCGCCCCTCCCAGTGCTACCTGCGGTCGAGGGCCCCGTCCGTGGCTTCGACGAGCTCGGTGACGAGATCCCTCATACTCCGGACCAGGCGCCAATGCACGTTGGCAAAGCCCCTGCGATCCCGTACGACGTTCCGTAGTCGATCCAGTTCCTCGGGAGCCAGCCGAGGAGCGCGCTCGGTCCAGACCCGCGGCTCCCGGGCTCCCGGGTTGGCGGGCCAGGCCACCGCTTCGTACAACACCGGACGCGCCGTGACATTCCATTGCGTGTCCATCTGCTGCGTGTACCCCGTCAGGGTTCGCGCCTCGCTGGCGAACCGTGTCAACAGGAGACGCAGGCTCCGATCCGAAAGAACCCTCAGGTTTCCCGTACTGACCAACTCGTCATAGGTGGGAAGGAACGGTTCGCGAGGGACCGTGGAAAACATCTCGGCGACGAGGGCACTGACCGAATCGAGGGAGACGTCGTCCGACTGCAGCGGAAACGCGTCGGCACGGTGCACGATCAACGAGTCCCGACGTTCGAGGCTGTCCAGCTGCTGGTCGAGCAAACGAAGCTCCTCGGCCAGCGAGGCGAGCACGCTCTCCTCCAGGATCAGTTCACCCCGCCGTTCCCACATGGCATCCACGCCGAGGGCGAGAAGAACACCGAGCACGATCACACCCAACTCCGCGAGGAGTCGGGGGGCTACGGAAGAACGGAACGAATCGGTCATCAGCGAGTCGGCTCCCGCGGAGGTCCACCTGGAGGGTCGAGAGGGAAGATAGCCGCCGCCGTCGTCCCGGACACGCTCGTCGTTCTCCCACCTGGCGGCACGTCCCCGGCGCGATGCCCGCGTGAGTGCTTCGGGCGCCGCACGGCATCATTGCGCATCCCCACTCCCCGCCTCATCCTCCTCCCGTGGAAGCACCGCGCACCTACCGCCCGCGAGTACCGAGATGCCCCGTCCCACCCTGACCCGACGCGAAGCCCTCCTCCGCCTGGCCGGGGGAGCCGCGGCGCCCTCCCTCCTCCTCGCCGCCTGCGACGTCGGTTGGCCGCGCGACGGCGGGGGCGGGCCGGCCGGTGGCGGGGACGCCGCCTTCACCCTGGCGCCCATCAATCTCGATCCGGACCGGATCACCCGGACGTACGTCTGCGCCCGTCCCTATCGGCCGTCCGGCTTCCGGGTGGAGGCCGAGCGCATGGGAGAGACGCTCCTCGTCCACAACTACGGGCACGGAGGGGGCGGCTTCACCCTCTCCTGGGGGACCGCGGCGATGGTGGCGGACATTCTCCGCGACGCGGCGGTGCCGGCGGGGGCCGCCGTCGCGGTGGCGGGATGTGGTGTCGTGGGACTCACGACGGCCCTCGTGCTCCTCGAGCGTGGCTTCTCCGTGACCATCCACGCTCGGGCGCTCCCGCCCGACACCACCTCGAACCTGGCGGGTGCCAGCTTCTTCCCGTCGACGGCGGTGGACCCTTCGCTGCTCACCCCCGCCTTCGCGGAGCGTCTCGAGACGGCGTGCAGAACGTCACACGCACGCTTCCTCGACCTGTTGCCCGATCCCCGGTACGGGATCTCGTGGAAGCCGCAGTACTTCGTCACCGACGAGTGGACACCGGAGATCGAAGCCGGCGACGCGATCTATGGGATGCTCCGCGATCTCTACCCCAATCAAGAGCTCTTCCGGGAGGGCACCCATCCCTTCCAGACCCGCTTCGCCTGGCGCGAAGACAACATCTTCATCGAGCCCACCCCCTACCTCACCCGACTCGTCGCCGACTTCCGGGAGCGGGGCGGAAACACCGTGGTACGGGACTTCGAGAGCCTGGAAGACCTCCTGGGGCTGGACGAACGGTGGATCGTGAACTGCACGGGGCTCGGAGCATCGGCGCTGGTCACCGACCCGGAGCTCACCTCCAACCCCTCCCAGACCGTCATCCTGGCGCCCCAGCCCGACGTGGACTACGCCGTCGCCGACATCGACGGTGTCTACATGTTCCCGCGGAGCGACGGGATCATGCTGGGGAGGGGAGAGGGCGTCGTGGACACCATGGAGTTGTTGGAGGCGCAGCGGAGGCTCGTGGCGCGTACGCCGGTGACGGGATGAGGTCGAACGAGAACCTCAGTGGACGTCCGGGATCGCCTCGAAACCCGAGCGCCGCATCAGGTCCACGAAACGTGGGTCCTCTCGGATTCCATCGTACAAGGGCTCCACGCCGATGTGCTTGAGCGCGGGGTCGTGCTCGCCGTACGCCAGCTCGAACAGGGCGAGAGCCTGCGCATCGTCTCCCAGGTACAGGTAGGCCGAAGCCAACTCGCAGTAGGGAACGTACCCACCCGGCTCCGGATTCCTGACCTCTTCGGCGATGGAGTGAGCCTCCGCCGTTCGCCCGGCCTCGGCCAGGGCGGCGGCGTAGACGGCCCGATAGCTCGGGTCTCCGCCCGACAGCTCCACGGACCGCCATAGAGATGAGACGGCCTCACCGACGCGACCGTCCACGAGTTGCACGCGCCCCAGCAGGGCCCACCCCAGGGCGAAGTAGGGCTGGAGGTCCAGCACGCTCTGATACTCCGCCGCGGCCCCATCGTAGTCACGCTCGAAATAGCGCACGGCGCCCACGGCCGTGTTGACGATGGAGGAAAGGGGATCGAGGCGGCGAGCGTGCTCGATCTGCTCCAGCGCCTCCGCGAAGCGCCCGTCATCCGCGAGATGGATCGCGAGCCAATGCCGCGCCGTGGCGTACCCGGGATTCAACTCGATGGCCCTCCGGTAGGCGGCTTCCGCTCCACGACGGTCGCGGTCGTAATCGTCCAGGAGGGCGGCCAGAGCCACATGGGCCTCGGCCGATGAGCTGTCCAGCGCGACCGCCCGGAGCGCGGCGGTCTTGGCTCGTGCCAGACCTTCGCTCGACGGGATGCCGGCATAGTCCGGGAGAAGCTGCCACGTATCGGCCAGCCCAGCGTACGCGGCGGCGTAGGTCGGGTCCAGCAGGACCGCCTCCTGAAATGCCTCCAAGGCCGCCTTCATCCCCTCCTCGGTCCTCTTCCGCCACTCGTAACGGCCACGGAGATACAGATGATACGCTGCCGGATTGGTCGTGGTCGCGGGCACCAGCGCATCCGGAAGCTGTCGCACGAGCTCCGAGTTGAGCGCCGTGGCCACGGCCCGCGCGATCTCCTCCTGGACGGCGAAGACGTCACGCATGTCTCGATCGTACTGCTCGGACCAGAGATGGTAGCCGCTCTCCGCGTCGATGAGCTGCGTGGTCACCCGCAGCCGATCGCCATCCACCCGAACCGACCCCTCCACCACCGAAGCCACGCCGAGCCGGCGCCCCACCGAGCGCACGTCGATGCCGTCGCCGCGGAACTGAAACGACGAGGACCGTGCGGCGACCATGAGCCCGGGCATCTGCGCCAGCGCGTTCAGGAGTTCCTCCGTGAGTCCGTCACTGAGGTACGCCTGATCCCCGTCCGCGCTCATGTCCATGAAGGGGAGGACCGCCACGGAGGCTTCATAGATCGGCACCGCCGGTTCGGGATCCGTGGCGCGGGCGACGGCCGCCACCGCGACCGCAACCACGACGGCGGCCACAGCCAGGATGTGCCGGCTCCGTGGGCGCGCAGGAGATGGAGCCTGGAACTGGGATGGGGCCTGGAGCTGACGGGGGAGGGCAGGAACGGAGACAGCCCGGGGTGCCTCCTCGTCCACCTGTGCCGGCCGCGGGGCCTCCCGCATGCGCTCGGCCAACCGCGCCACCTCGGGGTTGGGCTCGGCGTCGAAGGCTTCGACCATGGCCCGAGCGTGGTCGGAGGCGGCGTTCAGCGCGTCGGCTATGTCGCCCCGGGCCTCGTGCAGCTTCATGAGGCGGACCGTGGCGGGGGCGTCCATGGGCCGCGTACGTACGATCCGTCTCACGCACTCCGTGGCTTCGGCGAGGTCGCCGATCTCTCCGGCCTCGTCGGCCCGCGTCGCGAGCGCGGTAACGTAGTCGTCTTCGAGCTCCCTGCGGCGAGCCCCCTGCCACTGATCGAACTCCGGAGCTTCGTCGAGGAAGAAGCCGTCCATGAAAGGTCCAGCGTAACGCTCGATGGCTCCCTTGGCGTCACCCCGGGCCGCGGCGTCACGGAACGCCGCGGCGTCGCACACGACCAGGTCGAGATCGAGGCGCAGATCGTCGCCCTCGGAAAGGATCGCCTCCTTGCCCAGGGCCTTGCGGAGGACGTGGACCGAGACGTTGAGGAGGTGTCGCGCCCGCCGGGGCTCCTGCTCCGGCCAGAGGAGGGCCAGGATCTTCTCCCGTGGAAGTCGGGCGTCCCGCGCCAGGGCGAGTACCGCGAGGAGGGCGACGCGATGTCGCTGAACTGGCTCTCCGTGGAGGCGGCCGCCCTCTCCCTCCAGGCGGGCTCCCCCCAGCAGATACATGGTGATCATACCACTTCTCCAGGGCCTTGATAGGCTCTTGATCTGCCGTTGAGAACTCGGGGGCCATTGTTCGGTCCCAAAATAACACCCGCAATGGTTTTGCTGGGCGATACGATGACTTCAGGAGGACGCATGCCACGCAGACACTCCCCCGCACCCCCTCGACCCTGGTGGACATTCATGTCCACCACCGCCGCCATTCTGTTGGTCATGTTCGCGGGATGCGGCGAGCCGCCGCTGGATCCGACGCCAGCGGGAACCGACACCGACGGAGACGGCATCTCCGACATGGACGAGATCGCGGGATGGACGGTGTTCGTCGACCAGTCCGGGCAGGGAGACCTGGTCGAGCGCGCCGTGAGCAGTGACCCGAACAATGCGGACACCGACGGCGATGGCCTCAGCGACTCCACGGAGAGAGACCTCCGCACCGACCCCACCTCCTCCGACACCGACAACGACGGCCTCGAGGACGGGTCCGAGATCAACGACTGGGGGAGCTCGCCCACCAGCGTCGATTCCGACGGTGACGCGACCGATCTCGGCACCAAGCCCATCAACAGCGCTCTGTTCGACGGCAACGAGGCCAACACCCTCGGTACCTCGCCAACACTGGCCGACACCGACGGCGACAAGATCACGGACTTCGTGGAGATCCTGGAGCGCGGGAACGAGTTCCACCCGCTCATCGCCAACCTCCCGCAGATGGAGCTGAAGTACGAGGGTCAGACCGACCTGCGGGTGAACATCTCCTACGACGACGGAAGCCAGGCGTCGGAGACGCACGAAGCGGGGCTGAGCTGGGAGGAGTCGGCAACCTTCAGCGCGTCCTCCACCGCGTCGGTCAAAGTCTGGGCGGAAGTGTCCGGCAAGGTGACCGCCGAGGCCGGCTATTCCGTCGACAGCAACAAGGTGGGCGTGGAAGCCGAGGCGAAGGCCGGTGTCTCCGCGGAGCTCAGCCTCACCCTGGCCGCATCCGCCACGCAGACGTCGCAGGAGAGCTACCAGCAGGCGGTGCAGACGTCGCGTGAGCAAGGGCGCTCGCTGGAGAGCGGCACCCTCGGCATCGGGATCACCGTGCGCAACGCCGGAGACGTCAGCTTCAACCTCAGCGACCTGGCCATCACCGCGATTCGCCGGAACCTGGACGATCCGACCAGGTTCTCGACGGTGGCCACGCTGAGCCTCCCCGCCGGGATCGTGTTGGGCCCGGGTGACATTTCGGGGCTGCTGCGGGCGGAGGTGGCGATTCCCGCCAACGTGGCCCTGGAGCTCATGGCGAACCCCCAGACGCTCGCCTTCGAGACGGGCACCTTCGACCTCCTCGACGACGAAGACCGCAACTTCGCCTTCCTCAGCGAGGTCACCAATTCCCAGACGGGGCTGGTGACCATCGAGTACGGCAACGGCAACGTGGTCCGCAAGCGCGTCGCCACCAACGTCAGGCGCGTGGGCGGACAGATCGTGGGCGTGCCCCTCGGCGAGGTCCTCACCGACATCCTCGGCCTCCCCTTCGAAACGGCGAACGTGGGCGGGAACGTCCTCACCAGCCTTCTCGACCAGCAGGCCGGTGCCCCGGTGGCCAACGGCGACAGCCCGGGCACGTTCTGGACGGTCCTGGTCTCGAATGGCATCGCCTTCACCGACGGTACCAACGTCGAAGACATCGTGCTCAAAGCGGGAGAGGAGATCTACCTCTTCTACCTGCGTGACCAGGACGGAGACGGGCTGTACGCCCGAGAGGAGTTCACCTACCGGACCGACGACACCATGGCCGACACCGATGGTGACGGCATCAGCGACTACGACGAAGTCCGTGTCGGCTGGTCGGTGATGGACATGGGTGTGGCTCCCTACCCGCAACGCGTGTACCCGGACCCCACGCGCACCGACACCGACGGTGACGGTCTGTCCGACGCCGACGAGATGGCGGCGGGAACCGACCCGAGGAACGCGGACACCGACGGGGAGGGCATTCTCGACTCGCAGGATCCGGACCCTCTCGATCCTCTGGTGCCGGTGAACCAGGCACCGGTCATCGACGCCTTCGACGTCACCCCCAGCGGGCTCATGGTGACGCTCACCGCCGCGGTCTCCGAGCCCGACGTCCCGGGGGCGATCGTGGAGGTGCTGGTCCAGTGGGGTGACGGCACCCAGGAGGCGGTCACCACCAACTTCGTGAACATCTCCCTCACCCACGACTATCCCGCGTCGGGGCAGTACACCGTCACCCTGACGGCCACGGACAATCGCAACGGAACCACCTCCGACACGCGCGGCGTCGACGTCACGAGCTTCCCCCTCGACGGTCTCATCGCCGAGTATCTCATGAACGCCGCGGATGTGTACTACTACCCGACCAACGGCGGGTACTACACGCCCGACGCCGGACCCGGAGCGACGGCACGGGTGGACGGCGACCCGCCGGGAGCGACGGACGGACGCATCTATCTGTGGAACAATGTGGCGTGGAACGGTTTCGGCGACGGCGGCGTGTGGACCACCGCCGATCGCTTCGGGTTCGGCGGGAGCGCCTTCTTCTTCAACGACACCAACTCCCCCGACCAGCAGTACGGCAACGTCACCATTCCCCACCTGAACTTCGAGCAGTCGTTCAGCTTCGCGGTGTGGGTGCGTGAAGACGGCATGGGCGGCTGGCTCGTCGGACAGGAGGGTTGGGCCGCGCTGGAGCTCACCACCAACGCCGCGGGGATCAAGTTCTCGATTCCCGGAGCCGGCGGCGTGACCGTGACGGACCCCACGCCACTCGCCCAGGACACCTGGCACTTCTTCGTGGCGACGGTCTTCTACGATGGAGCGTCGTCGAGTTCCACCGTTCGCATCTTCCGCGACGGCAACGTGGTCGCCACCCAGGCGGGCGTCGGCGGCTCCATGGGCTATCTCAATCCGAACCCCGCCATGCCCCTCCTCATCGGAGAGGCGTCGGCGGAGGCGGCCACCTTCAACCCGGTGCGTGCCCACATCGACGACGTCCGCGTCTGGAACCGTGCGCTGAGCACGGCCGAGATCAGGGTGCTGTGCGAGGTGGGGGGCCGCAGCTGTCCCGCCGGCTGACGGAACCCGTGAGGGGATGCCGGGAGCCCCACCCCCGGCGTCCCCTCACACCTCCTTCTCCTTCCACCTCCCCCGGCGGAAGAGGAGGGAAGACGCCACCGCCAGCGTGCCGTACGCCACCGCGATGGCGATGAACACGCCGCGCGGGCCCATCCCCAGCCGGAAGCTGAGCACCCAGGCCAGGGGCACCTCCCACAGCCAGAAGCAGAAGAGGTTGAGCCAGGTGGGGGTCCACGCGTCTCCGGCGCCATTGAAGGCCTGGGTCACCGTCATCCCGAAGGCGTAGAAGAAGAACCCCGCGCTCACGATGCGCAGCCCGTCCACCGCGTATCCGCTCGTGACGGCGTCCACGCCGAAGAGCCCCACCAGCCCCGGGGCGAAGATCACGAACACGATCCCCACCGAGCCCAGGAAGGCCTCGTTCATCAGGCAGGCCCGCCACACGGAAGCCTCCGCCCGGTCCGGGTGCCCGGCGCCCAGGTTCTGCCCCACCATGGTGGCCGCGGCGTTGGAGAGCCCCCACGCCGGGAGGAGGGCGAAGAGCACCACGCGGATGGCCACGGTGTACCCGGCCACCGCCTCGGGCCCGAAGCTGGAGACCACCCGCACCAGCCCCACCCAGCTCGCCGTCCCGATGAAGATCTGGAGGGTCCCGGTGGCCGAGAGGCCCACGAGGCGCGCCATCACGTCGAGACGCGGCCGCAGGTGATGCATCGCCATCCGCAGCCGGTCCGAGATGCGCAGGAGGGTGTAGAGCTGCACCCCCACCGCCGTCCCACGCCCGATGGTGGTGGCCACCGCCGCTCCCGTCACGCCCATCTCGGGAAAGGGCCCGATCCCGAAGATCAGGAGGGGATCGAGAACGAGGTTCAGCCCGTTGGCGAGCCAGAGGACGCGCATGGCGATGGCGGCATCCCCCGCACCCCGGAAGGCGGCGTTCAGGAGAAAGAGGAGCACGATGACCACGTTCATCCCCATGAGCACCCGGATGTACCCGCTCCCCACGGCGACCACCGCGGCGTCGGCGCCCATGAGTCTCAGGAGCGCGGGCCCCTGGGTGACCCCCACCACGCCGAACACGACCCCCACCAGCGATCCCAGGAGGATCCCCTGCGACGTCGCCACCGCCGCGCCTTCGGTATCTCCTTCTCCGCTGCGGCGCGACACGGTGGCGGTGACCCCGATGGAGAGCCCCATGGCCACGGTGTAGACCATGATGATCAGCGACTCGGTGAGCCCCACGGCGGCCACGGCCTCGGCGCCGAGGCGCGACACCCAGAAGATGTCGACGACGGCGAAGACCGACTCCATGACCATCTCCAGCACCATGGGAATGGCGAGCATGAGGATGGCCGCGGTGAGTGGCCCTTCCGTGGGAGAGCCTCCTCGCCCGCGTAGCGCGTCCACGAAGAGACGCGCCCCACGCCGGAGGCGGGATGGGGGAGGTGGATGCGACGTCGTATCGAAGTCGGACGGGAACTGCGATGTCATGGAATCTCCAGCGGTGCTTCGAAAATGAAGAACGGCCTCCCGGGGGAAACCGGAAGGCCGCTCGATGTCGCGCAGACGCGAAGGACTACGAACGCCACCCCCCGGGAGGTACGGGCACGAGCACGCCCACCGCGAAGGTGCGGGTGCCGGTGTGCATGGAGGTGGTGGTGCGCATCGAAGCGTCTCCGTCTGGAGTTCCTGATTCACGGAAGCTAATCCGCGAAGAGCCCGCCACACAAGGAGCGCGGCCGCAGGATCGCCCGTGACGAAGAGCGCGTGTCCGTTCCGGATCTCGCCTCCGTCCCCGGAGGGCCTGAAACCTCTCTTCCCTCCCCCCGTACGTTCAGGAGTCCGATTTCCAAGACCTCACTTCCGTCGGAGACGCGCCCCATGGAGAAGCTCAGCCGGGATGTCCGGTTCCTCAAGCTCTACGCGTTGGGAATGACCGCATGTTTCGCGGTGACCATGTTGTCGGGCTTCACCAGCCAGAACGCACGCCAGTCCTTCGCCGAAATCGACGTGGAACGCATCAACATCGTCGAATCCGACGGCACGCTGCGCATGGTCATCTCCAACCAGGAGCGGCAGCATCCGGGGATCGTCAACGGGAAGGTCATCGAGCGTGAGTATCCGCGGCCGCCCGGGATGATCTTCTTCAACCAGCTCGGCGACGAGATGGGCGGCCTGATCTTCGGCGCCAACGGAGAGACGGGGCACTTCGGGTCCCTCACCTGGGACAAGGTGCGCAACGACCAGACCATCGGCTTCCGCCACATGGAGGGAGACGACGGCGCGTACTCCACGGGGCTCGAGATGTGGCAGAGATCGAACATTCCCCTGGATGCCACCATGGCCCGGTACGACAGCGCCATGGCACTGAGCGATCCGGCCGCGCGCGAGGCGGCGGTGGAAACCTTGAGGGACGCCGGCGAGTTGGGCACCCGGCGGCTCTTCTTCGGAAAGGGTCGGGACGACGCCATGCTGCTGGACATGCGAGACATCCAGGGGAGGACACGGCTTCGGATCTCCGTGACCCCCGACGGCCGGGCGGCACTCGAGTTTCTCGATGATGCGGGTGAGGTCGTGTACCGCCTCCCGGAGGCGTAGGCGCGCGGTGGCAATGGGTCCGCGTCGTCCGCGGCGCGGGCCATTCCCTGCCGTTCCCGCACCTCGAGCCCCTTCCCCACGGCCTTCGCTCCGCTTGCCCCCATCCGTGCGCGCGGATAGGGTGGGGCCAGCACCCCGGCCGGAGCACACCCATGAAGTGGCCGGGCCATTCCCGGAGCTCTCATGCGACACGCCTACGTCCTCGCCGCGGCCCTCCTCTTCCTCACTCCGCCGCAAACGATGGCCCAGACCCTGGCCGACGAGGCCCGCCAGGGCCCCTACGGGCGCCTGGCCATCGTCAACGCCATGGTCATCCCCGGACACGGCGGTCCGGCCTACGGTCCGGCGGACATCATCATCGAGGCCGGGAAGATCCGGCAGATCATCTCGTACAACGGATTCTCCGGACGTCCCGCCGACGCCGGCGACCACGGCGCCGACCGGGTGATCGACGCCACCGGGATGTACGTGATGCCCGGGATGATCGACCTGCACACCCACATCCGCACCGAGCCCCTCCCCCTCCAGTACATCTACGACCTGAAGCTCGCCCACGGCGTGACCACCATGGTGAACGGCGCCGGCCGGGGGTGGGAGGCCGCCCTGGAGCAGCAACGCCTCTCCGACGAGAACCGCATCACGGCGCCGCGGATGTACCCCATCGGCGAATGGGGCCCGCCCCGCGCCCGCGATCCGGGGCACGCCCCTCCCGCGGAGGTCATGGCACCGTGGCACGACCCCCACCGCGCCGCGGATCTGGTGGGGCAGGTGGTGGGTCCGGGGAAGGCCCACGTGGTGCGCATCGGAAGCCTGGCGTGGAACGCCGAGCTCTTCGGGGCGGTGGCCCGCGCCGTGGATCAGGCGGGTGGGATCACCACGGTGCACCTCCCGCCCTCCGACCTGAGCGTGGTCAACGCCGTGCGCGCCGCCGAGTTGGGCGCCACCATGATCGAACACCACTACGGGTACGCCGAGGCGGCGCTGGGCGAGGGCGCCCTCCCCGCCCTGCCCACCGACTACAACTACAACGACGAGGCCCACCGCTTCCGCCAGGCCGGGGCCGTCTGGGAGGAGGCCGACGAGGACATCCTCCTGGGCGAGGTGGTGGACCGGCTGGTGGCGTCGGGCGTCTCCCTCATCCCGACGATGAGCGCCTACGAAGTGAACCGCGACTTCAACCGGGCCGTGGGGCTCCCCTGGCACGAGAAATACACCCATCGCCAGCTCGTGGAGTGGTACTTCCCAGACGCCGCGTATCACGCCGCGCACCACTGGGACTGGACCTCCGGGGACGAGCAACTCTGGGCCGAGACCTATCGGAAGTGGCAGGCGCTCATCCGGGAGTTCAACGACCGGGGCGGGCATCTCTCGTACGCCGTGGACGATCCCTACCTCTGGAACACGCCGGGGATCGGAAACGTGAGGGAACTCCAGCTCATGCAGGAGGCGGGACTGGATGCCATGGAGGTGATCCGGGCCGCCACGTACAACAGCGCCCTCACCCTGAAGCGCCCGGACCTGGGGTACGTTCAGACGGGGTATACCGCCGACCTGGCCATCGTCGACGGCAATCCCCTGGAGAACCTCCGCTACCTCTACGCCTTCGGCGCGCTCACCGTGGACGGCCACGGCCGGATGGTTCGTCGGGGCGGGGTGCGGTGGACCATCAAGGAAGGCGTGATCTTCGACAACGCCCTCCTCGTCGAGGAGGTCCTGCGCATGGTGGCCGAGTCGAAGGAGGGTTGGACGGACCCGGTGCCGGCCCTCTTCGAGCCCGTCATCCGGAGGTGAGGGAAGACCAGACCGTCCGCGGTGCGGTGGGGAGCGCCCGGCGACGGCCCGCGCTCCCCGCCGTCCGCCTCAGCAGGCCGGGCCTTCCCCCTCCACGATGGTGATCACGTCGTCCTGGTTGGGAACCATGCAGAGGAACTCGAAGGGCTCGGCGCCCTCGTCCGCCTGGTAGCTGTGCGGAACACCGGCGGGGATGTATACCACGTCCCCGGCCTTCACGTGGTGGGTCTCGTTCCCGATGCGCACCTGCGCGCTCCCCCGCAGGACGAACTGCTCGTGCTCCACCGCGTTGGTGTGGTACGGCATCCCTCCGCCGGGCTGCATGGTGAAGCGGCGCATGGCGAAGTTCGGGCCCTGGTCGGACCCGATGAGGACCTGCATGGTGGTCCCCGTACCGGCCTTGACCTCCTGGGCTGGGAGACTGTCGGCGGTGCGTACGGACATGGAAGGCTCCTGAAGCGGTGACGTTTCCCCGAAGGTGTCACCCGGGGCGTTCCTTGCCAAGGGAGTGGCCCCGCCCCTCATCGGCTTGCCCACCGCCGGTCCGCGCCCCAGGATTGGTCCCGAACACGCACTTTCCGGAGAGATGGCTCCCGACACCCTGCCGCCACCGGGGCGGGCCCACTCCCGATGCGATCCGACCTCACCGTATCACGGAGTCTTCCCATGATCCGCCCACTGATCCACGCAGCCGCCGTTACCGCCATCTTCGCGGCGGGATGCGTTCCCACCGGCCCCGAGCGGGCGGCGTACCTCACCCTCATCGGGAACGACACCCTGGTCATGGAGCGGATGGAGTTCGGCGAGGGATACGTGGAAGCCCAGGCCATCATCCGGGGCTCGCGCACCACCTTCGGTGAGTACCGCCTGGAGACGTCCCCCACGGGGGAAGTGACCGGGTACACGGCACGGACGTACGCCGGAGGGGACGCCACAGGCGAGCTCCTCCTGTCGGAGACGCTCCAGGAGGGTGGGTCGGGACCGGTGCTGTCGGTCATGCGCAACGGAGAGGAGCAGACCCGGGACTTCGCCGCCGAGGCGGGCGCGGTTCCCTTCATCGACATGCTTCACTGGCCCTTCGAGGCCGCCTTCCGGCGCCAGGCCGCCGCGGGCGGGATCTCCGACGCCGTCACGACCTTCTCCGGGCGGGGGATGCGCTTCGAGGTGGCGGCCAACCAGGACGGGAGCCGGAGCATCATCCACCCCAGCCGCGGGCCTTCCACCGCGCACCTCGACGCCGACGGACGCATCCTCTCCCTGGACGGAACCGGGTCCACGCGGGCGTACGACCTCACCCGCAAGGAGTGGGACGATCTGGACTTCGCCACCCTGGGCGCCGCCTTCGCCGACCGCCCCCTGGGAGAGTTGTCCGGGCGCGGAGAGATCGACGCCGACGTGGGCGGCGCCCACTTCGTGGGCGACTACGGTACGCCGATGCGCCGGGGACGGGAGATCTTCGGATCCCTCCTCGCCTACGGAGCCCGTTGGCGTACCGGGGCGAACCGCGCCACCCATCTCGCCTTCGACCGTGACCTTGAGATCGACGGCGTGGTGATCCCCGCCGGGGAGTACACCATCTCCACCATCCCGGAGGAGGACGGAGGAGTCCTCATCATCAACCGTCAGACGGGGCAGACGGGCACCGTGTACGACGAGGCCATGGACCAGGCCCGGGTGGCCATGCGCCGTGACGCCCTGGACGAGTCGGTGGAGCGATTCGAGATCCGCGTGGTGGAGGCGGAGGGCGGTGGGCGCATCGAGTTGCGCTGGCACGGGACGGTGTACTGGGTGCCCTTCACGGTGCGCTGAGGATGGGATCGCGCATCGCCGGCTCCCGGCTCCTGGCCGCGGCCTCCCTCATGGTGGGCCTCCTCCCGGCGGGGTGCTCCGCGCCGCCGGCCGAGGAGGCTCCCGCACCGGTGCCGAAGGTCCTGGTGATCGGGATCGACGGCGTCCGCTCGGACGTCCTGGCCGAAGTGGCCACGCCACACCTGGACAGCCTGGCGGCGGCCGGGACCTTCACCGCCACCGCGCGCACCGGCTTTCCGTCTGTGAGCGGCCCGGGGTGGTCGTCCTTCCTCATCGGGGTGTGGCCCGAGAAGCACGGGGTGACCGACAACGAGTTCACCGGGAAGCGGTACGACACCTACCCGGACTTCCTCACCCGGATCGAAGCCCTGCGCCCCGAACTCAACACCTTCGCCGTGGCCGATTGGCTCCCGCTCGTCCGACAGGACGACGGGGCGCCCACCGTCACCGACGCGGTGGATGTGAAGCACGTCCTGGACGGATACGAGATCGGATGGCCCCAGGGGGACTCGGTCTCGGTGGAATTGGCCGTGGACCATCTGGCCGCGGGCGCTCCCGACGCCATGTTCGTGTACCTGGGCAACCCCGACGAGGCGAGCCACGAACACGGTTCCATCGGCCCGGAGTACCGTGAAGCCCTCGCCACGGCGGACACCCAGGTGGGCCGCCTCTGGGCCGCCGTGCGCGCCCGACCCACCTTCGCCGGAGAAGACTGGTTGGTCCTCATCAGCACGGACCACGGCCGACGAGCCGACGGCGGACACGGGGGGGACACGCCGGAGGAACGCACCATCTTCTTCCTGGCGGGCGGACCCGCGGCCGCCCACGGTGGCCTGATCGACCCGGTACACGTGGTGGACGTGGCGGTGACGGCGCTCACCCACATGGGTGTGGTGATCGACCCGGCGTGGAATCTGGACGGGAAGGCCGTGGGGCTTCGTTGAAGCTCCGCAGATGACGAAGACGGTCCCGGAGGCGATGCCTCCGGGACCGTCCAGGTCCGAACGATACGGCCTTCCCGCCTACTTCATCGGGAAGCCGAGACCGACACTCAGGGTGAAGCCACGGTTCTTGATGTCCTCGATCCCGCCGGTGCCCTGCGTGTCACCGTCGATGGTCTTCATCCCGAAGGTGTACAGAGCATCGATTCCCACCACCATGGAGCCGGCCTGGACGTCGACGCCCGCGCCTCCGGTGAGGCCGAAGTCCATCCCCGCGATGTTCAGGTCGAACTGCGACCCACTGCCGCAGTCGATCTCGACACCCGTAGCGGACATCGTGCACCCCATGTTGAATCCCAGGGTGGGCCCGACCGCCACGTGGAACGCGGCCGACCCCGACGAGGCGGGGCCGAAGCGGAAGAGGACGGGCACCTCGAGGTAGCCGAGAGCGAAGTCGAGTTCCGTGGTCCCCTCGGTCATCTTCGCGCCCCGGGTCGACCACGCCAGTCCCAGGTCCAGGCTCGCGCCACCCATGGGGAACACGACGGCCGCTCCGAGATTGGTTCCTGTCCTGGAGGACGCATCGACCACGTCGGCGCCACCCAGGGTGGTCATGTTCAATCCGCCACGAACGAAGATCGTCTGACCGCTGGCCGGAACGGCCGCGACCAAGAGTGCCATGAACGTCCAGATATACTTCTTCATACGTCCCCCCCCTTATTGGATGGATCGGACTGCCAGTACTCCACGTAAACACATGTAGTGAAAAGATTCAAAGGTTTTCTTCACCCGCCACCGGCCAAGGAGGTCAGGGAGCCGGCCAACGACGGAAATCGTTGCTCTCGTTGCCTACGAGGTAAGAGATTGGAAGGGGCGTCCGAGCGCGTCGGAGCCCCTTTCCTACTGATCAGGACGGGTATAGTGAACTCGAAAGTACGACGGCGGTGGTTGAAGTCGCTTCTCCTCATCGTTCTGACCCATGTCACCCTCGTGGCCGGTGCCGCGGCCCAGACTTCGATCTTCTCCCTGGTTCCTCCGCAGGGCGAGTTGGAGGTGGGAGAATCGGTTCGGGGCGCCCTGTCCACATCGGACGTCCTGAACTACAACGGGGCCCCCATCGAGGTGTGGACGTTCCGGGGAATGCCGGGGCAGGAAATATGGATCGACATCGATTCCGAGTTCGATTCGTACCTCTACCTGACCGGCCCGGGAATGGACGGGACCCTCTCCGACGACGACGGTGGACGCGGCTGCAATGCCCGCCTGCAGGCGACGCTCCTGGAGAACGGCACCTTCTTCGTGGTCGCCACGGCGCTGTCCTCCTCGACCACCGGCGTGTACACGCTCACCGTCTCGGAAGAGCCCCCGGCCACCGAGTCCTACGGGTGCGGAGAGACCGACCCGGAAGCCCTCGCGCAGTTCGCGGACGGCGTGGGTCGCCTCTCGCTGGGGCGTGTCGCCTCGGGAGTGCTGAGCAGTTCCGATCCCGTCTTCGCGTCGGGCCGGCGGGCACAGGGATGGAAGCTGGTCGGCCGGGCCGGTGAAGCCGTGTCGATCACCATGGAAGCGGCCACCTTCGACGCCTACCTCTATCTCCTGAGCCCCGACATGGACGAAGTGGCCAGCAACGACGACGGCGGCGGCGGCACGAACTCGCGAATCACCTATACCTTCCCCCAATCCGGGGAGTACACCGTGATCGCCAGCGCGCTGGGAGAGGGATCGACGGGTGCCTACACCGTCGAGGTGGAACGGGCGCTGTCCGCACAGGAGGTCCAACCCCGGGGACACCTCACGTCGGGGGTGGAGATGACCGGCATGGTGTCCAGCGCCGACCCCATGCTCTTCGATGGGCGCCCGGGACAGGTATGGACCCTCACCGGCCGGCGCGGTGAAATGGGCGTGATCACGCTGCGCTCCGACACCTTCGACACCTTCCTCTACCTCGTGGGACCCGGCCTGTCGCAGCCCCTGACCGACGACGACAGCGCGGGCGACCTCGATTCGCGCATCACGGTGGAGTTCCCCGAGTCCGGTGAGTACAGGGTGGTGGCCAGCCCACTGGGCGGCAACGGAGGAACCTACACGATCACCTACTCTGGGGGATCGGGAAGGTAGTACCCCATCGCGCGGCAGCCGGTAGGTGGCCTATCTTGGCCACCTACCCACCCCCCACTCGGAGGCTGCCATGAACATCCACCGCAGAGGCCGGAGCGTGTTGCTCCTCGCCATCGCCGCGCTGCTGGCCGGAGGGGGAACCCTCTCCGGCCAGCGAGTGCTCCAACTCGAGGACTACCTGGACATCGAGGGGGTCTCCGATCCCCAGATCTCTCCCAACGGCACCACCATCGTGTACACCAGGAGTTGGATCGACACCCGCAACGACTCCCGGGAATCGTCCATCTGGATCATGAACGCCGACGGGACGCGCAACCGCTTCCTGGTGGACGGATCGAGTCCCCAATGGGCTCCCGACGGCACTCGTATCGCCTATCTCCACCGCGGGGAACCCGCCGGCACGCAGGTCTTCGTTCGGTGGATGGACTGGGAGGGCGCCACCACCCAGATCACGCGGGTGGACCACGGACCATCGGGGCTCCGGTGGTCTCCCGACGGTACCCACATCGCCTTCAACATGACGGTGGAGGGTGAGCCTCAATGGCGGGTCAGCCTTCCCGGGCGCCCCGACGGTGCCCGTTGGACGGGCGAACCCAAGGTGGTCACCCGGGCCGACTACCGTCAGGATCGCGTCGGCTTCAACGACGAAGGCTGGCGCCACGTCTTCGTGGTTCCCGCCGAAGGCGGCACTCCCCGCCAGCTCACCGACGGGGAGTGGCACCACTCCGCGGCCGAGTGGACTCCCGACGGTGCCGAGCTCCTCTTCTCCGCCAACCGGTCGGACGACGCGGAGCTGGCATGGCGGGAATCGGACGTGTACGCGGTGAACGTGGCCAGTGGGGCGATCCGGCAGCTCACCACCCGGAGCGGGATCGACACCAACCCCCTCCCCTCTCCCGACGGGCGCCTCGTCTTCTACCAGGGAGACGAGTGGAACGACGACACGTACCGCAACGGCAAGTTCTGGGTGATGAACCGCGACGGGTCCGGCTCCCGGCTCATCTCCGGCGACTTCGACCGCCAGTCCAACGGGTTCCAGTGGGCCCCCGACGGGAGCGGCCTCTACTTCACCGTCAACGACGCCGGATCACGGAACACGTACTTCGTGTCCGTGCGGGGCGGCGTACGCCAGGTCACCGAGGGAACGCACCTTCTCCAGGTCAGCTCCATCAGCGAGTCCGGCGTCGCCGTGGGCACGCGCTCCGGCTTCCACGAACCCGGAGACGTGGTGCGATTCTCCGTACGATCTCCCGGCCGCATCGAGCAGCTCACCCACGTGAACGACGATGTCCTGGCCGGGGTCAAGCTGGGTGACGTGGAAGAGATCTGGTACGAGTCCGTGGACGGGTTCCGCATCCAGGGGTGGATCGTCAAGCCACCGGATTTCGATCCCGGGAGGAAGTACCCCCTGATGCTCTCCATCCACGGCGGGCCCCACAGCATGTACACCGTGGGCTTCAACTTCGCCTGGCAGGAACACGCCGCCAACGGATACGTGGTCCTCTACACGAATCCCCGGGGCAGCACCGGATACGGGAGCGCCTTCGCCAACGCCATCAAGAACGCCTATCCGGGCAAGGACTTCGACGATCTCATGAACGGAGTCGACGAGGTGATCGCCCGGGGATACGTGGACGAAGACAACATGTTCGTCTACGGGTGCTCGGGAGGAGGCGTCCTCACGTCGTGGACCGTGGGGCACACGGACCGCTTCGCGGCGGCCTCGGCCAACTGTCCGGTCACGAACTGGCTCTCCTTCGTGGGGACCACCGACGGGATCGGGTGGTACCGGAACTTCGAGCAGTTCCCCTGGGAGGACCCCTCGGAGCACCTGCGCCGCTCGTCGTTGATGTACGTGGGGAACGTCACCACACCCACCATGCTCATGACCGGCGAGAACGACCTCCGCACGCCCATGCCCCAGACCGAGGAATTCTACGCGGCCCTCAAGGTCCGTGGGGTGCCCACCGCCATGGTCCGCTTCCAGGACGAGTGGCACGGGACGTCGAGTAAGCCGTCCAACTTCATGAGGACCCAGCTGTATCTGAGGGAGTGGTTCCGGAAGTGGGCGACGACCCGCCCGATCACCCAGTAGGACGCGCCGTCGCCGGAGTCGCGCGGGGGGTCGGGGGCTCGTCCCCCACCCCCCGCCGCAGACTCGTCGGCACGCACCCGCAAAACAAAGGCCCGGCGGAGACTTGCGTCTCGCCGGGCCAGGCAGGGGTACCTGCGACCCTCCCGCCAACAGGCAACCCCTCACCGTCCATTCGTTTCGCTCTTTCGGGATCGGGGAGCATCCTGTTGCGATGCTCCCCTTCCCTGTACTCATCGGACGGAGGGGCGATCCTTCCGGCGGGCTCCCGTCCGAACCTCGACCCACTTCGGAGGCTCGTGTACGTCCTCCGCGCTGTTCTTGGGTCGGTTCGGACATCCTCCGTCCGACTCGAGTTCGGGTCGCCGGAGACTCCTGCCCTTAGCCCCCGGCGGACCCCGGAACCCTGATTCGGCTGGGCTGTTTGAGATCCGAAGACCTCTGGTCCCGTCGCATCAGCGGTCCCGATTCAGTCACAGACGAAGGATAGGGAGATCAACATCGCGGTACTGTCGGGAGGTGGCTGATGTGAGCGTCGGGAGATCCCCTACACATCCTCTTCCACGAGGAGGCCCATCCCCTCGAGGTGGGCGATGATCTCCTCCACGTGGGAACGCCCCCGGGTCTCGATGTGCATCACGATCTCCACGTCGCCCACGGAGATGTCGGCGAAGGCGCGCCGGTGGTAGATCTCGAGGACGTTCCCACCCAGCTCGGCCACGACACGGGTGAGCCGAGCCAACGATCCCGGCCGGTCGGACACCTTCACCATGAGACGGGCCAACCTTCCCGAGAAGACCAGTCCGCGGTCTATGATGCGCGAGATCATGTTGATGTCGATGTTCCCGCCACTCAGCACCGCCACGACCTGCTCCCCATCCGCAACGGGAACGCGCCCCGCGGCCAACGCCGCGATGGGTACGGCGCCCGCGCCCTCCACCACCGTCTTCTTCCGCTCCAGCATCACCAGGACCGCCGCCGCGATCTCCTCTTCCGACACGACGACCAGGTCGTCGACGTAGCGCTCCATGAGCGGGAAGGTGAGATCTCCCACGGTCTTGGTGGCGATCCCGTCCGCCAGCGTGTCCACGTGGGAGATCTGCACCACCTTCCCGGCTTCCCTGGACGCCCAGGCCGACGCCGCCGACGCGGCCTCCACGCCTACCACGCGCACCGAGGGCCTCAGTTCCTTCAGAGCCACGGCGATGCCCGAGATCAGGCCCCCGCCGCCCACGGGGACCACCACCACGTCCACGTCGGGAACCTGCTCGATGATCTCCAGCCCCACGGTTCCCTGCCCCGCGATGACGTGGAAGTCGTTGAAGGCGGGAACCATGACCAGCCCCCGTTCCTGCGCCAGTCGTCTCGCTTCCACCGCGGCTTCGTCGAGGATGGTGCCGGACTGTGACACCGTGGCACCGTACCCCCGTGTGTTGGCGACCTTGATGAGGGGAGCGGTCTCGGGCATGACCACCGTGACCGGGATTCCGAGGCGTCCCCCGTGGTAGGCCAGTGCCTGGGCGTGATTCCCCGCGCTGGCGGTCACGACGCCCCGGGCCCGCTCCTCGTCATCGAGCTGGAGGAGCCGGTTCAACGATCCGCGGTCCTTGAACGACCCCGTCCGCTGCAGGTTCTCGAACTTGAGGTGGAGGCTCCCGGGCACCGAATCCCGCAACGTGCGGGTCGGCGTGCAGGGGGTGTGGACGACCCCGTCCCGGATGTTGCGTTGGGCGTCTCGGATGTCGGAAAGCGCGGGTGGGCGGGTCACTCACCCCTTCCTGCGGTAGATTCCCACTCGTAACGCCGGATCCAGGACGTACGTGAAGTAGAGCCGGTTCTCGCCGTCCACGATGATGTTCTTCGTGGTGTGGCGCGTCTTGGGGTAGTCCTTTCCGGACTCGCTCTCCACCACCAGGATCTCGTCGGACGGGAGGTTTTCTTCGATCTCGCGCACCTTGGCCGCCAACCGGGCGAGGAGATCGTCCTCGACTTCCCCCTGCACCGGTCCTTCCGCCGTGGCCACCAGCTCGATGGCGTCGCCGCTTCTCACGAAGGACCTCTCGAACGATTCCCGTTCGATCACGTCTTCGCGGTTGCGCGTGAAGCCGACTTCGTTCAGCGCCTTGGAGTCGAAGTTCAGGTCCACGCTTTGAAGGTTGGACCCGTACCACTTGTAGATCATCGCGTCAGTCTCCGAAGTTCAGGAGCGCGGCCAGTTCCTCCGGCGAGAGGTCCGAGGCGGACCGCGATCCCATCCCGTGAGGCGAGCGCGTGCTCCGGCCCCGGGTGGATGCCGTGCGATCCTCCGTGCGGGGCGTTCCGGCGTAGTCGTACTCCGGCAGGTGCACCCGCTCGACGGTACGCTCGAGCTTGCGCTCCAACGTCTTCATGGCGCCGAGGTCGGCGGCGGTCACGAACGTCACCGCCGTGCCCGTGGCACCGGCACGCCCCGTCCGCCCGATGCGGTGCACGTAGTCCTCCGGGTCGAGGGGCACGTCGTAGTTCACGACGTGACTGATCCCTTCCACGTCCAATCCGCGCTGTGCGATGTCCGTGGCCACGAGGACGCGGACGTCGCCCGTCGCGAAGCGGTCCAGCGCTCTGGTCCGTTCCTTCATCGCCCGGTTGGCGTGCATGACGTCGGTGGAGACTCCCTTCCGCTGCAGCCGGGCCTCGAGCACGTCGGCGCCGGCCTTCGTGCGCGTGAAGACCAGAACCTGGTCCCACGCGGGATCCTCCAGGAGATGGACCAGGAGGTCGGGCTTCTTCTCCGGCTTCACCGAATAGAACACCTCCGTGATTCCCTCGGCGGTGGTGCCTTCGCGGGCGGCCTCCACCCAGATCGCCTCCCGGGTGATCCTCAGAGCCAGGTCGTGTACGCCGTGCGGCATGGTGGCGCTGAACAGCATGGTCTGGCGGTTGGCGGGCACCTTGCGAAGAACCTGCTCGATCTGCGGGCGGAACCCCATGTCCAGCATCCGGTCGGCTTCGTCGAGGATCAGGAAACGGACTTCCGACAGGTCACCCCTGCCCTGTTGGATGTGGTCGATGAAGCGTCCGGGCGTCGCCACGAGAACCTCGAACCCTTCGTCCAGCGCCTTCACCTGCGGTCCGTACTTCACTCCACCGAAGATGGCCTGCACCCTGACGTTGGTCCCCTTGGCCAGGGCCTCGGTGTCATCGGCCACCTGCTGTGCCAGCTCGCGGGTCGGGCAGAGCGCCAGCACCTGCGTGCCCTTCCCCACCTCCAGCCGCTCCAGGGCGGGAATCATGAAGCTCGCGGTCTTCCCGGTACCCGTCTGCGCGATCCCCACCACGTCCACGCCGCGTAGCGCTTCGGGGATGGCCTTGCGTTGAATGGGTGTGGGCTCGGTCCAGCCGAGCGCCTCCACCGCGGCGAGGCGTTCTTCGGAAATGTTCAGATCACGGAAACTCACGACGACTCCCAACCGGAGAGGGCCCGTTCGCACGGAGGGCGAACCGGACTACGATATGCTTGAAAGCTATGGCGATTCTTGCGAAGGGTATAGAGCCGGCCCAAGTTGGGCGGTCCTCGGCGGCCGCGTGGCCGCCCTCACGGTACCAAGAGCGAACATCGGGTCATTTCATGGACTCCAAGCCGCGGGGATCTCCGGAAACCGCCGTTCTCTTCGTCTGCCTCGGCAACATCTGCCGATCTCCCCTGGCCGAGGGAGTGTTCCGGCACCTCGTGCAATCCGACGGGCTGAAGCATCGCTTCCACATCGACTCCGCCGGCACCGGCGCGTGGCACGTGGGCGAGGCGCCGGACGGGAGGGCGACCGTGGTGGCCGCTCGACACGGAGTGGAGTTGCATGGACAGGCACGGCAGATCCAGACCGCGGACCTGCACCGATTCGACTTCATCATCGTGATGGATCGGGACAACCTCGACAACGTGGAACGTTTGGCCGAAGGGTCAGGGTCCGCTGCGCAGATCCGACTCCTCAGGGAGTGGGACCCCCAGAGCAACGGCGACCGAGAAGTGCCCGACCCGTACTACGGTGGACCCGGCGGCTTCGAGAACGTCTACCAGATGGTGCGCCGTTCTTGCCAGAACCTCCTGGCGGACCTGAAGGGCAACGCCGCTTCCCACTAGCGTGGTGAAGCCAGAGGGTCACGGCATGTCACTCCCGGCCGATCTGCGAACGTCGGTGGACGCCGCTCTGGCGACACGGCCGGACGCCCCGCGGGTCGTCGCGGCGGACCTCGTGGGCGGCGGGTGCATCAACCACGGGGTCAGGCTCACGCTCTCCTCGGGTGGATTCGCCTTCCTGAAGTGGAACCCGCGGTCTCCCCCCGGAATGTTCGAGGCCGAGATCCAGGGACTGCGCGCTCTCGCCGCACCCGGGATCGCCCGGATCCCCGAGCCATGGAGCCACGGATCGAGTCCCTCGGGGGCCTGGCTTCTCATGGAATACGTCCCGAGGGGATCCAGCACGGACAGGGCGTCGGGATCGCCCGACCTCCTCCTGGCGCGGCACCTGGCGGTGCTCCACGCGACGCACCCCGGTGAAGGAGGGCTCCCCTGGGGGTGGTCCCACGACAACTGGATCGGCTCGGTACCCCAGGCCAACCCACCCCGCCGAACGTGGGGGACGTTCTGGGCGGACGAGCGCCTCGAGCCCCGCTACCGGGCCGCCCATGCCGCCGGCCACTTCCACGACGCGGGAGGACGGGACATCGAGGAGGTGATCGCCCGGACGGAAGGAATCCTCGCCGACGTCGGTCCTGCCGAGTCCGGAGTCATCCACGGAGACCTCTGGGGCGGCAACGCCTACGTGGGACACGGCGGCCGGCCGGTGCTCATCGACCCGGCCGTCTACCGCGGGCACGGCGAGGTGGACCTTGCCATGACCGAACTCTTCGGTGGGTTCGGACCCGGATTCTACCGGGCCTACCACGATCTCCGGATCGTCCCGCCGGCGTACGAGTCCCATCGCCGGGCGCTGTACCAACTCTACTACCTGCTGGTCCACGTGAACCTCTTCGGATCCAGCTACGTCCGGGGCTGCGTGGAAGCGGCCAGAACCGTGCTGGCCGCCTGGGGATAGGTTCCCCGCCTAGCTTCCCCGGATCATGGATGCCATGCGCTTCAAGGCCTCCTCCAGAACGTCGTCGGACGCAGCGTAGCTCATACGCACCCACCGGTCATCGCCGAAGGCCGCGCCCGGAACCAGCGCCACGCCGACCTCGTTGAGGAGGTGGCTGCACCAGGCCGTGGCGCTCTGCACGTCGCCCTCGAAGAGCCCATCCACTCTGAAGAAGAGGTAGAAGGCTCCCTCGGGTGTGGTGTACGGAATCTCGGGAAGGAGCTCGTCCATGCGACTGGTCACCAGGTTCCTCCGCCGGCGGAACGCGGCCACCATGTTCGCGATGGAGGCGCGCGCGGCCTCCCGATTCCCGTACGCGGCGATCCCCGCGATCTGCGTGGGTGTGGTCGTGTTCGAGGTGATGTGGCTCTGCAACGCGGTGAGCTGGCCGGCCACCTCGGTGCTCGAATACGAGAACCCGAGCCGCCATCCCGTCATGGCGTAGCTCTTGGACGCGCCGTCCACCAGGACCCAGTCGCCCAGTGATCCCGCGGGGACGTCGAGAAGGCCCGGCGCGGCCGTGCGATCGTCGAGGTGGTAGATGTTCTGATAGATCTCGTCGGAGATGAGCCAGACCCCCCGGTCACGGGCCCACTCGGCAACCGCCGTGAGCTCGTCCACCGAATAGACCGCTCCGGTGGGATTGCACGGGGTGTTGAGGATCAACCCACGCGTCCGCTCGGTGAACGCGGCATCGAGATCCTCGGGAGTGAGCTTGAAGCCGCGCTCCTCCGACCCGAACACCTCCACGGGCTCGGCCCGGGCGATGGTGACCAGCTCGGGGTAGCTGGTCCAGTAGGGTGCCGCGATCATGACCTCGTCGCCGGGGCCGAACAGAGAGAAGCACGCGTTGAAGAGCGCCTGCTTGGCTCCCGCGGTGACGACGACTCCGTCGGGATCCATCTCCCGCCCCGACCGTTCGGACAGGAACGCGGCGATGGCTTTGCGAAGGCCGGGAAGTCCGGCGGACGGCGTGTACCGGGTCTCTCCCGAGCGAATGCCCTCCACGGCCGCGTCGACGATGAACGCGGGAGTGTCGAAGTCCGGTTCCCCGGCGCTGAGGTTGATGATGTCACGCCCCTCGGACGCCAGACGCTTGGCCAGAGTGCTGACCGCGATGGTGGCCGAAGGCTGGAGGCGCTGGATGTTGGCGCTGAACGGCATGATCTTCCTCTACTGCTGAGAATCCGGGGTCGGAATATCGACCGGCCCGATTCGGGAATCAAGGAACCCCCCTACACCACCGTGCCCCAGCGCCCCCTCTTCTTCTTCGACTACGTGGACCCCCTCTCCTGGCTCCAGGAACGGGCGCTTCGCCTATGGGAGGCCGGCGGGGGTGTCCGGGTGGACCGCGTGCCGCTGGAACTCCGTCCTCCTCCCGATCCCATGATCGACCCGGAGGAGACTTGGTGGGGAGAGCGCTGGACCCGCGCCCGGGAGGAGTGGCCCGACGGCACCGAGTGCGTCACGCCGACCCTGGTCCCCTGGACGCGAAAGGCCCACGAACTCGTTCTGCACGCCGCGGAGCACGGCGTCGCGCAGGCAGTGCACGAAGCGATCTTCGACGCCGCGATGAGGGGTTCGGACATCGGGCGGATCGACGTCCTCCTGGAGGTCGCGGTAGGGCACGGTCTGGACTTCACCGGAGTGAAGGTGGTGCTCGACGTGGACCGCCACACGGAAGCGGTGCGGGAGTTCCGGACGCTGGCGGAGAGCCTCGGCGTGGCGACCGTACCCACCCTGGTCCGTGGCTCGGCGCTCCTCCCGGGCTTCCACAAGGCGGACGTCGTCGGCAAGTTTCTATCCGATCCCCCACCCGGGCCAACCTTCAACCTGGAATGACCATGGCCGGCTATCAGCGGAAAACTGCCTTCGGGCCGTCCCAAGTGATGGGGAAGGCCGAGGAGATGATCCCCCACCTCCTGGGACTCACGCGGTCCAAGGGAACGTCGCACTCCGCCACCTTCACGGGGGCCGAGGGCACGCTCACCCTTTCGGCCCACCGTCACGGACCCTACACCGAGGTCGTCGCGCAGACGGACCGTTTGCGGACTTCGCGTCTGGACTACGAAACCCAACGCTTTTTGAACGCGCTGCCCTACGAGCCCGGCGACCGTGGTGGTCCCGGAGCGGGCGAGCCCACCTGAGAGACGCACATCCCGATGGAATCATTCGAGGCGCTTGACCTCACCCCGGAGCTGGTCGACGCACTGGCCGCAGAAGGCATGGAAATCCCCACTCCGCTTCAGGAGGCGGTGATTCCCGTCCTTCGCCGTGGAAACAACCTGGTCGTCGTCGCCGGCCCCGGCAGCGGGATCATGGCGGCATGGGCGGCCCCACTCCTCGAGCGCCTCTCTCCGGAAGAAGATGGATTGCGCCTCCTGGTGCTCACGGCGACCCGTGACGTGGCCGACGCCCTCGCCGAATCGACGGGCCGACTGGCGACGGCCACCGGCCACCGGGTGGCGGCGCTGGGTTCTCCCTGGTCGTTGCCGGGGAAGGCCCACGTGCTGTTCGGAACACCCGCGGACGTCCTCGCCGCGGGTCGGGCCGGAGACGTGTCCCTGTCGACCGTGGCGGCCCTCGTGGTGGACGGCGCACACTACTTCGAGTCCGTGACGGGGCTCGGGGCCGTGGAGGAGGTCATGGAGTTCCTCCCCTCGGACGCCCAGCGGGTGCTCTGCGCCCTCCCGTACACCGAGACCCTCCAGGACTTCGCGAGCCGGCACCTCAAGAGGGCCACGGTGGTACCGCCGCAGCGCGTCGGCGGCACCGACGACTCCGTGACGCCTCGGGGCAAGGTGGGCCTTCACATCGCCACCGGACATCCCGAGGAAACGGTGCTCGCCACGGTTGCGGGCCTTCTGGAGGGCGACGCGCGTCACGTTCTCCTCTTCTGCCGCACCGACGACCGCGC
>JAOUPR010000002.1 GCA_029879725.1 Gemmatimonadota bacterium | reverse complement strand
CAGGGAGCTGGGAGGCCAGGTCGAATCCATGGCCTCCATGGTACCCGCCCCCGCGGGCCCGTGGGATGGCGGGATCAGCCCCGCCGGAACGAGGTCAGAGCGCCACGGCGCTGGGCAACGGCGCCACGAGATCCCGCCCGATGCTCCGCGCGATGATTCTGATCTGGTCCATGAGGACCTCGAACTGTTCGGGATAGAGCGACTGGGCACCGTCGGATCGAGCCCGAGGCGGGTCGGGATGCACTTCCACCATGAGCCCGTCCGCGCCGGCCGCCACCGCTGCGCGGGCCATGGGAATGACCTTGGCACGGATGCCGGTGCCGTGGCTGGGATCCGCGATGATGGGAAGGTGGGAGAGGGACTTCACCACGGGGATGGCGGTGAGGTCGAGGAGATTCCGGGTATGATTGTCGAAGCTCCGCACCCCCCGCTCACAGAGGATGACGTTGTTGTTCCCTTCCGCCAGCAGGTATTCCGCGGCCAGGAGGAGTTCGTCGATGGTCGCGGCCATTCCCCTCTTGAGGAGCACGGGCTTGCCCGCCTGCCCGGCCCTGCGCAACAGCGGGTAGTTCTGCATGTTCCGGGCCCCGATCTGCACGATGTCGGCGTACTCCACCACGAGGTCCACCCCCTGGGGGTCGATGGCCTCGGTGACCACCATCATCCCGGTGGCCTCCCGGGCCTTCGCCAGGAGCTCGAGCCCCTGCAGTCCCAACCCGTGGAAGGAATACGGGGACGTTCTCGGCTTGAACGCACCTCCCCGGAGGATGGTCGCCCCCACTTCCCGGAGGCGGTGCGCGATGTCGATGATCTGCCCTTCGCTCTCGACGGCGCACGGCCCGGCCATGACGACCACCTCGGGCCCACCCACCACGGTTCCGTTGGGAAGCGTGACCAGCGTGTCCTCCTCCTTCCACTCCCGGGAGACCTGCTTGTAGGGTTGTGTGACCGGGATGACCTCGAGGACTCCCTCGAGACCCTGGATCCGGGCCGAGTCCACTCCTCCGTCGTTCCCGATGAGGCCCACCGCGGTCCGCTGACCACCAGGGATGGGACGCGCGCTGTACCCCATGTCCTCGATGGTCGCCACGACGGCGTCGACGTGCTCCTGGGAGGCGTTGTGCTTCATTACGACCAGCATGACCCGGTTCCTTGTCCCCTTTGGCCTGGGAAGGCCCTCTAGTCCACCGACCCGACGTGGAGTCGGCCCCACGAGCATTCCGTCACGCCGATGGGCGTGAAGCCCATAAGTCTATCGCGGAGTGACCGGAGGGTCCACTTCGTCCCCCGCGCAGCGCCCCCGCATCCAGCGGAGCGTCGGCGGATGGGCTACGCCGCCCCGGCCACGTGAAGCGCATCCTGGAGCTTCACGCCCACGATGGTACTCACGCCCGGTTCCTCCATCGTGACCCCGTAGATCCAGTCGGCCGCCTCGATGGTGCGCGGGTTGTGCGTGATGACCACGAACTGGGTCTGGGCCTTGAACTTGTGGAGGAGCTTGATGAACCGTCCGATGTTGTTCTCGTCGAGGGGTGCGTCCACCTCGTCGAGCACGCAGAACGGACTGGGCTTCACCAGGTAGATCCCGAAGAGGAGGGAGAGCGCCGTGAGCGCCCGCTCCCCTCCGGAGAGGAGATCGATGCGCTGGGTCTTCTTCCCCCTGGGAGACGCGTGGATCTCCACGGGCGACTCGAGGGGGTCCTCGGGGTTTTCGAGCCAGATATCGGCCTCGCCCCCCTCGAAGAGCCTCAGGAACGTCTCGCGGAAATTCTCGCGGATCTTGTTGAAGGTCCCTTCGAAGAGTTCCGTGGCGGTGCGGTTGATCTCGCGAATGGCGGACCGGAGATCGTTGCGCGCCTCCACCAGATCGTCTCTCTGCTCGGTGAGGAACTGGAGGCGCTTGCTCTCCTCCTCGTGCTCCTCCACCGCCAACATGTTCACCGGCCCGAGCTTCTCGAGGGCGATCACGAGCTCTCTGAGCTCCTGCTGGAGCGCCTCCTGCTCTCCTTCGACTTCGTCGGCGTCGGCGAGCAGCGCCTCCAGGGTCCGACCCCACTCCCCCTCCAGACGCTCACGGATCCGGTCGATCCGCCCGCCCAACTCCTGGCGCTCGAGTTCCAGGGTATGCCTCCTGTCCGATGCCGCGCGCTCCTCCGTGCGGGCTTCCCGGACACGGCGCTCCGTACTCGCCAGGGCCTCCACCACCCGGGTCAGGGCTTCCTCCTTCTCCCTGAGCGCCCCCTCGGCGGCGGTCCGTTCCGCGAAGAGCTTCTCCAAGGCATCTCCACCGTCCTCCCGAAGGGATCGGGCGGACGCGAGCTCGGCCCCCAGAGACTCCTCCTCGACCGCGAGGGACTGGATTCGGCTCTGCGCCTCCGCTCGCGCGCGTTCGACGGACTCGAGGCGCTCGACGATGCGCGCGTACTCTCCCTCCATACGGGCCAGATCCACGGCGATGCGGGCCTCTTCGGCACGAACCGTCTCCCATTCCTCCTGAACCGCCTCCACCACCGCCCTCGCCTCGGCGCGGCGGGTATGGATCCCCTCCTCCTCGGAGACGAGGACACCCCGGTCCTCCCGCGCCTCCCGCGCCCGGTCCAGCGAACGTGAACGAGCGGCACGCGTCCCCTCGGCCTGTCGGGCCAGCTCGTCGCGATGGCGGTTCAGCCGCGTCGTCTGATCGTACTGGGCCTCCACCACCGCGCGCGCCTTACGGTGCGAATCGTCGGCTTCCACCAGGGCCTGGCGCGCCCCGTCGAGAGCGGACTCCGCGACGCGGAACGCCTCCTCCGCGGCTTCGCGCCGCGCGCGGGCCTCGTCGGCGGCCGCGACGGCCTCCTCGTGCTCCATGGCCAGCGTGCGGAGCTGTTCACGTCGCTCGAGCACGCCGGTGGCTCCGGCGGGGTTCCCGATGCGGACCACGCCGCGCCCGTCCACGACGCCGCCGGAGCGCGCGACCCGCTCACCAGTCCCGGGAGCATCCAGCGCGGCCTCGTCCACCACGTCGACCCCACCCAGGAGCGCCCGTACCCACGGAGCGCCCGCGCCGGTGGCGTTCACCTCCCGGAGAAGCGACCCACCATGCTGTTCGTCCGGCACGCGGTCGAGGGAGAGAAGCACCAGGCCTCCCCCCCCGCTCCACTCGTCCCGGAACCACTCGCGCACCCGGCCCACGGAGGCCGAATCGCGGACCACCAACCCCCGCGCGAGATTGCCCAGATAGGACTCCACGGCGGGCGCCAGCGCGGTGTCGGCTTCGATGAAATCCGTCAGCATCCCCAGGATCCCCTCTTCCCCCAGAGCCAGGGCCGCCTTGGCCGCCGGCTCCACGCCCTCCTGGTCGCGGTCCATCCGCTCGAGGGCTCCCTTCCGCGCCGCGAGAGACGAGGCGCGGTCCGCGGCCCCGAGCTCGAGGGTGCGGAACTCCTCCAGCGTCCTGCGTGCCTCGGAGACCGCCGTCACCGCGGCATCCACGGCCACCCGGCTGTCATCGGCGGCGCGTGCCAGGTCGTCCATCCGTCCGGAGAACAGGTCTCCCTGGGATTCGAGGTCGGTCAACTCGGTCGCCGCCGCCTCGAGATCGGACGTGAGTCGCTCCAGCCTCCTCTCCAATTCGGCCGCCTGCGCTTCCGACGCCTCGGCGTCTCCTTCGAGCTGGGCCCCGCGGCGCGCCAACTCCCGCTCGCGGCTCTCCACGCCTTCGAGGACGCTCCGCGCCTCCTGCATACGGTCGCGAACCTCCTGGAACTCGGCACGGCGCGCCTCCGCCACGCTCCTCAACTCGTCGAGCTCACCCTGCATGGCGGCCCGGCGAGTCTGGAGCTCGTCGGCGTCGGTGCCGAGCTGCCCTTGCCGGGTGTCCGCCTCCGCCCGTTCCTCGCCGATCTGGGCGAGGCGCCGTTCGGCGTACACCGCCCTCTCCTCGGCCACCGCCAGGTCACGCTCCCACTTCACCAACTGCTCTCGCAGACGCTCCAGAACGCCCGCCGCCCCGGACCTGGCCTGCTGGGCCTCGACTTCCTTCAGTCGGAGGGACTCGAACTCCGTTTCCGCGGCCCTCAACTCGGCGATCTTGCCTTCCCCGTCCTGGAGATCGCCCTCGAGTTCCCTGGCGACGCCGGAAAGACGCTGGGAAAGGACGTCGAGCTGGTGCCGCACCACGGTCACCTCGACGTCGAGCCTCCGCTTCCGATACTCCATGTACCGCTCGGCCTTCCCCTTCTGCCGGGCCAGCGAACGGACCTTCGTCTGGATCTCCGCGATCACGTCGTCGAGACGCTGGAGGTCCATCTCCGCTCGTTCCAGCCTCCGTAGCGCGGCCTTGCGGCGATCCTTGTACTTCCCGATCCCCGCCGCCTCCTCGAAGAGGCTCCGGCGCTCGTCGGCCCGATCGGAGAGGATGGCGTCCACCATCCGGTTCTCGATGACGTTGTACGCGTTCGCCCCCAAGCCGGTGTCCCGGCAGAGGTCCACCACGTCCTTGAGACGGCAGGACGAGCGGTTGAGGCTGTAGTCGCTCCCCCCGTCCCGGTAGACCTGCCGGCCGATCTCCACCTCCTCGAAGGGAACCGGGAGCGCGCCGTCCTCGTTGGTCACCGTCATGGAGACGAAACCGCGGTTCACCGGCCGGCGGTTCACCGAGCCCTGGAAGATGGCCTCCTCCATCTTGGCGCCGCGGATCGCGGTGGGGCGTTGCTCACCCAGCACCCAGCGGATGGCGTCGCTGATGTTCGACTTGCCGCACCCGTTGGGACCGACGATGGCGGTGATGCCGTCGTGGAACTCCACTTTGGTGCTGTCGGCGAAGGACTTGAAACCGTGGATCTTCAGGGATTTGAGCTTCATTCGGGAAGACGGCCCGTCCGTTGGGTCAGCACGGCCATGCCGAGGCCCCGCTGCGCGAGTTGGTTCTGAAGGTAGGTGGCGTCGGGTTCCTTTTCGAAGGCCCCCGCGTACACCCGGAATAGAGTCCGGCCGTCGGAGACGTCCACCGCGAGGACGTAGCCGGGCACGCCGGCCGCCTCGATGCTGGCGGCTCGGGCACGGGCCGTTTCCACGTCGGGAAGCTCCCCGATCCGGAACGCCAATGGAGTGGACCGAACCAACATGTCGTCCACTTCACGCCCCAGCGCCTCGGCGAGCCGATCGGCCAACGCCGCCGCGCCCGCTTCGTCTCCTTCCGCGCCCGCCATCACCCGGTGGTAGAGGATGCCGCTCACCTCCACGGGGACGACGTAGAAGAGCACTTCGGGAACCCGCTCCCGCACGTCCGCCACGAAGCTCTCGACCTGATCGACGTCGCGGATGGCGCCGAGTGTCACCGTGTAGGGCACCACCGGACTCGTGTATCGCACCCGCGCCGCTGGAGTCACCGGCGCGCCTGCCGAGGCCGCGTCGGCGGCACTCCCTGCTTCCTCGTCGAAGGCCTCCGGGAAGATGTCGTGCATGTCCACCCCGGAGGTGATCCAGGGAATCTCGACATACCCCATGTACCCGGCCGAGACGAGGACCAGGAGGAGGAGGAGGAGGAGGGCCCGGGTGTAGTTCGGCACCGTCCTGACCACCGGCGCGGGCCGCGACGAGGTGACGAACACCTCCATGTCCTCGTGGATGTCCGGCGATCCGACGATCCGCACCCCCTCCGCCGATTCCGCCGCGACCTCCCGCTGGGGTCCTCCGGCCGGCGCCGACACCCCGGCATCCGGCACCAGATCGATGGGATCGGCCGCCAGGGGGTCGAAAAGCGCATCGTCGCCCCCCTCGTGAGAGGCGCCCAGCGGATCGGAGAGAAGATCCTCCTCGTCTTCCGATGACCCGGACTGCCCCAGGAGGAGGGACTGGATGTCCTCGGCGGCCGCGCTGCGGAAGGTGTCCAGCATGTCGGAGGGGAGGGCCTCCTCCTCTTCGGGGGCGGAGTCCGACGCCTCCATGGACGGATCATCGGGTTCCGCATCGGAGTCCCCGGCCAGGTCCGCCATGAGATCGGCGAGGAACGCCGTGTCGAACTGCTCCAGGGGAGCGTCCTCGGCGACGTCGCCGACGGCCTTCTCGGACGTCCCGCCATCGGAGACCGCCGACGGAGCCGCCCCGGCGGACCATGCCGCCGACTCGTCCGGCGTGTCCACCGTCTCACCTTCGGGCTCGGCTACGAGAGGCTCGGCCGCCGAAGTCACGACGGCGGGCTCCTCAACGACTTCCGCGGTCGGTTCGGCCTCCGAGGAGGGTTCGTCCGGACCGAGGGCCGCGGTATCCAGTTCGGTGAAGAAGTCGTCGGACTCCGTCTCGACGGCCCAGATGTTCGCCATGCCCTCGTCGGGGAGATCGATCTCGAGCGCGCCACCGAGGAACGCCTCCTCCTCGCTGAGGTCCGAGCCGGCGGCCGCGCCGATGCCGAAGAAGGTGTCCGGTTCCGGCGTGACTCCCGGGCGTGCTTCGGCGACCGGCTCCGCGTCGGATGCGGGTCCCGCACCGAACACGGTCTCCTCCTCGACCACGGGGGCCGGATCGACCGTCGCGTCTTCTTCCACCACACGGTCCGACTCGACCGCCGTCCCTTCGTCGACCAGGGACGCGGCGGACATCGACAACGCCTCTTCGAGGCTGATGTACCGATCGGCTTCTTCCGCGGTCGCCTCAACCGGGGTTTCCACCACGGGATCCGCCACCGACCTCTCCGGCTCCTCGACCGTCGCCGCCGGAACCGCGGCCTCAGACTCGATGACCTCCACCGGACCACCGGACACCTCGGGACCGAAAACCGCCAGCGTGGGGATGTCCGTACGCCCGAGCACTTCTCCGGCGTCCTCCCCGGGAAGGCAGATCACGATGGCCCGATCCGCGTGGGCCACTGCCTGGACCCGTGTCGACTCCTCTTCCGAAACGAAGAGGGCGAGAACCACCCCGGCGTCGCGGAACCCTTCGCAGAGGCGAGCCCACCGCCCTGCCGCGACGACGGAGCCCGGATCGGCCACCGGCATCCCCGCAGGAACGAAGAAGAACCCGGCACCACCGGACACGGGCTGGGCGACCCTTTCCAACGACGATCCGAACAGGAGTGCGTCCGACACCCCCTCGGAGTTGGGCAGCCCCAGATTCACGTGCAGCGTGGGGTTGTCCAGTCCGATGTCCATCACGACGACGCGCTCACCCCAGTGAGCCCACCGGCGCACCGCCGTGAGGAGGAGGTCCCCCGCCTCATGGGTCCGCCCCACACCCTTGGACGCCACGATGGTCACGACCCCGCCCCGGTCCTCCCCGAAGTAGGGGAGCGCCGGTACGCTATCGGCGCTGAACGGTGTCCATGGCGGCAATTCCACGGTCATGCATCGAAGGGTTCGAGGGTCGGGCGGGCCTCCTCCAGGTCCGCCTCTCATTCATAGCGCCCTGCGGCGCGACGGCACACAACTTAGGACGCGGACACCCGGGGGCGCTACGTCTCCTCCACCTCCCACCGGGGCGCGTCGCCCCAGAGGTTGTCCAGTGAATAGAACATACGGGCTTCGGGGTGAAACACGTGCACCACGAAGTCGATGTAATCGAGGAGCGCCCAACGCCCCCCCTTCATCCCCTCGACGTGCTCCGGTGGTACGCCTTCGTCCTTCAGCGTATCCCTCACGTGCTCAGCGATGGCTCCGACCTGGACATCGGACGTCCCGTTGGCGATGACGAAGAAGTCGGTGGCCGACGAGATGCCGCGAAGGTCCAGCACGACCACGGCGTGGGCCTTGCGTTCGAGGGTCAGCTCCGCGGCTCGTCGCACCGGAGCGGGCAGGTCACCGGGGAGGAGACGCTCCACGGTGATCAGTCTGCCTCGCGCTCCACGCGCACCTCGACCGACAATTCGACTTCGGCATGCAGGCGGATCGGCACACTGGCGTCACCGAGAGCCTTGATGGGCTCGTCCAGCACCACCGCGCGCTTTTCGAGCTCGAAGTCGAGCCCTCCCTCGTTCAGCCGATCCGCGATGTCCGCCGCGGTCACCGAGCCGAACAGCTTCCCGTCTTCACCGGCCCGGGCGTGGAATACGAGGGAAACGTCGGCGAGCTGAGAGGCACGCCGCCGAGCCTCGAGATAGTCCCTCCGTGAGCGCTCCTCGGCGCGCTGCCTCTCCTCTTCGAGACGCTTCATGTTCGCCTCGCTGGCGGCATAGGCCAATCCCTGGGGGACGAGGTAGTTCCGGCCGTATCCGGCCTTCACGTCGACCACGTCTCCGGCCTCACCGAGAGACTCCACGGACTTCGTCAAGATCAGCTTCATCCTTCCTCCTACCGATTTGATGTCAGGCGACCATCGACCGGACACGGGTCCGCACATCCAGCCACGTATCGCTCACACCGATGACCAGTGCGCCCGTGATCAACAAAGGCAACACCACGGACCCGAAGAGCAACACCAGGGGCACCAGGATGAGAAAACCCACCAGAGACAGCCCACCACTCATGAACAGCGCGACGGCGACCCCACGAACCGCGTAGAGGCCGCTCATGAATACAACACCGTTGGTCCCGACCCGTACCAGCGCGTTTCCCCACCGCGCCATCACCAGGGCGAGTCCTCCGATGAACAACCAGATCAAGTGATCGTTGAATCGGAACTCGACGAGCGGTCCGATCCCCTGATCGCCGCCGGTCCGCAATCGCACGTACACCCACCACGCCACGCCCAGCGCCGACACGGTGGCCAACCCGAGGATGGCGGGGAACACCTGTGCGTTCAGCTGCGCGGACTCGTACACCAACGCTTCCTGCTCGGACGTGAGCCCGTTGCTTTCCAACACCGCGCGGAAGGTCTGAACCGCCATCCCCACGCCGTTGAGAATGCGCTCGGAGAACACCCACTCGACCGCACTCCAGGAACCCGGACGCATCCGGAAGACCATCGCCGACGCCAGGGCGGCTCCGAGAACGGAAAAGATGGCCCGGTCCGAAAGAGACGCGCGGGGCCTCTTCAACGTGAGCGCGACGAACCACCCCGCCACCATCACCGACCACCCCCGCTCCACCAGCCAGGTCGCGTCGGCCTGTGCCCATCCTCCCACGACCACGACTCCGACCACCCCCGCGGCGACCAGCACACCCCCGGAAGCCCCCAGAACCAGCGCGAGGGCCAGGAACGGCACGCCGATGAGGAGGAACGGATGCACCAGCGCGAGGGTGGCCGTGGCCACCGCCAACGCGGCCGCCCGCTGCCAACCCCGACCGGACCGGCTCGGAATCGCGGGAGCGTCGTGGCTCTCGGGCACCCTGCTACCCCTCGTTTCGGCGCGTGTAGGGCACCAACGCCAGGTATCGGGCCCGCTTGACGGACCGCCCCAGTTGCCGCTGGAACGCCGCGGTCACCTTGGTCGTCCGCTTCGGAAGGATCTTCCCCTGCTCGGTCATGAAGCGCGAAAGCGTCGACACGTCCTTGTAGTTGAGGAGCATGATGGGCGGCCCCTCCATCCGGCGACGGCGGCCACGTCCCCCCTGGAACTCGGGTGGGGACTCCCGCCCGTCGTCGTCGTCCTCCTCCTCCTCGTCCTCGGCATCGTCGTCGTCGGGACGCTCGGGACGGGTGGACTCGGCCACGATGGAGTTACCCGTGGTGGGCTCTCCCTCGTTGAGGACGAGGAGATAGCGCATGACCTCTTCGTCGAGCTTGAGGAGCCGCTCGAATTCCGGAAGGGCCTCCGCGGCGGCGTTGACGTGCGCCACGACGTAGTAACCGGAGGTCTTCTTCTGGATTGGATAGGCGAGTTGGCGGACGCCCCAGAGGTCCACCATGACGACCTCGCCACCACCGACGGTGGCCAGGGCGTGGAACTTTTCGAGCTTCTGGGTCACGGCGCCCTCATCGAGCGCCGGGTCGAGAATATAGACGACCTCGTAGAGCCGCATGTCAGGTCCCTCGGTCCGTGGGTGAAACGGGCCCCGTATCGATCCAGTGCCCGCGTTGCGGCGAGGACTCTGGTACGGAGCGGGATGTTGAGCCAGTAAAGCTAGTACAGGACAGGCACGCGTGGAAGGAGCCCACCGGGGTGCGTCCCCGGGCGACCCGCGCTGTCCCTCCTCGTCACACGTTGAACCGGAAGAGGAGGATATCACCGTCCTTCACGACGTATTCCTTCCCCTCCGATCGGATGAGCCCCTTGTCGCGGCACTCCTTCATGGAGCCGAGGCCGAGAAATGCCTCGTACCCGATGGTTTCGGCGCGGATGAATCCCTTCTCGAAATCCGAGTGGATCACGCCGGCGGCCTCCGGCGCCTTGGCGCCACGACGCACGGTCCACGCCCGGGACTCCTTTTCACCCGTCGTGAAGTAGGTGATGAGGCCCAACAGGTGGTACGCTCCCCGGATGAATCTGTCGAGCCCTCGCTCGTCCAGCCCGAGGTCCGCCAGGAATTCGTCCCGCTCGTCCACCTCCAACTCGGCCAACTCCGATTCGATGGCGGAGCACACGGAGACCATCTCACCGTCCCGCTCCTCGGCCAGCACCCGCTCCACCTGCTCCGTCCACGCGTTCCGCCCCTCCGGGAGGTCCTCCTCTCCCACGTTGGCCACGTACAGGACGGGCTTGGCGGTGAGGAGTTGGAACTGCTGAAGGGTCACGCGGTGCTCTTCGGCGATTTCCGCCAGGCGGATCGCCTTCCCTTCACTCAAAGGCTCGAGAGCCGCCCTGAGCGCCGCCTCCTCGGCCTTGGCCTCCTTGTCGCCGGACTTGGCCTTCTTGGTCACCTTGTCGAGCCGTCGCTCCACGGTCTCCAGATCGGCCAGCGCCAGTTCGGTGTCCACGATCTCCCGGTCCCGCAGGGGATCGACGCTCCCCGCCACATGGGCGACGTCGGAATCGTCGAAACAGCGCAGCACGTGGGCGATGGCATCCACTTCACGGATGTTCGCCAGGAACTGGTTTCCCAACCCTTCACCTTCGGAGGCGCCCTTCACCAGCCCCGCGATGTCCACGAACTGCATCACCGTGGGCACGATGCGGGCCGACCCGGTCGCCTCGTGGATCCGCTGGAGTCGCGTGTCCGGGACCTCCACCGTCCCGACGTTGGGATCCACCGTGCAGAAAGGATAGTTCTCGGAAGGAGCTCCTGCGGAAGTGAGCGCGTTGAAGAGGGACGACTTCCCCACGTTGGGGAGTCCCACGATGCCGACCTTGAGCATGACTGATGTACCGCGTGAAGTGTTTGAAGTACCTCGAGAATGGGTCCGGTGCCGGCGGTGTCAGCGAAGCGCGTTCTGCATCGCCACGATGAGGTCCGGATACCGGCCGAACGCCCACCGGGCCTCTTCCACGTCCAGGCGTTCCGTGTTCGTGTGCGCGTATCGCTCTTCTCCTGGAGCGAACCCCAGCGACGGAATTCCGTGGACGCCGCACGTCCACCCCCCGTCGGTGGCGAACGTCCACGGCCGCACCGACGCCGGCTCGGCCTCTTTCCCGCGCTTCCCCACCGCGGCCGCCGCGGCCCGGATCACCGGGTGGTCCGGAGCCATGAGAAACCCCGGTGTCAGGAGATTCCGGTCCTCCGCCCGGCCGGTCCACGTGACCTGGTGTTCCTCCGCCATGCGGACCTCGACTCCGAGCCCTTCGGGGACGACGGGAAGCCGCTTCGCGATGGCGTCCCGCACCCTTCCCAGAAGACCGGCATCGTCATCACCGGGAAGGATCCGCCAATCGAGGGCGATCACGACGCGGTCCGGGATCACGTTTCGGGTCTCGGGAAGGACCTCCACCATGGTGGGCACCATGGTCGATCGTCCCAGAATGGGATCGTCGGGCTGATCGGCGGACACGTCGGCCAGGGCGCTCATGACGGGAGCGAGAAGGTCGAGGGCGTTTCGCGCCCGCTGCGGAGCGCTCGCGTGACCGGCCACCCCGGTGAGGACCACCTCCAACTCGGCGCGTCCCCGGTGCCCGATGCAGATGTCTCCGTGGGTCGATTCGCCGATGACCACGGCTGCGGGTCGCACGGCGCCGGACTCGACGAGGCGCCTCATCCCCAGCCCCCCCCGCTCTTCGTAGACGGTATGGGCCACGATGACGTCACCCGGAGCCTCTCCGATGAGAGATGCGGCCGCATACGTCTGGAGCGCCAGCGGACCCTTGATGTCCATGGCACCCCGTCCGTGAAGGAAACCGTCCCGTACCTCTCCGGAGAAGGGTGGCACCTCCCACTCCGCGGGGTCCCCTTCCGCGACCACGTCCAGGTGGCAGGAGAGCATCACCGCGGGTGCGTCTCCCCCGCCCCTGGCCACCCCGATCACGTTGCCGGTGTCGTCGATCCGGACGTCGGAGAGTCCGAGGGCGTCCATTTCCTCCCGGACGCGTTCGGCCACCGCCTGTTCGCTCCCCGAGAGCGAAGGGATGCGAATGAGGTCCGCGGCGAATGCCAGAGCGTTCTCGAAGGTGGGGGCCTTGGACATGGAATGCTTCCCGGTATGCGACGGGGCCGGACCTCTCGCTGAGAGAGAGCCGGCCCCGAAGACGGAGATCGATGACTACAGGGCCGTAGGCGTCCCCCGCCTCAGCCGAAGAACCCCTGGATCCAGTCCACCAGCATGTTGACCGAGGTTCCGTCCGCGTCGAGGTGATGCACCTTCACGAACCACGGCGCCAGCACCAGCGAAACCACGCTCATGAGCTTGATCAGGATGTTCAAAGACGGTCCCGAGGTGTCCTTGAACGGGTCTCCCACGGTGTCACCCACGACCGCGGCCTTGTGTGAATCCGACCCCTTCCCGCCGTAGGCGCCGCCCTCGATGTACTTCTTGGCGTTGTCCCAGGCACCGCCGGCATTCGCCATGAACAGCGCCATGAGCACGCCCGTGACCGTGGCACCGGCCAACAGTCCACCCAGCGCCTCGACCCCGAGGATGTACCCGACCACGACCGGAGCGAGCACCGCGGTGACACCCGGTAGGATCATCTCGCGGAGCGCCGCCTGGGTGGAGATGTCCACGCAGCGCGCGGAATCGGGCTTGGCCGTCCCTTCCATGATGCCGGGGATCTCCCGGAACTGCCGCCGGACTTCATCGACCATCCCCTGCGCCGCCCGACCCACCGCGGTCATGGTGAGAGCCGCTACGAAGAAGGGCAGCATCCCGCCGATGAAGAGCCCGATGACCACCACCGGGTTGACCAGATCGATCCCCGTCGCCTGGAGTCCGACCTTCGAAGAGTACGCCGAGAACAGGGCCAGAGCCGTGAGCGCGGCCGACCCGATGGCGAAGCCCTTCCCGATGGCCGCCGTCGTGTTGCCGATGGCGTCCAGGGAATCGGTGATGGCGCGCGTCTCCGGACCGAGCCCGCTCATCTCACTGATCCCGCCGGCGTTGTCCGCGATGGGACCATACGCGTCCACCGACATGGTGACGCCGACCGTGGCCAGCATGCCTACCGCCGCGATCCCGATCCCGTACAGACCGGCGAAGCTGAAGGACGCGAAGATGGCGCCGCAGATCAGGAGAAGCGGCACCGCGGTGGACTCCATCCCCACCGCGAGACCGGTGATGATGTTCGTGGCCGCGCCGGTCTGACTGGCGTCGGCGATCCGCCGCACGGGTCCGGCGGCCGTGTAGTATTCGGTCACCAACCCGATGGCGATCCCCACCAGCGTCCCCGAGACCAGGGCGACCCAGGGCCCGGCGATGGGATACGACTCCGCACCGGCGAAGGTGATCCCCAGACTCTTCACCACGAAGAACATTGCGGCCAGGAAGAGCCCCGCCGCGATGAAGGTCACGTTCCGCAGCGCGGAGGCCGGGTTGGTGCGCTCCAGGACCTTCATCATCCCGATCCCGACCAGCGAGGCCACCAGCCCGACCATCACCGTGAGGATGGGGAGGGCAACCGCCGCGGCGCGGCTCGAGGCGAGGGCGGGCGCGGTGGCGGCGATGGCGATGGTCGCCACCACGGAGCCGACGTACGACTCGAAGATGTCGGCGCCCATCCCGGCGACGTCACCCACGTTGTCGCCCACGTTGTCGGCGATGGTGGCGGGGTTCCGGGGATCGTCCTCGGGAATCCCTGCCTCCACCTTGCCCACCAGGTCCGCCCCGACGTCGGCGGCCTTCGTGTAGATACCGCCACCCACACGAGCGAAGAGGGCGATGGAACTCGCTCCCATGGCGAAGCCGGACACGACTTCCGCGAAGAAGGCGTACCCACCCGCGCCCACCGCGGTGGACCCGTAGATCACGTAGAGGACGCCGACCCCGAGCAGTCCGAGGGCCGCCACGGCCAACCCCATCACCGAGCCACCGAAGAAGGCGATGCGCAGCGCCTTCCCCGCGCCTCCCGCGTTCGCGGCGGCGGACGTACGTGTGTTGGCCCGGGTAGCAGCCTTCATCCCGAAGAAGCCCGCCGCCACGGAGCTGAGCGCGCCAAAGACGTACGCCAAGGCGGGCGCCGTGCCGATGGCGAGGCTCAGGAGCACCGCCACCACGACGACGAACACCGCCAGGACGGTGTACTCGCGTCGCAGGAAGGCCATCGCCCCGTCGTGGATCTGCTCTCCGAGGTCGATCATCACCTCGGTACCGGCCGGCTGCTTCTTCACGTAGCCGTAGATACCGAAGGCCACTCCGAGGCCCAGCACTCCGAGGAGCCAGGCCCAGTCTGTCATTACGACGAGTTCCGTCATCGGTTCGGTATTCCTCCGTACATCGCGTTGGAATTCAACGATTGAAGCGGTTCATCGCCGCCTCCGCGCCTTCTTCGACCCAGGCGTGGACCGCCTCGGTCATCATAGGCAAGAGCCCCACTACGACCTCCTCGTCCTGAGGAGGCATGGGAGACAGGACCCAATCCGCCAGGTCGACATCCCCTTCCTTCACACCAACTCCAACCCTCAGGCGGGCGTACTCGTGAGAGCCCAGCGCACCCGAGATCGATTTCAGACCGTTGTGCCCACCGTCCGAACCCCGTGGTCTCAGACGGATCCTCCCCACGTCCAGAGACGCATCGTCCACGACCACGAGGAGATCCTCCTCGGCCTCGAATTCATCGAGACCCTGCAGGAGGCGCAAGGCCTGGCCACTCCGGTTCATGTACGTGGTGGGCTTCACGAGCACCACCTTCTCGGCGCCCACGATACCCTCCACGACCAGGGCCCGGCGTTCCCGGCGAAACGGACCGAACTTCCAGTCGTACGCCAGCCGGTCCAGGACCCACCACCCCACATTGTGGCGGGTGTCGTCGTACTCTGCACCGGGGTTTCCCAACCCCATCACCACCTTCACGCCAGGCGACTCCGGTTATTCGCCGGAGCCGTCCTCGCCTTCCTCCGCTTCCGTGGCTTCCGCTTCGGTCCCCTCGGCTCCACCCCTCGGCGAGGCCACGGCGCAGATGGTGCGCGACGGGTCGATGGTGACCTCGACACCCTCTCCCAACTCGATGTCGCTCACGTGCAGCACCTCGTTGAGATCGAGCGCCGACACGTCCACCTCGATGGAGTCGGGGATGTTCGACGGAATGCAGCGTACCGGAAGCTCGTGGATCATCTGCTCCAGCGTCCCGCCGTGGAGCTTCACCCCTTCGGGCACGCCCACCAGATGGAGGGGGATCTCGAGGTCCAGGGCAACTCCCTTCTGGATGCGGAGGAAGTCCACATGGACCAGCTCCATCCGGAAAGGGTGAGCCTGGATCTCCCGCACCAGCGTGGACACGGGCTTCTTCTCACCCTCGACCTTGAGCTCGATGATCGTGTTCTCCACCGAGATGGACTGGAAGAGGTGGAGCGCGTCGTGGGCGTCCACGGACAGGCTCACGGCCTCACCGTCCCCGCCGTACAGGACCGCCGGAACCCTTCCCTGGGCCCGGAGCTTCCGTGCGACTCCCTTCCCTGCCTGGTCCCTCTTCGCCGCTTCCAACGTCGTCGTGGTCGTCATGGTTCTCTACCTGCCGTTCGCGTCTCGCAAGAGACTTCTTGGGGTCCGCCCCGATTGATCGGAGACCGCCCGTGTGGTTTTCAGTGGTCGACGGGCCCTTCGAAGAGCTGGCTCACCGACTCGTTGGAATGCACGTGGTCGATGGCCTTCGCCAGAAGGTCCGCAACCGAAAGGATCTTGAGGTTCGGGAACCTCCGCTCCTCCGGGATGTCGATGGTGTTGGTCACCACCATTTCCTCCAGGGGCGCCTCCGCGAGACGCTCCACCGCCTTCCCCGAGAGGAGGGCATGGGTGGCGCAGGCGTACACCGCCTTGGCCCCCCGTTCCTTCAGGGCGACGACGGCGTTGGCCAGCGTCCCCCCCGTATCCACCATATCGTCGGCGAGGAGGCAGGTCTTTCCCTCCACCTCGCCCACCACGTTGAGCACCTCCGCCACGTTGGCGGTGGGACGCCTCTTGTCGATGATGGCGAAGGTCCCGCCGAGCCGCTTCGCGAACCCGCGGGCCATCTTGGCCGAACCCACGTCCGGCGCCACGACCACGAGATCCTCCAGCCCCTGCTCCCGAAAGTACTTCGTCAGAACCGGCGCCGCGTAGAGGTGGTCCACCGGAATGTCGAAGAAACCCTGGATCTGATGCTGGTGGAAGTCGATGGAGATGACCCGATCGGCCCCCGCGGCCACCATGAGATTGGCGGCGAGCTTGGCTCCGATCGCCACCCTCGGCTGATCCTTCCTGTCCTGCCGTCCGTATCCGAAGTACGGCACCACCGCCGTCACCCGAGCCGCCGAGGCCCGCTTGGCCGCGTCGATGAGCAGGAGCAGTTCCATGATGTTGTCGGCCGGCGCCGTCGTGGACTGGATGATGAACACATCCCGCCCCCGTGCATTCCGGTCGATGCGCACGAAGATCTCTCCGTCCGCGAAATTCTTGATCGTCGCTCCATCGGGCGACTTTCCTATGAGCTCGCCTATCTCCGCTGCGAGGGGGCGGTTCGCCCGGCCGCAGAGGAGGAGGAGAGGTCCCCGCCGAAAGGTATCGTCCATGATGTCGTGGGGCTCTTATCGCCTCTGGATCTGGTGCTCGCGACAGCCTGAAAAGCTAGACATGCCGAGGGGAAGCGTCAACGACACGTGAAAACGGCCTTCCGGGAGGTCACCGCGGCACCACCGTCCAGTCACTCACCACCACCGAGAATTCCTTCTCCACCCTCATGATCTCCCGCCCAGAAAGGATGACGTCGAGAACGACGCGGTACCTTCCTACGTCGAGGGAGGGCATCTCCAGCGCCACCACCTGGAACATGGGTTGGGGACGTTCGGGACCGGGCTCCTCCCATCGCACCGACACCACGGCCTCGTCCCCGAGGATTCCCAGCCGTGTGCCCAGGCGACGTAACGGGCCTGCCTCGGAACTCACGACCGCCACCTCGAACGAAACGGTCTCCGGAATCCATCCCAATCCCGTCACCTCGAAGGCGATGCCGAGCTTTCCGCTCCGCGAGACCCGGGTGGACGGAAGTGCGTTCTCCGCGGCTTCCCTCACGGAAGTGATCCCGCTCACATCACCGGCCACGAGGAGCAGGTCGGACAACCGGGGCACGTCCGGCGGCACCGTGTCCCGGCTGAGCCCGGTGCGCATCCGCCCGGCCCGGCGGCGGGACGGGCTCCAGCGTTCCGCGGACAGCACGTAGTCACCGGCCGGGAGCTCGAGCACATGGGATTCACCCGCCAACCCGTCCCCGCCCGGCCCGGGCTGACCGGTCAGCGTACGCACACTCCCCCGTGCCCACGTGTCCACAGCAGGCGGTACCGCCACGTTCCAGACGAAGACCCCCGACACGTCGGGTTCGGCGACCCGTTCGCCGGGATCCATCCACGGCCTCGGATCTCCCTTCGCGGCCGCGACCGTGGTGTCGGCGGAGAGGTACGTGGTCACCACCACGGTCATGTCTCCCCCCCGGGGGAACACGGCCAGTTGTCCCTGCATGGGAAGAAGGACCGGAGCGTATGCGGGCGCGTACAGGCTTCGCGGCCGGGTGAGGTCCGCCACCAGGTCGTGGGGCTTCGCGGACGCCGGGTCCCGGAGAATCCTCCCCGGAGCACCGAAGTCCCTCCCTTCCGGATGGTTGTGACCGATCATCCCGTCGGTTCTCGAGATGTCCCAGTGCCGCGTCCGCTCCCATCCGAGCTCCCAGCCGTTCCGGACCAGGAGCTGTTCCAGATCCGCCGCCCACCCGATCTGGTAGGGAGTACGCTGCCGCTCCCTGATGAGGCTCACCGTCCACCGGGACAGGTCCGCGGTACGGCGATCGTTCCCCGGAACCAGGTACAGGGGGTCGGAGAGGCGCCAGAAGCGGTCGAGGAGGGCGGGGAGCACGGCCTCGGATGCATCGTCCAGGGCCTCCCGCCCGTCGGAGTCGAGAATCCAGCGGGGGACGCGCCAACGATCCGCCTCCTCGGGATCCACCGCCCCCAGGCCGTCCACGGCCCGCGCGAAGACCTCGGCGGCATCGTCGTATCGCTCCATCTCGTGGAGCATCCAGCCCTCCAGGGCGGCACACCACCAGGGAGCCGCCCCGTCGCAGCTCGCGGCCACGGAGCGGGCCCGCTCGCCCGCGCCGGACTCCCAGAGGTACCAGACGCGCTGACCCAACACCCAATCATCGCCGGGGATGATGCCGGCGACGGAGTCCAGCGTAGCCAGGAGCTCCAGCCGGTACTCCCCCACCCGCGGATCGTCCTCCGGTATCGACTCGCCCGCGTCGTACCAGACGCAAAAGCGCCCCACCCGCTCCTCGCATTCGCCGGGTGGTGAGTCGTTCGTGGAAGGGATGAGCCGCAGGCGTCGACGTTCGAAGCGACGGTGAGCGTCCACGGCCGCATCATGCAGACGGACGGAGTCGGGGTGTCCCGCCTGGGCGAGGAGGCCCGGCGCCGGCAGCGCCAGCGAGAGGAGGAGAAGTGTGGCTCTCATCCGGATCCCGGATCGGGAGTGGGCGAGCAACAGTTGGCCCGGGTGGATTCGAACCACCACCGCCGGTTCCAAAGACCGGTGTCCTGCCATTAGACGACGGGCCACTAGGAGCGAGTCGCCGATGGAGTCGAACCCGCGCCGCAACATCCTACCCAACCCCGGGGGGGTGGTTCAACCCCCGGGAGACCCCGGCCGGGGAAGCGCACCGAGCGTAGTCACGACGGGTGCAGGCCATCCCAGCCTCTCCTCCAGACGGCCGGCGACGGCCGTGGCTCGCTCCAACGAAGGGAACACGCCGAAGCACGCCGCGCCGCTCCCGGACAGGAGGGCGGGTCGCCCACCTTCGTCCCGGAGAGCACCCAAGGCCGCCGCGACCTCCGCGTGCGTCGCCGCGATCACTCCCTCGAAATCGTTGGTGGCCATTTCGCTGACGGCCTCCCAGGATCCAGGCGGCGCGGGCAGTGCCTCGCGGACCGCGGACTCGTTCCTCTTCAACGCCGCGAACGCCGGCCCCGTCGCCACGTGCACGGGAGGGAGCACCAGGACGACGTAGGCTTCGGGGAGGGGAGGGAGCGGGCGCAGCACCTCGCCTCGACCCGTGCCTCGGGCCATGGCGCTCTCCCCGAGGAAGAAGGGAACGTCGGAACCCAGCGCGGCGCCCACGGCCATGAGTTCCGACCGTGGGACGACCCCCGGATGGAGGTGGTCCAGGGCCCGAAGCACGGCGGCGGCGTCGGAAGACCCACCTCCCAGTCCCGCCCCGGCGGGAATCCGTTTCTCCAGGTGCACGGATATCGCATGGGGGATCCCCGACGCGGCACGAAACGCCTCCGCCGCACGGAAGGCGAGGTTGTCCGCCACGGCACACGGATCGGGCCCCTGAAGCGTGAGCGTCACCGGTCCCGGGGCGCCCCCCGACTCGACCAGAAGCTCGTCGTGGAGGCTCACGGCCAGGAAGACGGTGTCCAGTTCATGGAATCCGTCCGGGCGACGGTGAAGGACGCGAAGGTACAGGTTCACCTTGGCCGGCGCGGAGATCCCGACCGAACGGAGCGCCATCCTTCAGACCTCCCCCTCCAGGGCTCGCTTCCCCTCCGGGTGCACCGCCTCGATGGCCTCCTCCACGATCTCCTCGGCGGCCCCCACGTCACCCAGGGAGAGGCCCATCTTCCACGCGTAGTGCAGTCCGATGACGGTCACAGGAATCCACCCCCCGAAATGGTATCCGAAGGCGAAGGCAAGGGAACGCGCGGCCTCCACGCCGTACACATCCGACAGGGCGAAGCTGGCCGAAGCATGGAAGGTACCCACGAACCCCGGGGCCGACGGGATGGCCACGCCGAAACCCACCACCGCCTCCGTGAACACCGCCGAGACGAAACCGGTGTCGATGCCGAAGGCCTTCATTCCGAGCCAGAACGAGACTGCGTGCCAACTCCAGAACGCCAAGGACCAGAGCACGGCGAGGGTGAGGAGCCGTGGACTCCTCAGCACCTGAAGCGAGGAGAGGAAGGACTCGAGGGAATCCACCAACGGACGGGCGAGGCTCCGGGGAAGCCATCGGGACACTCCCACGGCAAAGCGCACGAAGGCCCGGGGCCACACCACCATCACCGCCAAACAGCCCCCCACCACGGCGAGGGCGGCCACCGCACCCTTCAGGACGAGGGAACCCATCCCCTCGCTGAAGACGGCCGCGCCGGGAAACCCCGGCGAAAACACCGGAAGGACGAGGAAGAGGAGGAGCACCAACCCGTCCAGGACCCGTTCCACGACCAACGATCCGAAGGCGGCACTGGCGGACACGGGTTCGAGTCTGGAAAACGCGAGCGCCCGGGCGAATTCCCCCACGCGGGCCGGAAGCACGTTGTTCGCCATGAAGCCGATGCTGACCGCGGTGAAGCGCGACCGGAACGTCGTGTCCGGCTTCACCGGCGCGAGGAGGATCCTCCACCGCATGGCCCGGATCAGGAACCCCAGGGTGGCGACGGTCACCGCGGCCAGGAGGAGGAGGGGATCCCCCTCCCCGATCAGCTCCCAGACTTCCCTGAGTGACACGTCGTGGAGCGCCCACCAGAGGAGGAGAACGGTGACGGCCACGCCGAATACGGTCTTGCCCCAATGCGCCCTCAACGTACGTCCCTCGCCCGGCGGATCAGGGTCGCCATCTCCCGTACGGCCTCTCCCAGTCCTGTGAACAGCGCCCGAGAGACGATGCTGTGGCCGATGTTCAGTTCCTCGATCTGGGGAATCGCCGCCACGGCCATCACGTTCTCGTAGGTGAGGCCGTGACCGGCGTGCACGGCGAGCCCGGCCTCGCGTGCCGTGACGGCCGCCTCCCGCAGGCGATGAAGTTGCTCTGTGCGCTCGTGGCCCCGCGCGTTGGCGTACGCCCCCGTGTGGATCTCCACGGCGTCGGCACCCATGTCCGCCGCGGCACGGATCGCCTCGGGGTCCGGATCGATGAACAGAGACGTCCGGATTCCCGCCCGGGCGAGGCGATCCAACGCCTCGCCGTTGCGGGCGCGCGTGGCCTCGTTCGAGAGGTCCAGCCCACCCTCGGTGGTGACCTCCTCTCGCTTCTCCGGTACCAGCGTGGCCTGCATGGGCTTCAACTCACACGCCATATCCAGGATGTCGGGAAAGGTGGCCAACTCGAAGTTGACCCCCGAACGGACCGTCTCCATGAGGAGGCGCACGTCCCTGTCCTGAATATGCCGGCGATCCTCGCGGAGATGGATCGTGATCCCCTGGGCACCGGCGAGTTCCACCAATACGGCCGCCCGGACCGGGTCGGGCTCGTCCGTGCGACGGGCCTGACGGACCGTGGCCACATGGTCGATGTTCACGTACAAGCGCATTGCGCGGTCACTCGAGTTCGTGTTGAAAGACGTCCATGAGGGCGGCCCGCGCATCGTCGGACAGGGCCTCGCCCAGAATCTGGATCAATTCACAGGCCAACACCGTGTACAGGAACCGCTCATCCGGCTCCATGGCGCGCAGGTGCAACCCCACGGTCTCCAGGTCGCCCCGGGCCACCGGCCCGGTTACCGCTCCCTGGACTCCGAGTTCCCTGACGTTCGCCAGGGCTCCCTCCACCAACGGAAGGAGCGCGGGGAGCGCGTCCTCATGGGAGACCCCCGCCCGCTCCAACATCCGGCACGCCGCGTCCAGAAGAGGCGGGAGAAAATTCGACGCCATGACCGCCGCCGCGTGATAGACCGCCTTGCGGGACTCCGGCACGGACAGAACGGCGCCCTCCAGAGCCGTCACCAGCCTCCGCGCCACCGACATGGCCTCCGGCCCACCGGTGATCCCGAACCAGGCTCCCCTCAAGCGGCGGGCAGACCCGACGGAAAGCGATACCGCCTGGAGGGGGTGGAACGACCCCACCGCGTAGCCACGATGATGGAGCGGTGCCAGAACCTCCGTCGAGAGCGCCCCGGAGAGATGGAAGGCGACACACCCCGGGGGCGCGTCTCCCAGTCCGGCCAGGGTATGCGCCAGTTCCGGAACCACATGGTCGGGTACGGCGAGAAAGACGGCTTCCGTGTCCTCGAAGGGGATTCGCAATCCCGGCGAGTACTCGACCGCGCCCTCCGTGAACAGAGGATGGTGCGGCGGCTCCATGGCCCGCCCGCACACCGTGATCCTCGACACGGCCGAACTCCCGGACAACGCGTATCCCAGGGCCAGACCCATCCGACCCGGGCCGACGATGACGATGCCCTCTCGGTTGCCGTTCACTTCAGCGCCTCCACGCGCACACCCTCACGGTGGCGGAGCCTCGCCAGAGGCGCCTCGGGGAGACGCACCGTCACGACCACCGCCTCATCCAGATCGGTCCGGTCGAGCACCTCGCCGTCCCGGTAGAGCGACGACAGCACCTCACCGTCCGTGAGCGGAACCGACACCCTCACGCGGGTGAGCCTCGCCCGGATCCTCGCCTTCAGGGCATCCTTCAGGGCATCCAGGGACCCGACGTCGAGTGCGGACACGAACACCGCGGAGTACGGCTCCAGAGCCCTGATCCGGTCCCGAAGGCCCTCTTCCTCTCCATGGGTGAGTCGGTCCACCTTGTTGAAGACCAGGATCTTCTCCCGCCCTTCGAGATCCAGGTCCGCGAGCACCTCCAGGACCACCGAGCGCTGCTCCTCCCAATCCGCGTGGGAGGCGTCGATGACGTGCAGGAGGACGTCCGCCTCACGGGCCTCTTCGAGGGTGGAGCGAAAGGACGCCACGAGATGGTGGGGGAGCTTCCGGATGAACCCCACGGTGTCGGTGACCAGAACCGAATGACCGTCGCCGAGATCGACTTCGCGGGTGGCCGAATCCAACGTGGCGAACAGCCGATCCTCGACGAAGAGATCCGCTCCCGAGAGCGCACGGAGAAGAGAGGACTTGCCGGCGTTCGTGTACCCCACCAGAGCCGCGCGGAACTGGCCGACCCTCCCCTTGCGCTGAATCTCCCGCGCCAGTGCCACCTGCCGGAGCTTGGCCTTCAACTCCGAGATCCGTGTGCCGATCAGGCGTCGGTCCGTCTCCAACTGGGTCTCTCCCGGTCCCCGCAGCCCGATGCCCCCCCGGATGCGGGAGAGGTGGCTCCACATACGCCGGAGTCGGGGAAGGAGATACTGGAGCTGGGCCAACTCCACCTGCATCTTCGCTTCCCTCGAACGGGCCCGGGTGGCGAAGATGTCGAGGATCAGCTCGGGTCGATCCATCACCCGCACCCCCACCCGCTCTTCCAGGTTCTTCCCCTGGGCCGGCGAGAGCTCCTCGTCGAAGATCACGAGATCCGCCTCCGTGGCCTCCACCATCTCCTTCAACTCCGTGGCCTTCCCCTCCCCGATGTAGAATCGGGGATGAGGACGGTCCACGCGTTGCTGGAGCGTGCCCACGACCTTCCCTCCGGCCGTGTCGGTGAGGCGCTCGAGCTCCTCGATGTGTTCGGCGGCGATGCGTAGGTCCAACCCCCGTTCGGGGGCGCCCACCAACACCGCACGTTCGACGGGTGTGCGGTTCTCTATCACGTCAGTAGAGCGTCCTGGTCAGTTCCTCCCGAAGGGAACTTCCGGACGGAACACACCCCGGTCTTCCAGGGGCACGGCCATGGTCCCCCACGGAACGTCGAACCGGAGTTCACCCCGGAATCGATAGCCCAGCTCTCCGGTGGAGAGGATCCGGCGGATGGCGGAGCCCACCGAGGAATACTCCAGGGGCACCTCGACCTCCACGGTCCCGCTTCCCTTGGCGGGTATGGGCGGCGGGTCGTCCAGCCGTCCTTCCACCAACGGGCGGAGCGGCGCGTCGGACTCCGCTTCGCCGTCCACGAAATCCACCGCGAAGCTCATGTAGCGAACTTCGAGATCGTACCGATTGGGATTGTCCACCTCCACGCTCACGGCCAGCGTTCCTCCCCTGAGCCCGATGGACGCCACGCGCACGCCGGCGACCTCCACGGTGGGTTCCTGGAACGCGACGGCGCAGCCCGCGGCCATCAACAGTACGGCCGAAGCCGGTGCCCAACGTCTGAACGTCATTTCGTATCCCCCCTTTCGTGGTTCTTCGTTCCTGATTCCATCCGGGCCACCCCGGCGTACTGCGGTCGAGGATGTCGCCACCCTCTCACTCGTCTCCGGGCGCCTCCCGCCCGGCCGCCTCGCGACGGCGCTCGGCCCACCACTTCAGCCGGGCGGCCACGGTCTTCTCGTGTCCGTAGGGCCCGGGTTCGTAGAAGCGGGCGTCGTCCATCCCTTCTGGAAGATAGCGCTGTGTGGATACCCCGTGCGCCTGTTCAGGATCGTATTGGTACCCCTCACCGTATCCCAGGTCTTTCATCAGGGTCGTGGGCGCGTTCCTGAGATGGAGGGGAACGGGCGCCCCTGTGGTCGCCCGGGCCGCGTCCCGGGCGACCTTCCATGCCGTGTAGGCGCGGTTCGACTTGGGCGCCGTGGCGAGGTAGGTGGCTGCCACCGCCAGGGCCAGGTCCCCCTCGGGCGACCCCAGGAAGTGGTACCCGTCCCGGGCGGCCAGAGCGACCTGGAGTGCCGCCGGATCGGCGAGACCGATGTCCTCCATGGCCATGCGCACCAGGCGTCTGGCGATGTAGAGCGGGTCCTCGCCCCCCTCCAGCATGCGGGCGAGCCAGTACAACGCCCCGTCGGGGTCGCTCCCGCGAATCGACTTGTGCAACGCGGAAATGAGATTGTAGTGCTCCTCCCCGCCCTTGTCGTAGACCGCGAACCGATGCTGCAGCGCCTCACGGGCGACTTCGAGGTCGAGCCTCCCACCCGCGCGGCCGGCCAGCCCCGCCGCGGCTTCGAGAACGCCCAGTGCCCGCCGCGCGTCTCCGTCCGCCGCCTCGGCGATGAAGGTGAGCGCTTCGTCGTCCACCGTGAGGTCCAGGCCGGCCAGCCCCCGGTCCCCGGAGGCCAGGGCCGCGTCCAGGATTCCACGCACGTCTTCCGGTCCCAGGGCGTTGAGCACGTACACCGGGGCACGCGAGAGGAGCGGTCGCACGATCTCGAAGGACGGATTTTCGGTGGTGGCTCCCACCAGAATCACGGTACCCGCCTCCACATGGGGGAGGAACGCGTCCTGCTGCGCCTTGTTGAACCGATGGATCTCGTCGCAGAAGAGGATGGTCCGGCGCCCCGTGGCGCGGAGACGCTCCCCCGCCTCCTTGATGATCTCCCTCACCCGCGCGATCCCCTCGGTGACCGCGCTGAAGGGGACGAAGGTCACGTCGCACTCGTTGGCGATGAGACGAGCCAGGGTCGTCTTCCCGCTCCCCGGAGGACCCCAGAGGATCATGCTCGCGGGTTGTCCGCCCTCGAGCATCACCCGGATGGCCTTCCCGTCACCCAGGAGGTGCTCCTGGCCTCTGAATTCGGCGAGTGTCTCCGGCCTCATGCGCGCGGCCAACGGCGCGCCTGCCCCGGCCCCGGCGCTCCCGCCGCCGGCGACGCCACCCTTCCCCCCGAAGAGATCGAGCTCAGTCATCCCGGCGCCGTTCCACCTCGAGCACCTCGACCGCCCGCGCGGCCAGGAGTTCCCCTCGATTCCGCGCCGGATCCTCCACCACCCAGTCCAGGAGCCGCTCCAGCACACGGCCGAAGTGGGGACCGGGCCTCTCGCCCATCGCCACGAGGTCCCGTCCCGAAAAGGCCAGACTCCCCACCGTGAGCGGTGGGTCCTCGGAGAGCACCGACCGCGTGAAGCGCCATTTGTCGATCATGGCCGCAACCGCCTCCGTGTCGCCCCGGCTACCACGGACCCTCGATTCCGCCATCTCGATCCGGCTCAGCGCCGCCACGTTCTCCCTCCCCACCGTCCTGGTCCACCCTCTCACAGCCGCAGCCCCCTCCCTCGCCGCCGGACGCGGTGCGCTCGACGCCCACAGCGCCACCCGGTCGGTCTGCACGTTGGAGAGGCGGAGTCGAACGAGCAACGCCACGACGCCCTCCCGGGATAGGGGGCGAAGGAGCGCGGCCAGACGGAGGAGTGGCCTCCCCCGGGGAAGCGCGTCCACCACGTCGAGTGTCCTGGTCCACTCGTCCGGATCCAGCGCGGAGAGCTCTGGATATAGCACACGCAGGGCGCCGGAGGCGGCGTAGAGTCCCAATGCGACGGAGGGCTTCGCGTCGGCCTCCAGGACCTTGAGCAACTCCTCGCGGACACGCTCCGCGGAAAGGGACCCGAGGTGATCCACACCCGCCCCAAGGGCGCGCCATGTCTCCTGCTCCACCTTCAGGGAAAAGCGTCCGGCGAAGCGCAACGCGCGCAGGATCCGGAGGTAGTCCTCCCTGAAACGGTCGCCGGGCTCCCCCACGGTGCGCAGGACCCCCTCTTCGAGGTCGGTCCTGCCACCGAACGGATCGACGAACTCCCCACTCATGGGATGCCAGGCGATGGCGTTGATGGTGAAGTCCCGCCGGGCCAGATCCTCCGCGAGGGTATCGGAAAAGGCCACCACGGCGTGTCTTCCGTCCGTGGCCACGTCCTTCCGGAACGTGGTGACGTCGTACATCGTGCCGTCCCGGGCGAGGACGCCCACCGTGCCGTGCTCCACCCCCACGGGAACAGTCCGGCGAAAGATCCGGCGCACGTCCCCCGGTCGGGCCCGCGTGGTGAGGTCCCAGTCACTTCCCGGAAGCCCCACCAGGACGTCGCGGATGGCTCCGCCCACCGCCCAGGTCTCGAACCCCTCAGCCTCGAGCGTGCGGACGATCCATCCCACCGCCCCGGGCGGCGAAGGCGTGGCCAGCGTCATCCGACCAGAACCGCACCGCCGTTGACGTTCACCGTCTCCCCGGTGATGTGCCGCCCGAGTTCGGAACAGAGGAACGCGATGGGGCCCGCGACGTCCTCCGCGGACGCGACCCGCCGGATGGGAATTCCGGCCTCGATGCGCTCACGGGCTCCCTCCCCGAACGCGGGGTGTGCCATCTCCGTATCGATCCACCCCGGAGCCACGCAATTGACGGTGATTCCCCTCGGGCCCAACTCGACGCAGAACCCCTTCACCAGCGAGATCAGCGCACCCTTCGTGGCCGCGTAGTCCCCGTGATACGCCTCGCCGCGTTGTCCCGCGGTGGAACTCACGAGGACGATCCGTCCATGGTCGCGAAGCCGGCGTGCCGCCGCCCTGGAGGTGTAGAAGATGGAGTGCAGGTTCGCCGCCATGGTTCCATGCCACTGCTCGTCGGTCATGTCCGCCATGGCCACGTCCTCGGGAGGCCAGATCCCGTGATTCCCCACGAAGATGTCCAGGCCGTCGAACTCCCGGTCGGAGCGGGCGAAGAGTGCGTCGGCATCCTCGGCCCGGGCGAGATCTCCGGCTTCGGACCAGGCGTGAACGCCCATGTCCTGGAGTTCGGCCACCACGGCATCCGCCGCGTCCTTCCGGCTCCGGTACCCGATCCCCACCGATGCTCCCGCGCGCGCCAGGAGGATCGCGGTGGCCCGACCGACCCCCCGCGACCCGCCGGTGACGACGGCGTTCTTCCCAGAAAGATCCAGCAGCCCCTTCATCGATCCTCCTTCCGGTATTCCGAACGACCGGCCGCCGACATCCACTTGCCGGACAGCTCGTCGCGATGGTGTTCCTCCGACACGAGGATGTCCTCGAGGACATCCCTCGTCGCCCGGTCCGCCGTCTCCTCCACGGCCTTCCGGTACCACTCCACCTCGGCCGACTCCCTCTCCCGTGCCACGACCTCCCACGTCGCCAGGTCGGGTTCCCGTTCGACCTCCCGATCAGGGACATCGTCGTCGGGAACCACTCCCAGCTCGAGAAGGCGCGCGGTGATCCGCGACACGTGGTGCTGCTCGTCTGCGAGGAGGGCATTCAGCCGCTCGGACGCGGCGGCGTCACCCGCCTCCTCGGCGGCGCCACACAACCGCCGATAGAAGCGGGCCTGTGCCCTCTCCCTCCTGCGGCCCTCCTGGAGGACACGTTCCATGTTCTGCCTCAACCTCGCTCCATCCCGAGAATAGCCTTCATGCGACGCCACACCCCCGGGGTCGCCGTGGCGGGATTCACCGGAAGGGGTTCCTCACCCTCCCACGCTCTCCCCGGGTTGATGACCGTGAGTTGCACCAACGTCTCGCCATGACCCCACTCCTCGAGCTTCTCACGCACCGCGCGGAGATGGATCTTCTGGTCCTCCCGGGCGTGGAAGTCCGAGCAGAGATAGTCCGCCCACCCCCGCTCCAGGAGAGCCACGGCGGTCTCCCGTGCCTTGTCGCCATAGCGCCCCACCAGGGAACCATAATTCACCTGAAGATAGGCACCGGCGTCTCTCCACCCTGCCAGGAGATTCAGATTCCCGTTGAGGCCACCGTACCGCTCGGGGTGTGCCACGATGGGAACGTAACCCCCCGTCCGGATGGCCACGAGAGCCTCGCCGCTGCGCGGCGGAATCCGGAGCCCCGGCCATTCCACCAGGACCAACCGCGATCCGCCCAGGCGGGTGCGCGGGTCCGAAAAGTCCACGTCGGGAACGTCCAACATGACCTCGTGTCCGCGCCGGAACTCCACTTCGGGATACTCCGCGCCCACGAGATCCGCCGCCGTATCGAACGCCTGCGAGACCTCATCCAGACGCTCCACCAGCCGTTCGGGCGTATGGGTGAGGCTCCCCATCAGGTGAGGCGTGGTGATGATCCGGCGAATGCCCAGATCGGCCATGCGTCCCACGGCGCCCCGGACGTCCTCCAGATCCCGAGCCCCGTCGTCCACTCCCGGGACGAGGTGATTGTGGAAGTCGACCACCACGGGGACGCCCGGATCCATCACTCCAGCGGCTCCACCACCCGGGACAGGACCCGGCCCAACGCGTCCACCGGATCGACCTCGTCGAGGGCGGCCTCCGCGGCATACGTGATCAGCGCGTCGGAGAGAAGCAGATGGTAGGCGCTCACCCGCACGGGCCCGGGCTGCGCACGCGCCGCCCCCATCTCCGCCATACCCATCGCGATCAGTAGGGCCCCAGGGGGCACCGACGCTTCCGCGGCCGAGGCGAAATCTTCCAGGCGCTCACGGATCTCGTCCGGCGCCGCCGGACGCCGCGTCGTGAACCACTCCCGCAGGAGAGTCACCCTCGTGCCCCCGCGAGGAGCGCGGCCACGATCCCGGAAGACGCCTCCAGTGCCTCCCCCAGACGTTCGGGCTCCGGGACTCCGGCCTGGGCCATGTGGGGGCGTCCTCCCCCCTTCCCACCCACCATCGCCGCCACCCCGTTCACCACGTCCGCGGCCCGAACCCCCGACCGGATGAGATCGTCGGTCACGAAGGCGAAAAGGGTGTGCTTCTCTCCCGGGAGTTCGGCGGCGACGACGCCGACCCCGGACACCACGTCCCGTACGAAGGCGTCACCCCACGCGCGGGCATCGTCGGCGCTCCGGGCCCGGATACGTGCGGCGCGGAAAGCCACGCCTTCGCCTCGCGGACCCTCGAGCGCGGCGGACGACACCTCGGTCTCACCCGCACCTCCGGCCCTGCGCAATTCATCCAGGAGGTCCTCCAACTCCGACTTCTCCGCCAGGAGCTGCGTGGCTCTCTGCGTCAGGTTGTCGGCCGGTGACCTCAACACCCGGGCGGCGTCCTCCAGGCGGCTCTCACGCTCGCGGAGATACCGGTACGCCCCAGGGCCAGTCAACGCCTCGACCCTCCGAACCCCCGCGGCCACTCCGCTCTCGTGTACCAGACGGAACAGGCCGATCTCGCCGGTGTGACGGACGTGCGTCCCGCCGCACAACTCCATGCTCACGCCCGGAACATGGACCACCCGTACCACATCACCGTACTTCTCGCCGAAGAGGGCCATGGCGCCGGCCTGCACCGCCTCCTCCTGACTCTTCAACGACGTACCGACGGGGTGATCCTCCCAGATCCACGCGTTGACCCGGGCCTCCACTTCGTCCCGTTCCTCCTGGGACATGGGAGCCGTATGCGCGAAGTCGAACCGGAGCCGGTCCGCCTCGACGAGGGACCCCCGTTGTACCACGTGCGGCCCGAGGGTCGCGCGGAGGGCGGCGTGCAGGAGGTGTGTCGCGGTGTGATTCCTCTCCGTGTCCCGTCGCACGTCGACGGGAACCTCGGTGACGACCTCGATCCTCTCTCCGGGGGCGTGGGGGAACGCTCCCTCCAACGTCCCGTACACGCTGGGTACGTCCTGGACCTTTCGGACATCGGTCACGCGCACGGACCACCCCTCCCCGCGTACCGCGCCCCCATCGGACACCTGGCCTCCGCTCTCCACGTAGAACGGCGTTTCGGCCAGTTGGAGGCCCAGGACGTCCCCTTCCAACTTGTAGGCGAGCACGTGCGTGCGCCCGCCGAGCGAGTGATAGCCCACGAAGGTGGGCACCCCTTCATCGAGAAGGGTCCACCCCTCGCCGGCTTCGTCGGTTCCCACCCGCAAACCGGCCGCGGCCCGGTCGGCCCGCGAGCGTGCACGCTGCGCCTCGAGCGCCTCTTCGAACCCGGCCACGTCGACCTCGTACCCCCGCTCGCCCGCCAGGAGTTCGGTCAGGTCCAGAGGGAATCCGAACGTATCGTAGAGCTTGAAGACCTCGCCGCCCGGGATGGTCCCCTGCCCCTCCCGATCCCGCGGAGCGAGCGAATCGAATCGGTCCAGTCCACCCTCGATGGTGGCCAGGAAACGCTCCTCCTCCGACCGTGTGGCCTGGAGGACGTGATCCCGGCGTTGGACGAGTTCGGGGTAGACGGCCCCCATGGAGTCGATGGTGGCATCCACGACCTCGACCAGCGTGGGCTCCCGCCGGCCCAGAAGCCAGGCGTGCCGCACGGCCCGCCGCAGGATCCGCCGCAGGACGTATCCGCGGCCCTCGTTCGACGGAAAGACCCCGTCCGCGAGGAGGAACGCCACCGCCCGGGCATGGTCGGCCATCACCCGGTAGCTGACCGCCCGGTCGTCGGCGGGATCGTACGCGCACCCGACCACCTCTCCCACCCGGTCGAGAAGGGGTGTGAAGACGTCGGTGTGATAGTTGGACTGGACGCCCTGGAGAACCGCAGCGATCCTCTCGAGCCCCGCCCCGGTATCGATGGATGGAGCCGGAAGCGGATGGAGCTCCCCGTCGTGGTCCCGGTCGTACTGCATGAACACCAGGTTCCACAGTTCGACGATCTCGCCGGCTTCCCCCGCGGCTTCGAACTCTTCCGTGGTCATGGCTTCCGGCACCGCGCTCCGAAGATCGTAGTGGAGCTCGGAACACGGACCGCATGGCCCCGTATCGGCCATCTGCCAGAAATTGTCCTTGTCGCCCAGGCGGAAGATCCGCGAAGCGGGAAGCCCCACCTCGCTCTCCCACAACTCCCACGCCTCGTCGTCGGAATAGTGCACGGTGGCGTAGAGGCGACCCTCGTCGAGACCGAACTCCCGGGTGAGGAGTTCCCACGCATACCGGACCGCGTCCGCCTTGAAGTAGTCTCCGAAGGAGAAGTTGCCCAGCATCTCGAAGAAGGTGTGATGGCGCGCAGTCCGCCCGACTTCCTCCAGATCGTTGTGTTTCCCACCGGCACGGACACACTTCTGCGACGTGGCCGCACGCCGGAAGGGCACGTCCTCCTGCCCGAGGAAGACCCTCTTGAACTGGACCATCCCCGCGTTCGTGAAGAGGAGCGTGGGGTCGTCGGCGGGGACCAGCGACGAGCTGGGCCGCACGGAATGGCCCCGCTCCTCGAAATAGTCCAGGAAACGCTGTCGGATCTCGGCGGCCTTCATCTTCGTCCGCAATGTCCGGGGAAAGGCCCAGTCGGGCCGGGAAATGACCGAAAAATCAAGATAACCGGACGAAGCGACGGGGCTCAATGGAGGGCGGCGATTCCTCCCACCTCCTTGCGCGGGTCACACCCCACCGCGCATCGGGACCTATTCCGCGTCGGAATCCGATGCGCCGTCGTCCCCACCGTCGGAAGCGCTACCCAGGGCCCCGGGGAGTTGCATGGCCGCACGGAGGCGTGTCTCCACTTCGTCCCGGATATCGTCGTTCTCCACGAGGAACTGCCGGGCGTTCTCCTTCCCCTGCCCCAGGCGCAGATCTCCGTACGAGAACCACGACCCTGCCTTCTCGATGATCTCGTGCTCCACGCCCAGGTCCACGAGAAGGCTGGTGTGGCTGATCCCCTCGTTGTACTGGATGTCGAATTCCGCCTGTCGGAAGGGCGGAGCGCACTTGTTCTTGACCACCTTCACGCGGGTCCGGTTCCCGGTGACCTCCTGACCGTCCTTGATCGCTCCGATACGGCGGATGTCCAGACGCACCGACGCGTAGAACTTCAATGCCCGCCCACCGGACGTGGTCTCCGGACTTCCGAACATGACCCCCACCTTCTCCCGGATCTGGTTCGTGAAGATCACGGAGGTGTGCGAGCGGTTGACCGCTCCGGTCAGCTTGCGCAACGCCTGGCTCATGAGACGGGCCTGGAGACCCACGTGGGAATCCCCCATCTCCCCTTCGATCTCGGCCCGGGGGACGAGGGCCGCCACCGAGTCGATGACCACCACGTCGACCGCGTTGCTGCGGATCAGCACCTCGGCGATCTCCAGGGCCTGCTCCCCCGTGTCGGGCTGGGAGACCAGGAGGTCGTCCACGTCCACGCCCAGCTTGCGCGCGTAGTTCACGTCGAGAGCGTGCTCGGCGTCGATGAAGGCAGCGACGCCTCCCGCGCGCTGTGCGTTCGCGATGACGTGGAGACAGAGGGTCGTCTTTCCCGAGGATTCCGGCCCGTAGATCTCGCTGATCCGGCCCCGGGGAATCCCCCCGATCCCGATGGCGGCATCGAGGTTCAGAGCGCCGGTGGAAATGGCTTCGATCTGGAGGTTCGCACCGTCGGCCCCCATCCGCATGATGGCGCCCTTCCCGTAGGAGCGCTCGATCTGGCTCAATGCCGTGGTGAGGGCTTTCTGCTTCTGATCGCTGAGTTCGACGGTGGCCATCTATCCTCCGTGGTTGTTCCTCCCCCGATCGGGGAGCCGGCACCCAAGGTATCGATACCGAAGAGAAAGCGAAAGTCCCACGTTTCCGCGGGCACGCCAATCAAGCTAGAGCGCCGATTCGGTCTTCGGAATGCCCGGGTGAGCCGTGGTACTTGCGTTCCGGCCTCGCGTGAGGCAAATATAGATGTCCCCCCCTCGGGCACTACTCCTACGCCCAGGAAACAACGTGAGCACCGCGCGCACCCGTCTCCGCTTCGACCGCCTCCAGTCCGAAACCACCAGCAACGGTCATTGCTCCGCCGCGGTCTCCCTCGAATGGTACGGCCACCATCACAAAGGTTCGGCCGTGGGCCTCGCCACCCCGCAGGGAAGGATCAAGGCGTCCGCTGAGGCGGCGGTCCGTGCCGTCACCGCCGCCGCGGGACGGGGGATGCACCTCGAGTTGTTGGGCGTCAAAGCCGTGCGGGCCTTCGACGGATGGGTGGTCGTCGCCCGGCTCGTGGGCGAAGAGATGCACCGGAACCACCGGCTCATCGGATCCGCCGCCTGCGAAAGGGAAGAGGAACTGGGCCCCACCGCGGTGCGGGCCGTGCTCAACGCGGTGAACCGCATCCTGGAAACCGTGATGCGGGCGGACGCCTGACCCCCCTCTGGTTCAGTCCCTCAGCCGTTCGTCCAGCCGCGCGAGCCTGCGCCCGATGGACACCACCCACCCGAAGACGACGATCCACGCCAGAGCGTAGGCGATGAAGACGTGGGCATACGGCCGGAGACTCTGACTGGCCATCCCCTGCGCCACCGGGAAGGGCGACTCCTGCGCGCCCACCACGGCCCCGAGGACCAAGGCGGCGAACACGGCCAACGGGACCGCGCGAACCAGACGCATGACGATACGGGACATTCTGCTACCTCCGGTCAGGATTGGCTCCGGCGCTCCCTGAGGACCACCCGATTCCGGGCGGACTCCAGGGCGTACCGGAGGAGGAAGAGTCCAAAGAACATCAACGTGAATCCCAGGAGCCCCAGCATCAGCGTGATCAGCATCCCCGCCGGAAGGGTGGGTCCCTCCGGCTTGGCCACCACCGGCGTGGGGTGGAGCGACCGGAACCACACGACGCTCAGATGGATGAGGGGGATGTCCAGCGCCCCGATGATGGCCACCACGGCCGCGAAGCGCTTGCCCCTCTCCGGATTCTCGGACGAGGAGCGGACCATGAAGTATCCCAGGAAGATGAACCACAGGAGCAGGGTGAACGTCAGGCGGGGATCCCACGTCCAGTAGGTTCCCCACGCGACCTTCCCCCACAATGGCCCGGTGAGGAGGACGACGGTCATGAAGACCATCCCCGCCTCGGCCGCCGCCACGGCGGCGTGATCCAGCCTGTCGTCACGGAGCCAGAGGTACATCGCACTGCAGAGCGCCGCGACCCCGAACGCGATGAATCCGACCCAGGCGGCGGGAACGTGGATGTAGAAGATCCGCTGAACGACCCCCTGGTTCACCTCGGTCGCGACCCAGAAGAACGACAACCAATGCACCACGATCACCAGGATCACACCCACCAGCGCGAGCCCTACGCCCGCCCGTCGAATGCCTTTGTCCGTCATCACTCCTCCACGACGTATCGAAAGAGACCGGCGCCGGCGGCCACGGCCATGAGCGCGAACGCCCCCAACATACGGAGATTTCCCGCTACTTCCACAACCGGGCGGCCGGCCAGCAGCCTTCCGGTGGCTCCGGCCCCGAAGATCACCATCGGGACCAACAACGGAAAGACCAGGATGGGGAGGAGCGTATCCCCCATGTGCGTCCCTTCGGTGACCGCGCTGAAGAGCGTGGCGAGGGCGACGAAACCCAGGCTGCCGAGCCCGAGCGTGAAGAGAAGAGCTCCCAGGTTCGCCCCGAGGTCCACCGAGAAGAAGAGCGCGAAGACGCCCAGCACCAGGAGGGAAATGGCGTAGAGGAGCACGAAGTTCGCCAGCATCTTCCCCAGGAAGACCGCGTCCTTGGGCGCCGGGCTCATGAGAATCCCCTGGATCGCCCCATCCTGGGCCTCCAGCGCGAACGTCCGCCCCACTCCCAGGAGACCGCCGAAGACGATGGTCATCCAAACCAGACCGGCGGCGACGTCCTGGGGTCGCACCACCGTGGTGTCGATGGAGAAGTTGAACAGGACACCCGCGAGGATGGCGAAGGCGCCCATGGCCGCCAGCCGCTCCCGCGTACGCAACTCCAGCCGGAGATCCTTCGTCAGGATGGCGATCACCTGACGGACGTAGACGCTCATGACACGCCCTCCACCACTCCGTGGTAGAATCGCTCGAATTCGTCCCCGGCCATGTCGCCTCGCTGCCCCTCCCACGCGAAGCGTCCTCGTACCTGAATGGCCAGCCGTGTCGCCAGTGCCAGCCCTTCGGACAGGTTGTGGGTGACCATGACGACGGTGCGTTCCCCGTCCTTCAAGGACGAGAGCACCCTCCGCAGGACCGACGCCGCGTGGGGGTCGAGCCCGGTGTAGGGCTCGTCCAGGAGTACGAGGTCCGGATCGTGGAGGAGTGCACGCGCCAGGGCCAGGCGCTGCTTCATCCCGTGGGAGAGCTGCCGGGCCTGGAAGCGGGCGCGGTCGGCCAATCCCACTTCCTCGAGCCTGGCCGGGATGCGCCGATCGAGGTCCGGGATACCGAAGAGGTCTCCGAAGAAGCGTAGGTTCTCTTCCAGGGTCAGGTGCCCGTAGAGGAGACCCTTGTGGGAGAGGACTCCGATGCGTCTGCGCCACTCCGTCTCGCCGAAGTCCATGACCTCTCCCCCCACCCGGACCTCGCCGGACGTGGGCCTCATCCCCCCACCCAGGATGCGGAGGAGGGACGTCTTCCCCGCCCCGTTCGGTCCGAAGATGGTGAGGAACTCCCCCGCGTGGAGCGAGAGATCGATCCCGTCCACCGCCACCAGAGGCCCGTACTCCCGCGTCACTTTCGTCGCGCACAGCACGGGGAACCCGGAGGGGGGCGAGGGGGGCGAAGCGGTCATCGACGGGGACGGGGCAGTGTCCACGGTCACCGAAGTGAGAGCGACGTCAAGCGGTGGCGGGCGAGTGCCCCGCCGACGCGCCCCGGGTGAGCCCGGATCCGCACGAGGAGCAGAAGCGGCTCCCCGGCGCGTTTCCGTAACCACACTCCCCGCACGGCACCCCGCCCCGCAGGCTCTCCCTGGCGAGGGCGATCTCCGCCTCGAGATCCTCGTCTCCTTCCGTGGCGGTCCCGTCCAACGCGGCCTCGTGCGCTTCCAGGGCCGCCAGCGCCTCCGCAGTGAACTCGCCCTTCAGGTTCCGGTAGTCCTCTTCGTCGAGCTTCCCCGACAGGAAATCGAACTCGACGTCGCGGAGTGCCAGGAGCGCCACCCGTTTCCGGGCTTCGGTATCGGTGAGCTCGTCGTCCTCCCGGGCCAGCGACGCCTGCAACCCCTTCACCACCGGTTGGAGGATGAAGAAGACCACCATCGCGGTCACCAGCACCGCTCCCAAGAGACTGGTCATGGCCGTTACGCCTCCACACCCGCGGGGACACGCTCCGCGTCCCCCGAACCCGACGCGCGCTCACGCTCCAACTCCCGGCGGTCCACGGAAGGCCACAGTGAGATGAGCGTGCCGACGATGAGCACCATGGTACCGTACCAGATCCAACCCACCAGCGGCTTCACGAGCACCTGGAGGTCCGCCCCCTGGGCCGACGGATCGTTGTCGAGCACCCCGCCGGGATCGTCGAGGGCGGACAGGATCACATAGAGGTCCTCCCGGATGACGGACCGGATCCCCACCTCCGTCATGGGCTGTTCCGTGGTTACGTACTGCCGCTTTTCCGTGGTGAGCGTGCCCACAGGCACGCCATCGGCGGCGACGCTCAGCATGGCGATGATCTGCCAGTCCAGATTGCGCTGACCGCGCCCCACCGAGACCGAAAGCCCTTCGTACGTGAGGGTGTAGGTGTTTCCGAAGGGGGAAACCACCTCCACCTGGTCGCCGGGCTGCACGTGCTGCCGCACGTCCACGTTGTAGGCCGAGCCGGCGAACGCCACGAAGATCATGACCAGACCGACGTGGACGATATAGCCTCCCCAACGCCGGCGGTTCCTCGTCACCAGGTGGAAGAGCGCCTGCGGATACCCCTCGCCCTCGATGCGCGCGCGGGCCTTCGTACCCTTCCAGAACTCCACCGCGATCACGGCCAGCACGAAGGCGCTGATCCCCCAGGTGGTGACCGCGAGACCGTGCCGCACGCCCATGCTCCACAGGGCGGCCACCACGACGGCGCCGAACACCACCGGCCAGAGGAAGTTCTTCTTCAGGTTGCGCCGGGTGGCATGACGCCACGCGATGACGGGTCCGATCCCCACGAGGGCCAGCAACGCCAATCCGATGGGGAAGTTCACCTTCTGGAAGAACGGCGGCCCCACGGAGATCTTCTCGCCGGTGACGGCCTCGGCGATGAGCGGGAAGAGCGTTCCCCACATCACCGCGAAGGCCACGCCCACCAGGAAGAGATTGTTGAAGAGGAAGGCCGACTCACGGGAAACGAACGACTCGATGCGGTTCTCGCTCCGGAGCTGCGGCATGCGGTACAGGATGAGCATCACCGAGACGCCGACCAGTGCCGCCATGAAGCTCAGGAAGATGTACGCGATCTTGAGTTCCTGGGCGAACGAGTGCACCGATTCGATGAGCCCCGAGCGGGTCAGGAACGTGGCGAAGATCGTGAGGAGGAAGGTCAGGACCACCAGAGACATGTTCCAGATCTTCAGCATCCCGCGGTTTTCCTGGATCTGGATGGAGTGCACGAACGCGGTGGCCGTGAGCCACGGGAGGAGCGACGCGTTCTCCACCGGATCCCAGAACCAGTATCCACCCCAACCGAGTTCCTCGTACGCCCACCGCATCCCGAACACGATCCCCACCGACAGGAAGAGCCAGCTGACGAGCGTCCACCGCCGGGTCAGCACGATCCACCGAGCGTCGAGACGCCCGTTGAGGAGCGCGGAGATCGCGAAGGCGAACGGGATCGTGAACGCCGTGAACCCCAGGTACAGCGTGGGCGGATGGATTGTCATCCAGTAGTTCTGCAGCTGCGGATTCAGTCCCTGACCGTTGGCCGGAGTGAAGGCCAACCTCTCGAAGGGGTTCACGTCGGCGAAGAGAAGCACGATGAGGAAGAATCCGACGATGGTGAGGAGCACCCCCACCACGTACGGCATGAACTCCCTGTTCTTCTTGCGGTTCAGCCACACGCAGATCGAGGAGAAGATGGAGAGGAGGAGGGCCCAGAAGAGGAGCGAACCCCTCTGTCCCGCCCAGAGCCCCGACACCTTGTAGAAGGTCTCCAATTCACGGTTGGAATAGCTGGCGACGTACCAGTACTCGAACCGATCCCCCAGGAAGGCGGCCATGACGCCGGCCGCGGCGATGGCGAGGAGGAGGGTGACGGCGTGGACGGACCTTTCGCCACTCAGTACCAGGTCCCCCCTTTGTGTCCGCCCACCGACGTACCCCAGCGTGGCCCCCCAGATCGCGACGGGAAGCGCGATCCAGAGAGCGAATTCTCCGAGAATGGTCACCCGGCGAGATCCTCCGGAGCCGCTTCGTACCGGCTACCGCACTTGGTGAGGAGCGTCGTGGCTTCGAACACTCCGTCGGCGCGCAGATGCCCCTCCAGCACGACGTCCACGTCGTCGGAGAAGGTATCCGGAAGCGCGTCACGGTACTCCACCGCGAAGGAGACGCCCTCGTCTTCGAGATCGCGTACCTGGAAGACGTGCAGGAGCTCACCATCCACGCGGTTGTACGTACCGGGAACGACCTTGCCGCTGACCTTGACCCCTACGTCGTAGAAGGTCGGATCGGCCTCGACCCGGGTGACGAGTTCGGAAGGAGTGAGGTAGTAGACCATGGTCTCGCTCACCCCAGTCCAGATGAGGTAAGAAACCACCGCCGCCACACCCACCAGACCCACCATGAAGCGACCGTTCTTATTCATATTTCAACCTCGAACCGTGGGAACCAACGACGGCATCTTCTTCCCCCCTGCGCCATCGAAGTTCCAGCACGGTGAATCGGCGTGTCGGATGGGTACCCCGGCCCAGCGATGGGAGGCCGCCCGGACCGGCTCGGTACCTGAAGGAAGGTATGCCCATACGTCCCCCTGGACCAGTCGGAATGATGACCCTCCGGAGGGTGGGGAAACTCCTTACTCGGTGTCTCCTCCCCGCGCCCACGCGAGGGCCGCCTTCACGGCCCGGTTCCACCCGCGCAGGAGGCCCTCACGCTCGGATCCTTCCATGGAGGGAAGGAACCGCCGTCCCTCGGCCTGGGCCGCGGAGAACTCGTACGCATCGGCCCACACGCCGCCGGCCATCCCGGCCAATCCGGCCGCTCCCATGGCGGTCGTCTCCACCATGGCGGGGCGGTGCACCGGGACGTTCAGGATGTCGGCCTGGAACTGGGCGAGCCAATCGTTGAGCGACGCCCCTCCGTCGATACGGAGTTCGGCCGTCTCCACACCCGAGTCGGCCTCCATGGACCGGAGCACCTCCGACGTCCCGTAGGCCATGGACTCCAGGGCCGCGCGGATCAGGTGGCCCCGGGTGGTCCCCCGGGTGAGGCCGAAGAGCATCCCCCGTGCATCGGGTTCCCAGTGCGGAGCGCCCAGACCCACGAAGGCGGGAACGAAGTAGACGCCATCGTTCCCACCCAGGGCACGGGCGAACCCTTCGGAGTCTCCCGCGCTTTCCAGGAGCCCCAGCCCGTCGCGGAGCCACTGGATGGCGGCACCGGCGATGAACACGGAACCCTCGAGCGCGTACGCCATCCCACCCCGGGCGTCGCACGCGGCCGTGGTGAGGAGACCGTGACGCGACACCACGCGTTCCGCCCCGGTGTGGAGGAGGAGGAATGCCCCGGTGCCGTACGTGTTCTTGGCGAGCCCGGCGTCCCAGCACCCCTGGCCGAACAACGCGGCCTGCTGGTCGCCGGCCACACCGAGGATGGGAACCTCGATTCCCAGGGTATCGCCGCGCACCGTCCCGAATGGGCCGGAGCTCGCCCTCACTTCGGGGAGGAGCGGCGCGGGGATCCCCAACAGATCGAGGAGATGAGGGTCCCAACTCCGCGTCTCCAGATTGAACAGGAGGGTCCTGGAGGCGTTGGTGGGATCCGTGGCGTGGGTCTCACCGCCGGTGAGGCGGGCCATGAGCCACGTGTCGATGGTGCCCATGGCCAGGTCTCCGGCCTCCGCGCGGCTCTGCAGCCCGGGATCCCTCTCCAGGAGCCACCGGACCTTGGTGCCCGAGAAGTAGGGATCCAGTACAAGGCCGGTCCGCTCCCGTACGTCCGCCTCGTGCCCCGCGGCCCTGAGCGCGCGGCACGCCTCGGTGGTACGCCGGTCCTGCCAGACGATGGCGCGATGGACGGGCTCCAGCGTCGCTCGGTCCCAGAGGACCACGGTTTCCCGCTGATTGGTGATCCCCACTCCGCGCACGTCGGCGCCGGACGCCGCCGCCAACGCCTCCAGGGCAACGCGCCGGGTCACCTCCCAGATCTCCACGGCGTCGTGCTCCACCCAACCGGGGTGAGGAAAGTGCTGCGTGAACTCGGAGTAGGCCCGCCCCAACACGCGTCCGTCCCGTCCAACCACGAGGCAGGTGCTCCCCGTCGTCCCCTGATCGATGGCGAGAACGGCGGGAGTGCTCATGGCGCGTCGGCTCCAGGGTGGAAGGTGTACGGCGTTCCCGCCCGGGCCAGGAGATCGATGAAGACGGGGACGGGAAAGCCGACGACGGTGGAGTAGTCGCCCCGGATCTCCCGGACCAGAGCGGCTCCGAGCCCCTGGATTCCATAGGCCCCGGCCTTGTCCAACGGCTCTCCCGTGGCGGCGTAGGCCCGGGCCGTCTCCTCTCCGAATTCCCGGAAGACAACCTCGGTCGTGGAAATCCCGGAGAAGACGGCGCCACCTCGCGAGACGGCGAGACCGCTCAGGACGGTGTGAGAACGACCGGAGAGAGAGAGAAGGGTGGACACCGCGTCTTCCACCCCGGAGGGCTTGCCCAGGACCTCGCCATCGCGAACCACCACCGTGTCTCCTCCGATCACCAGTGCGTCGGAGAAGGCCTCGGCCACCACCGCCGCCTTGGCCCGGGCCAGGCGCTCCACGTGTTCCGGGGCGGTCTCTCCCGGCGTGTACGTCTCGTCCACGTGCGCCGGGTGCACCTCGTGGACCACCCCGAGCTGGTCCAGGATCTCCCTTCGCCGGGGGGACGCGGAGGCGAGCACCACGCGCCGACGGATCACCGGACGGGCTCCCGTTCGAGAAGGAGCGTGACGGGGCCCTGGTTCACGAGTTCCACATCCATCACCGCGCCGAACTCCCCCGTCTCCACGGCCCCGGGCGCCGACTCCCGCAGCATCCCCACGAAGGACTCGTACAGCGGGACCGCGCGCTCGGGTGGGGCCGCGTCCACGAAGCTGGGTCGACGACCCTTGCGCACGTCGCCGTAGAGGGTGAACTGGCTCACCACAAGGAGATCTCCCCCCACGTCCTCCACGGAACGGTTCATCTTCCCTTCTTCGTCGGGAAACACCCGCAGGCCCAGGATCTTGTCGGCCATCCAGCGCAACTCGTCCGGACCGTCGTCGTCACGGAACCCCACGAGAAGGAGGTGCCCCGCCCCGATCTCTCCCACGGTACGTCCTTCCACCACCACGCGGGCCGTCGAGACCCGCTGCAGCACCACCCTCACTCCACCGTCACCGACTTGGCCAGGTTCCGCGGTTGGTCCACGTCGGCGCCCCGGGCCACCGCCACATGATAGGCGAGCAGCTGAAGCGGGACGCTGGTGAGGATGGGCATGAGCCCGGGAACCGTGTGGGGCACCCGGATGAGGTGGTCCACCTTACCCTGGAGTTCCGGCGCTTCGTCGGTCACGACGGCGATGATCCGGCCGCCGCGCGCCTTCACCTCCTCCACGTTGGACACCACCTTGGCGTAGATCGGGTCACGCGGAGCCAGGAATACCACCGGCATGTCGTCGTCGATGAGGGCGATGGGCCCGTGCTTCATCTCGGCGGCCGGATACCCTTCGGCGTGGATGTAGCTGACCTCCTTCAACTTCAGCGCCCCTTCCAGGGCCACGGGGAACTGGTAACCCCGGCCGAGATAGAGGAAGTTGCGGGCATCCTTGTACTCGTACGCCAGCTGCTTGATCTCGTCTTCCATGGCCAGGATCTGCTCCACCTGTCCGGGGAGCCGCTCCAGCGCGTCCACGAGCTCCTTTCCCTTCACCACGGAGAGCGTCCTCCGTCGTGCCATGTGGAGGGTGAACAGCGCCAGGGCGGCGATCTGACTGGTGAACGCCTTGGTGGAGGCGACGCCGATCTCGGGACCGGCGTGCAGGTAGATGCCGAAGTCGGTGGCGCGCGCGATGGTGGACCCCACCACGTTCACCACACCCATCGTCTTCACGCCGCGGTGCTTCGCTTCCTTGAGGGCGGCGAGCGTATCGGCGGTCTCGCCCGACTGGCTCACCGCGAGCACGAGGGTCCCGTCCTCCAGAACCGGATTCTTGTAGCGGAACTCGGAGGCGTACTCCACCTCAACCGGGATCCCCGCGTACTCCTCCAGGAGGAGCTCGCCCACCAGACCCGCGTGCCAACTCGTTCCACACGCGGTGATCACCACCCGGCGTACGCGGCCGAGATCGAACTGGTGCTCGGCCACGCCGCCCAGGCGGCTGTCTCCCTCGTCGGGGAGAAGACGCCCCCTCATGACGTTGCGCAGGGACGTGGGCTGCTCGAAGATCTCCTTGTGCATGAAGTGGTCGTGACCGCCCTTCTCGATGGCGGCGAGATCCCACGAGACGTGATGCACGGCCCTCTCCACCTCTCCCGTCTCCAGGTGGAAGGTGCGGTACCCTCCCGGCTCCAGCACGGCGTAGTCCCCGTCGTCCAGGTAGACGACCTCGCGAGTGAGCGCCACCACGGCCGCGGCGTCGGATCCCGCCATCATCTCACCCTCGGGTCCGACCCCGATGAGGAGTGGGCTCCCGTGCCGCGCGACCACGATCTTCCCGGGATCGCGAGAGGACACCACCGCGATCCCGTACGCTCCGTCCACCTTCCGGAGCGCCGCGGCCACCGCATCCTCCAGCGGTCCGCCCTCGGCCCAGAAGTGGTCGATGAGGTGAACCAGGGCCTCGGTGTCGGTCTCGGATTGGAAGACGTAGCCCTCGCCTTCGAGCCCGCGACGCAGGACGTCCGCGTTCTCGATGATCCCGTTGTGGACCAATGCGATCTCCCCGTCGCCGCTCACGTGGGGGTGGGCATTGTCCCGCGTGGGAGGACCGTGCGTGGCCCAGCGGGTATGCGCGATCCCACACCGTCCTCGCGGCATCCCGGAGGCCACGCTGGCCTCCAGCTGGTTCAGCTTCCCCGCCTCCTTGGCCGTCACCACGTGGGCACCGTTCACCACCGCGAGACCCGCCGAATCGTATCCGCGGTACTCCAACCGGCGAAGCCCCTCGATGAGGATGGGGCCGGCCTCCCTGGTTCCGACGTACCCTACGATTCCACACATCTCATCGACTCCCTAGACAGTGATGGCTTCCCGTACCCGTCATGCGACTCCCTCCAGGATCCGTGCCGCCCGCTTCACCAGGGCCTTCGCCTCCGCGTCGGTGCGGGCTTCGGCGATGAGCCTCACCACCGGTTCCGTTCCCGACGGACGGACGTGGAGCCAGGCGCCCCTCTCGGGCCATGCCAGCCGGAGTCCGTCCGACGTGTCCTTCGTCGCCGGACCGAGATCGTGTTCCAGCGCGTCGTAGGCGTGCGTCAGAGCCTCCCGGGGGAAGCCCACCTTCTCCTTGACGATGGCGTACACCGGAAGCCGCCTCGCGGCCTCCGAGATGGACATCCCCTCGTCCACCAGGTACTGGAGTACGAGGGCCGCGGCCAGCGGGGCGTCCCGGGTGTGGTGCAGCGCGGGGAGGATCACGCCTCCGTTCCCCTCACCACCCACGACCGCCGCCTCTGCTTGCATACGCCGTGCCACGTTCACCTCCCCCACGGGCGCCCGCACGACGGGAACGTCGAAGGATCGTGCCACGTCCTCGACCACCTGGCTCGTCGAGAGGTTGGTCACCACCGGCCCCGGCGTGCGGCGAAGCACGACCGCCGACGCCAGCGCGAGCGTGAGGTCCTCTCCCAGGGGCGTTCCGCCGTCGTCCACCAGGGAGAGACGGTCGGCATCCGGGTCGATGGCGAGGCCGATCTCGGCCCCCGAGTCGCGCACCAACGCTCCTAGCCCCGCCAGATTCGCGGCGGTGGGCTCGGGATCTCGCGGAAAACGTCCGTCGGGCTCCATCCCCATTGTGTGGAGTTCACACCCCAACCGTTGCAGCAGGTCCACCATCACCGGCCCGCCGGCTCCGCGGACACAGTCCACGGCGACACGGAGCTTCCTCGCCCGGATGGCGTCGACGTCCAGGTGCGGAAGCGCCAGGATGCGTTCCCGATGCCGGGGCCACGCTTCCGCGTCGTGGGTCGCCTCGGGAATGTGGTCCCAGGCCACCCGGGGCGGATCCTCCTCGGCCAGGAAGCGTTGAAAGCGGCCCGCCATCTCGGCATCGAGGAACATCCCTTCGCCGGAGACGAGCTTGAGCGCGTTCCACTCCGCCGGGTTGTGGCTGGCGGTGACGCACAGTCCGCCGGCGGCCTTCGCATCCTCCACCGCGAGAAGGAGCGTCGGCGTGGGCACCACCCCCAGTTCCACCACCGGGCATCCCACGGACTGGAGACCGGCCACCACGGCCCGAGAGAACATGGGGCCGGACGTGCGCGAGTCCCGCCCCACCAGCACCGGCCCTTCCGCCCCCTCCCGGCGAAGGAACGCCCCGAACGCGGCGGCGATGCCCGCCATGAGCTCCGGAGTGAGGGGATCGCCCACGCGTCCCCGGACTCCGGAAACGCTCACCATCAGATTGTCGGGAAGGACCAGCGGCATGAGGCGGACTCGGCGGGTGGAAGGGTGTCGGCTGACGACCCTGCGGAAATTGGCCGGTATCCCCGGGGCGCGTCAACGCACCCCGCCATCTTCGTGCGGGCCTTCCCCGGAGTGATGGAGCCCTCGGTGGCGAGGGACCGGACGCTTCCGGTAGATTCGCCCACGGTTTCCGGCACCACGTTCAACACCACATCACGAGGACACCCTCCCGATGAGCGATCAGGGATCGAGACACCTCCGCTTCGGCACGCGCACGATCCACGCCGGCGTGAAGCCCGAGCCCGTCACGGGCGCCATCATGACGCCCATATTCCAGACGTCCACGTACGTCCAACCCGCCGTCGGTGAGCCCCTCGGGGGGAGCTACGACTACGGCCGCACCGCGAACCCCACCAGAGAGGCTCTGGAAGCCAACGTGGCGTCTCTGGAGTCGGGCACCCACGCGGTGGCCTTCGCGTCGGGCCTGGCCGCCATCGAAGCCATCGTGAAGCGCCTCTCGGCCGGCGATCACGTGGTCAGCGAGGAGAACACCTACGGGGGCACGACCCGGATGTTCAACAAGGTGTTGAGCCGACTGGGGATCGAGTTCACGTACGTGGACTCCCGCGAGCCCGGCGCCGTGGAGGCGGCCATGCGCCCCAACACGCGCCTGGTCCACCTGGAAACGCCCACCAACCCCATGATGCGCGTCGCGGACATCGCGGCCATCGCGGAGATCGCCCACGCGGGCGGGGCACTCCTCTCGGTGGACAACACGTTCGCTTCGCCGTACAACCAACGCCCCCTGGAAATGGGCGCGGACTTCACCGTCCACTCCTCCACCAAGTACATCAACGGGCATTCCGACGTGATCGGCGGAGTCCTGGCGGTGAAGGATCCGGAACTGGCCGAGGAGATCTACTTTCTCCGCAAATCCACCGGGGCGGTCCCGGGACCCATGGATTGCTTCCTCACGCTGCGGGGCATCAAGACGCTGCACGTGCGTATGCGGCAACACAACGAGAACGGGTTGGCGGTGGCCCGGTACCTCGAAGCACACCCCGCGGTGGACCGCGTGTTCTACCCCGGGCTGGAGTCCCACCCGCAGCACGAACTCGCGTCGCGGCAGATGACGGGCTACACGGGGATGGTTTCCGTGGACGTGGGCTCACTCGCGCGGGCCAAGGCATTCACGGAGCACACGCGGATCTTCAAGCTGGCGGAGAGCCTGGGTGGAGTGGAGTCGCTCATCAGCGTCCCCGCCCTCATGACCCACGGCTCCGTCCCGGCCGACCGTCGCGCAGCCATGGGGATCACCGACGGGCTGGTGCGGCTCTCGGTTGGCATCGAGGACGAGGCCGACCTCCTGGAGGACCTGGAGCGGGTGCTGTCCGGCGGGTGAACGCGGGGTGAAACCCTGGGGACGTTCCGACCGTAGAAGGGTCAGGGCACTTCGCCGCCAGGCGAGGACCCCGAGGGAACGCGTCCGGCCCCCTCCGGCCGGAATCGACCGCCAATCCATCCAAGAGGAAGTGACCCATGGCCGACGACCAGGACCGTACCGAGGGAGAGCCGGGCGGAGACGCTCGCGCCCACCGCATCCTCACGGATATCGCGCCCCGATCCTGGGAGCACCCCGCGGACCGGGCCGCCCTCGAGGCACTCCGGAAGCTCCCCCTGTTCGACGAGATCCTGAAGAAGCTGTTCGGGTTCTTCGGCGAAAAGCCCATCCGCCTCGCCTTCCAGGCGAACGCCGTACGGGTGAGTCCGAGCCAGTTCGGCCGCGTCCACGCGCTCTACCAGGACGTGCTCAAGACCCTCGATGCGCCGGCGCACTACCCCCTCTTCGTCTCCCAGACGCCCATCGTGAACGCGGGCGCGTACGGGATGGACCAGCCCTTCATCATCCTCAACTCCGGGACGGTGAACCTCCTGGACGACGAGGAACTGTCCTACATCATGGGGCACGAGCTGGGTCACATCATGAGCGACCACGTCCTCTACAAGACGATGATGGTCCTCCTGGTGAACCTCGCCAACATGGGATTCCCCATCGTGGGGTTGGCGGCACGCGCCATCCTCGTCGCGCTCCTGGAATGGCACCGCAAGAGCGAGTTGTCGTGCGACCGAGCCGGGCTCCTGGCGGTTCAGGACCCCGACGTGGTCATGCGCACCATGCTGAAGATGGCCGGTGGCGGAAGCTCCGACGAAACCAGTCTCCAGGAGTTCATCGTCCAGGCCGAGGAGTACCGGACCACCGGCGACGTGGCCGACCACGTCTTCAAGATCCTCAACCTCATGGGGACCACGCACCCCTTCTACGTCCTCCGCGTGAGCGAGCTGAGGGAATGGATCGAGAGTGGTGCGTACGATCGGATCCTCCGTGGCGAGTACACCCGCAGGGGCGAGCCCAACCGGCCCTACCAGGAAGATCTCCGTGAAGCGGCCCAGGCCTACGCGGAGGGCGCCAAGGACTTCCTCAACCAGATGACGGACGCCGCCAAGCGGATGGGAGAGGACTTCATGGGAGGCTTCCGCCGGTCGGGCACCTGACCGGTTGACCGGGGCCCGGGACCCCTTCGATACTCCCATCATGCGCATTCTTCTGGTGGGAAACGGCGGGCGTGAGCACGCCCTGCTCTGGAAGCTCGGGCGGGACGATCCCTCGGCGGCGTTCTTCGCCACGCGACCCAACGGGGGGATGGCCCCGTTGGTGTCACCCGTGGACCTGTCGCCGGACGACGTCGACGGGCTGGTGGAATGGGCGGCGGAGCACGCCATCGATCTCGCGGTCGTGGGACCCGAGGCGCCCCTCGCGGAGGGAATCGTGGACCGCTTCCGCGCAGCCGGTATCCCCATCTTCGGACCCACGGCCGCGGCGGCCCGCATCGAGTCCAGCAAGGCCTACGCGAAGGACCTCATGGCCCGAGCGGGGGTCCCTACCGCGGAGTACCGGACCTTCACCGACCTCTCTTCGGCGGAGGCGTACGTCCGGGAACAGGGCGCCCCCATCGTGGTGAAGGCTTCGGGGCTCGCCGCGGGAAAGGGCGCGGTGGTGTGCCCTACGATGGACGAAGCCGTCTCGGCCGTCCGGGCCATGTTGTCCGGCCACGAGTTCGGATCGGCCGGAGACGAGGTGGTGGTGGAGGAGTTCATGGAGGGAGAGGAACTCTCCGTGTTCGCGGTCGCGGACGGGGAGCACTTCGTCCTCCTCGTCCCCTCGCAGGACCACAAGCGTGTGGGAGAGGGCGACACCGGCCCCAACACCGGCGGAATGGGAGCCTACGCGCCTGTGGGCATCGCCACGGACAGGGTGATGGGCGAGGCCCGCGCGCGCGTGTTCGAGCCGGTGCTCCGCGCCATGCGGGAGGAAGGCACACCCTTCACGGGCCTCCTCTACGCGGGCCTCATGCTCACGAGGGACGGGGTGAAGGTCGTGGAGTTCAACTGCCGCTTCGGCGATCCGGAGACGCAGGTCGTCCTCCCGCTCATGGAGTCCTCGCTCCTGGACCTGCTCCTCACGGTGGCGCGAGGGGAGTCGTTGTCCGACGCCCGGGTGCGGTGGAAGACCGACCACGCCGTGACCACCGTGGTCGCCTCGGGCGGGTACCCGGGGAGCTACGGGAAGGGGAAGCCCCTTCGGATCCCCGGCGAAGTGGGGCTGGAGAACCGGATGGTCTTCCACGCGGGTACACGGTTCGGCCAGGGGCAGCTGGAAACCTCCGGCGGACGTGTCCTCGCGGTGACGGCCGTCGCGCCGACCCACACCGAGGCCGCTCGGCTCAGCCGGGAAGGTGCCGCGCTGGTGGAATTCGACGGTGCCTTCTTCCGCGGGGACATCGGCTGGCGGGAGGAAGGCCGGGACGGCTGACATTCCATGCCCGAGCTTCCCGAAGCCGAGACCATCGCCCGCGGACTCCGTGGCGCCCTCCTCGACCAGGCGATCCGGGACGTCCACGTGGTTCATCCGGGGATCGTCGTGCAGCCGCAGGAAGCGTTCACGGCCGCGATCCGCCACCGGGTCGTGGTAGCGGTGGAGAGGCGGGGGAAGAACGTGGTCCTCCGCCTGGATGACGGCTCGGTGATCCTGATCAACCTGGGGATGACGGGGAGCCTCCTCCCCTTCCCGTCGGTACCGCCCGAAGAGACCGCCCCCACCCACCCCACTCTGGTCCTCCACTTCGACTCGGGCGCGGTCATGGTGTTCGACGACACACGCAGATTCGGCCGGGCCGAGTGGCTCACCTCCCGAGGGTGGACGGAGCGAAGCGCCCTCCTGGGACCCGAACCGCTCTCGGCGTCGTTCACCGCACGCACGCTCCATGCGGCGCTCCTCGCCTCCCGGGCGCCCGCCCGGAGTTGGCTCCTGGACCAACGGCGCGTCGCGGGAGTAGGAAACATCTACGCCAACGAGGCGCTGTTCCTGGCCGGTGTCCATCCGGCTCGTTCGGCACGGAGCATCTCGGCGGAGGAAGCGAGCGCGCTCCACCGGGGCCTTCGCTCCGTCCTGAGAAAGGCCATCGATCAGGGAGGCACCACCATCCGTGACTACCGCAACGCCGAGGGCGAGCCGGGCCGATACGCGCGTCGCCTCCTCGTGTACGGCCGGGAGGGACGACCGTGCGGACGGTGCGGCGCGCCCATCCGGAGAATCGTGTTCGGTGGACGTTCCGCCTTCTTCTGTCCCCAATGCCAACCCGGCACCGCCGATGATGCGAACTGACCCGCCGCCCCGTGAGTCCCCACCGGCACCTTTCCGCGGGCGCCGCGCCTCTTCCTCGATGGTGAAGCTCGCGTCGGTGCTCGGGCTCGTGGCCGCCGCCCCCGGCGCCGCGCAGGAACCGGACCTTCCCGTGACCGACTTCACGCTCGAGAACGGGATGCGCTTCGTGGTTCTTCCGCGGAGAGCGAGTCCGACGGTGGCCTTCATCACGCGCTTCGAGATCGGGGGCGCCAACGAGCACCTCGGAGTGACCGGGGTCGCCCACCTTCTCGAGCACCTCCTCTTCAAGGGCACGACCACCGTCGGAACCCGAGATCCGGACCGGGAAGTGCCCCTGTTCGGGGCCATGGACGCCGCCCACGATACGCTGGTGCGACTCCGCGGGTCGCGGGCCCGGGACACGCTCCGCATGCGGAGCCTCGGGACGCGGATCGAAGCTCTGGAAGACACCGCCCGACAGTACGTGGTGGGGAACGAGTTCGACGCCATCCTGACCCGGGCGGGAGCCCAGGGTCTGAACGCCACCACCACCAACGACGCCACGTCGTACTTCGTGGAACTCCCGGCGAATCGGGCGGAGCTCTGGTTCGTCATGGAGGCGGACCGGATGCAGAATCCCGTCTTCCGAGAGTTCTATACGGAGCGGGACGTGGTCATGGAAGAGCGGAGGATGCGCGTGGAGTCCGAGCCCTCGGGGGCCCTGTACGAAGCGCACCTGTCGGCGGCGTACAGGGTTCATCCGTACGGCGTCCCCGTGGTCGGATACATGTCGGACCTGGAAAACCTCGGTCGGGAGATGGTGGACGCGTACTACCGGAGGTACTACGGTCCCAACAACGCCATCGTAACGGTGGTGGGAGACGTGGACGTACGGCAGGTCGAGCGGTGGGCGCGCGCGTACTTCGCGAACATCCCTCCGTCGGACCCGCCCCCCCCGATCCTCGCGGTGGAGCCCGTGCAGAACGGAGAAAGGCGGGTGGAGGTCGTCCTCGACGCGCAACCCCAACTCCGTATCGGTTGGCACGTCCCCGACGCCTTCCATCCGGATGCCCCGGCCATCGTGATGACGTCGGCCCTCCTGACGGGGGGGAGGAGCACGCGACTCTACCACTCCCTCGTGCAGGACGACCGCCTGGCCACGGCCGTCTTCACTTCCCTCGGCCCGGGCTCGAGATACCCTCAGTTGTTCCAGATCGATGCCACGCCCAGATCTCCGCACACCCCGGCGGAGGTGGAGGAGGCGATCTACGGGATGCTCGATTCCCTGGCGACGTACGGTCCGGACGAAGACGAACTGGACCGGATCAAGAACAGCGTGGCCGCTTCCACGGTGCGCCGGCTCCAGTCGAACCTGGGACTGGCCTTTCAGCTCTCCGAGTCCGTGGCTCTCTTCGGGGACTGGCGCGAGACGTTCCGCGTCACGGACACACTGAGGAACGTGACCACGGAAGACGTCCGCCGCGTGGTCTCGACGTATCTGACCGCGGAGAACCGGACCGTGGCCACCATCGTGACCCGGAGTTCACGGTGAGGAGTCGAACCGGCACCTTCGTGAAACGGATCCCCCGGGTGGGGTGGACGGCGCTGGCGGTGGCCTTCTGGACGACGGGAGCGGTGTCCCCGGAACCGCTCCTGGCGCAGCGTCGCCCCGTGGGGCGCGAAGCGGCGGAGGGGCTCCGGTACCCGGAGCTGGAATTCCGTCCGGCGAGCCCGGTCGTCCACGAGGTGCGGGGGGTTCCGGTCTTCTTCCTGGAAAGCCACACACTCCCGTTGGTGACCGTATTCGCCCGCTTCAAGGGCGGCTTCGGGCGGTTTCCTAGAGACATGATGGCGGCCGCCACGGCCCTCCCGTCCATCCTCCGCTACGGAGGGTCGGTGGGGATGTCACCCGACTCGGTGGACCGTACGCTGGAGCAGTACGCCATCCAGACCTCGTTCGGTGGTGGTGGCGAAGGAGTGTTCAGCAGCGTGAACACCCTCACCGAGCACCTGGACGTGGCCCTCGACATGTGGAGTTCCCTTCTCGCGCGCCCCGCCTTCGACTCCGCCCAGATCGAGATCTGGAGAGGCAGGGAGATGGAGAGCGTGCGCCGCCGAGGGGACGATCCCGCCCGCCTCGCGTTCTCCGAATTCAACCGCCTCCTCTACGGAGATCACCCCATCGGATGGGAGATGGAGGCCGGCGACCTCGTCCCGGGTCAGATCGGGCGGGAGGTACTCGCGGAGTTGCACGACCGCATCGTCTGCCCCAGGGGGCTCACGCTCGGCGTGACCGGCGACGTGACGTGGAGCGAGCTTCGCCCCAGGATCGAAGCCATGTTGGCGCGCTGGCCCGCGTGCTCCGGAGACGTGCCCCCCTCGCCCGTCCCCGACATCCGGCAGGAATCGGGCATCTTCGTCATCCCGAGGAAGTCGGAGCAGAGCGTCATCGTCATGGCCCACGCGGTGTCACTCCGGCTGGAGGACAGCCCGGAGTATTTCGCGGCGCAGATCGGCAACTCCATCCTGGGGGGAGGCGGGTTCTCGTCCCGACTCCTATCCCGCGTACGCACCGAGGAAGGATACGCCTACTCCGCCTCCTCCCTGTGGACGACCCCCCGGAACCACGACGGCCTTCTGGGGGCCATCACCCGCACCCGTCCGGAGAACACGGTCCCCGCCATCCGGCTCATCCTCGACACCATGGAGGAGTTGAGAATCCTCCCACCGTCCTCGTCCGAGGTGGAAACCGCCGTCGAGCGCATCGTGAACGGGTTCGTGTTCAACTTCGAATCACCGGCCCAGATCGTATCACGCCGGATGTTCTACCTTGCTCAGGGCCTCCCGGATGATTGGCTGGAGCGATTCCTCGACGGGGTGGAACGCGTGGACGCGGCGGGCGTCCACGAAGTGCTCGCCCGGCACATCCGTCCCGAGGACATGATCGTCCTCATCGTGGGTGACCCCGACCGCATCGGCCGGGACGCGCTGGAGGCGCTGGGACCGGTGACGATCCTCGAGATCGACGACCCGGCTACTTCGTTCCCCAGTGGATCGCAGCGATCCCGAAGGTGACCAACTTCCACCCGGTCTCACGAAACCCCGCGCGCGAGAAGAGACCCTCCAGTTCCGAGGGGCCCGGAAATTCCTTCACGGACTCGGGGAGGTAGCTGTACGCCCACGGATGCCCCGACACGATCCGGCCCACCAGAGGTAGGATCCGGTGGAAGTAGAAGAGGTAGCCGGTGCGTACCAGGGGATTGGGCGGTACGGTGAACTCCAGCACGACCAGCCTCCCACCCGGACGGAGCACGCGGTGGAATTCGGCCAGACCCTTCGGAAGGTCGGCGAGGTTGCGGACCCCGAAGCCCACCGTGACCCCGTCGAACGACTCGTCGGCGAAGGGAAGTCTGAGTGTATCGCCGCACACCGGGAGCACCGGCGCGGACCGAACCTTCGGGAGCCCGTGGACCATCATGGGCTGGGCGAAGTCGGACGCAACGACCCGCCCCCCGAAGCCCGGCCGTCCCGAAAGCTCCAGGGCGAGGTCGAAGGTTCCCGCGCAGGCGTCGAGGAACGTCCCGTCCGGGGCGCGGTCCCACCCGAGTCGATCGACCGCCTTCCTCCTCCATCCACGGTCGATGTTCATGCTCAGGACGTGGTTGAGCAGGTCGTATCGAGGAGCGATTTCCGAGAAGAGGCGCTGGACCTGCTCTTCTCTCTGCGTCCCCTCCCGGGGTACCGCCGGATCCGCGGATGGCATGACAGACTGGGTTTCGGGGCGTAGGTTTCCGTTTGTCCCCGCCAGGCAGGGGGCACGGAAGTTACGGGAAGCGGAGGGAGGGCTCAACGGCGGACGCGAAACCGGAGTACCGGGCCGCCCGTAGAGCGGGTCCATGACCACCCTCACCGCTTCTTTGTCCGGTACCGCCCTCGGGCCGTACACCCACCCGCACCCGGAAGCGCGACCTCTGCCCGCATTCGATCACACGCAAGCGGACGATCGTGAGTTGGCCGCTCTCGCCGCCAAGGGGCACGAGGGCGCGTTCCGCCAACTCCTCTCCCGCTACGAGCGCCCGGTATTCTCCCTGGTGTACCGGATGGTGCGGGACCGCACCCTGGCCGAAGACCTCTCTCAGGAGGCGTTCATCCGCGCCTTCAACGCCATCGGCTCGTACGACCCCAAGTACAAGTTCAGCAATTGGATCTTCAAGATCGCGAACAACCACACCATCGATCATCTGCGGAAGAAGAAGCTGAACACGGTTTCCATCCACGGGTCACCCCACGCCGGCACGGCCGACGAGGTGCAGCAGACGAGCGTGGTCGTCGTGTCGACCGACGAGAATCCCGAGGAACGTCTCGAGCACAAGGAACTCGGCGGGGAGATCGAGGAGGCCATCGGAGAGCTCCGCAGCGAGTATCGGACGGTCATCCTCCTGCGCCACGTGGAGGGGTACGCGTACGACGAGATCGCGGAGATCATGGACCTCCCCCTGGGTACCGTGAAGACGTACCTCCACCGGGCCCGCGGCGAGTTGAAGGAACGGCTGAGGCACCTGGCATGAAGGGAAACGGAGAGACGACGCATCCGGAGTCCGATGCCCGGAAAGATACGAAATACGGTGTGGGCGGAGTGAAACTTCAGCGGATGCGGGCCCGTAGTGGATCACAACCGCGGCGGAGCGCCACGACGGCGACTCCCACGCAAGCGAGAGGACTCAGATGTTGAAGCATAAACCCGGACCCGGTCACCTCGGCGCAGAGCAGTTCCAGGCGCTCGTGGACGGGGAGATCGCTCTCTCCGAACGGGAGAGGTGCGAGGCTCATCTCGCCTCCTGCGAGGAGTGCGCCACCGAGCTCGGCAGCTGGAGGGTTCTCTTCGCCGGTCTGGATGAACTCCCGATGATGGCGCCTTCGGCGGAGTTCTCCGCCCGGGTGATGGCCGGTGTCCGGCCGGCGCGCGCTCCTTCGCTCGCCGCGCGGGTCCAGGCCGTGATCAGGGGCCTGCTCCCCGCGCCGGCGCAAGGGACCGGCGGCCCATCCGGACACATCGACCCGGGGACGCTCCAGGACTTCGTGGAGGGGCTTCTCCCCGCCCGTGGCCTCGCCCGGGTCCAGACACACCTGGACGCGTGCGGGGCATGCGGCGCCGAGGCGGCGGAGTGGCGGAACCTGTTGGTCCGTCTCGAGGACCTCGACACGCTCTCCCCTTCGTCCGACTTCGCCGAGACGGTGATGAAGCGGGTGAAGGTCCCGGTTCCGCGGCACTCCGTCTCCGTGGCCACGGTACGGCGGCCCACCCTGGGGGCGCGCGCCCTGGCATGGGCGGGATCCGTCCTCCCGGACAGGCGTACGGCATGGGCCGCCGCGTCCGGGGTCGCGTTCACGCCCGCGGTCATCGTGGGGCTCCTGGTGACCACTCTGGCCACCCACCCGACGCTCACCGCGGGATCGTTGGCTTCCTTCCTGTGGTGGCAGTTGACGGACCTGGCCGTCGGCGCATGGCAAGGACTGGCAGGCGGCGCCGTACAGAGCGCGCCCGTGTTCCGCCTCTATGCGTCGCTCGAAACCCTCACGGGAACGCCGGGTGCCCTGGCAGCCAGCGTCGCACTCTTCTCCCTGGCCGTGGTATCCGCGTCCTGGGTGTTGTACAAGAACCTCTTCACCCACCCTCGTGTGGACGGTCGTTATGCGCGTGTTTCCAACTGACATGAGAGGCCTCGTCCTCCTCGGCTTGCTGGTCCCGCTGGGCGTTTCCGCCCAGGATCGTCCCGTGGTCTCCAAGGAGATCTCCGTGGGACGGGCGGAGGCCTCGTTGAAGCTGGAGTTCTCCGATACCGGCGGACTGGAGATCGTGTTCGACGCAGGCGAGGTCCGCATCGACGGAACGCCGGCGGGGTCCTACGAGCCCGGTGACGACCTGGACAGAGAGTGGCGCTCCCTCCTGGGGAAGGCCGTGGCGCTGGACGACGGTCCCCTGGGAGCCCTCCTGCGCGACTGGGCCCCTCCCGAGACGCTGGACGCGGAGTCCAGGACCCTCGCCGAAACGCTGGACGCCTCGTTGGAGGCCGCCCTCACGGTCGAGCAGGCGGACCCGCGGAATGCCTCGTCGGCGGTTCGCGTGGAGAGCGAAGGCGCGCTCATGGAGGTGCTCCTGGGGCGTTCCCAGAACCTGGTGGGGCTGGCTCAGGCCATCTCCGACCTCTCCCTGAGTGATGTCCGCCTCGTGGTGGACGAGGACTTCGATCTCGAAGCGGGTGAAACCCTGTCCGGCACGCTCATCGTGGTGGAGGGACAGGTGCGGATCGCCGGCACGCTCGACGGAGACCTGGTGGTGGTGGAGGGGAACGTGGACGTCCCGGAAGGTGGCCACATCACCGGAGACCTGCGGTTGGCCAACGCGCATCTCCATACCCACGACGGAGTCGTGGACGGCGACATCGTCGATGCCCTCTCCCATGACTCTCGAGGGGAGGACGATCTCCGGGATCGGTTGAGGAGCGAGCTCCGCAGAGAGATCATGGAGTCGGTGAACGTGGATCGGCGTGAAAAGCGGTCGTTCTTCTCCGGAATCTTCGGCGGCGTGTTCAGGGCCGTGGGGAGCCTCGTCGGCGACGTGCTCAAGCTCCTGATCCTCGCGGTCATCGGAGCCGTGGCGCTGGCCTTCGCGGGTCCCAACATGGCGCTCGTGTCCGAGACGGCGAGAGCGGCTCCGGGACGGGCCGCCATGGTGGGGCTGGCGGGGGTCGTGCTCATGGGCCCCGTGTGGGTCGTGGGGATCGTGGCTCTCGCGGTGTCCATCGTGGGGATCCCGGTGATGATCGCGTGGATCCCACTCTTCCCGCTGGCGGCCCTCGCGGCGCTCATCATGGGGTACCTGGCGGTGTCCCGGAACGTCGGGGAATGGCTGGCCGACAACCGGTTCCCGTATACGGAGTGGATCGTACGCGCCAACCCGGTCTACACGATGGCGGCGGGGCTGATGGCGCTGTCGCTGGCCTGGTTCGCCATCGACGCCCTCTACGTCCTGGGTGGCCTGGGGAAGGTATTCCAGGTGCTCCTGGGAATCGTGGGCGTCGCGGTGACCACCGCGGCCACCCTGGTGGGGTTCGGAGCGGTCCTCCTCACGCGTGGAGGGCGGCAAAGGGAGTACTACGCGACCGCCGACTTCGACGCGGGCGCGGAATGGAAGGAAGTCGACGACGAGGAGAGGTCCGATGCGTGACGTGCGGTGGATGAGGTTGGGATGGGCGGCACTCGCCGCGCTCGTCTGGAGCGCGGCCGGGGCGGAGGCGCAGAGCTGGAAGACGGTCACCATGTCCCGCCAGCTCTCCGGAGAGCGGGACCTGGACGTCCACGTGACCTACGGCGCCGGCCGGTTCTACGTCCGGCCGGCCGAAGGCGGGCTCCTGTACCGGATGCAACTCCGTTACGACGAGGACTCCTTCGAGCCCGAAGTGGAGTTCGTGGGCAACGACCTTCGTTTGGGAATCGACGGTCGGAGCCACTCCATCCGCATGGGTCGGGACCAATCCGGAGGGGAGATGGATCTCTCGCTCTCCCGGCGAGTCCCCATGGACCTCACGCTCGAGTTCGGAGCCGTCCGCGCGGAGTTGGAGCTGGGGGGACTGTCGCTCACCGACCTCCAACTCTCCACCGGTGCGTCCGAGGCCGTGGTGGACATCTCGGAGCCGAATCCGGTGGAGATGGACGAGGCGTCCTTCGAGGTGGGAGCGGCCGATTTCACGGTCAGGGGACTCGGGAACCTCAATACCGGTTCGCTGGACGTGGACGCGGGCGTGGGGAAGGTCTCCCTGTGGTTCGACGGGGAGTGGAGACAGGACATGGACGTCGACATCGACATCGGGATGGGCGCCCTGGATATCCACGTTCCCGAGGGCTTGGGTGTCCACCTGGAGAAGGATAGCTTCCTCTCGTCGCTGGACGCGGAAGGGATGGTGAAGCGTGGCGACTCGTACTACTCCGTGGACTGGGACGAGGCCGAGTACCGGATCGAAATCAATCTCGACGCCGCGTTCGGGAGCGTCCGGATCCACTGGATCAACTAGACCGAACCGATGAGGATGAGGAGGATACGATGATCGGCACGTTGCTGACGTTCTTCGCCGTGGGGTTGGTCACCCTCCTGGTCGCGGGCGTGGTCCTCTCGGTGATCGGGACGGTCTTCTCCCTCACCCTCGGGCTCGCGGGCTTCCTGGTGTTCAAGGTCGCCCCGATCCTGCTGGTCGGCTGGATCGTGATGAAGGTGATCGACCGGCGGAAAGGGGGCGGTTCCCTCTCCACCGCCGACCGGAAGTGGCTCGACGGCGAGTAGCCGCCGCCCCCTGCCTCAACTCCCGCGCACAAGCCGTTCGCGGATATCCGAAGCGAGCGCGGTCAGCGCGGACCCCGCGGGAGACTCGGGCGAGCCCACCACGGTGGGCGTGCCCGCATCTCCCGCCCGGCTCACGGCCGGGTCGAGGGGCACCTTCCCGAGAAACTCCAGCTTCATCTCCGCGGCCAGCGATTCTCCACCCCCGCGCCCGAAGATGTCCACCTCTTCGCCGCAGTGGGGGCACAGGTAGCCGCTCATGTTCTCCACGATGCCCAGGACACGGGTGTTCACGCGTTCGAACATCTTCACACCGCGGCGGACGTCTCCCGTGGCCACGTCCTGGGGCGTGGTGACCATCACGACGCCGTCCACGTCGATGCTCTGCACCAGGGACAACTGCGCGTCTCCGGTGCCTGGAGGCATGTCCACCACCATCACGTCCAGATCACCCCAGTCCACCTGCTCGAGGAACTGACGGAGGATCCCCGTGATGAGGGGCCCTCTCATGATGGCGGGCTGCTCCTTGTCGAGGAGGAACCCGAGGCTCATGAGACGCACGCCGTGCGCCTCCAGGGGCTCGATCATCTCGCGGCCCTTCTCACCCGACACCGACGGGCGTCGGGTCTCCCCGAACATGAGCGGGATGTTGGGACCGTAGATGTCCGCGTCCAGCAGCCCCACGCGCAGTCCCTGCTTGGCGAAGGAGGCCGCCAGGTTCGCCGATACCATCGACTTCCCGACACCACCCTTCCCCGAGCTCACGGCCACCACGTGCGCGACCCCGGAGAGGACGCCCGGCTTCGGCGTGGGTGCAGGCACGGATCCCGGCTGGGGACCCCGACCCGGTGGCGTGGAGGAGGTCTGGGGAAGCTGGACGTTGACCTTGACCTTTCCCTCGCCGGCGACGCCCTCGGCGGCGGCCCGGACGGCCTTCACGAGGTCACCGGAGTCCTGCGCGCGGAGTTGGAAGCCGAACCGCACGCTCCCGTCCGCGGCCACCTCCACCCCCTGGACCTGCCCTGCGGACACCACGTCCTGATCGGATCCCGCTCCGCGAACCTGGGACAGGGCGGAGAGGACGGAGCGTTGAAGCTCGTCGACATTCATCTTCGGTATGATTCCTTGGAACGGGAAGGGCGCACGAGAGAGCGATCCCTCAGCGCGCCATGACCTCGACCACCGAGGGGACCGAGCTCTTGATGCGGCGCTCGATTCCTTCCTTCAGCGTCATCATGGAGATGGGGCACGATTCACACGCACCCAGAAGTCGGACTTCGACGATACCTTCGTCCGCCCGGTAGTCCACGAGTTCCACGTCCCCACCGTCGGCCTGGATGGCAGGCCGGATGGAGTCGAGCACGTCGAGGATCTTCTGATGGGCAGTCATGGACATCCTGGATCGGACCGCGCCCCCTGGGGTGCGGCGGAAAAATCGACGAAAACCTAATCCGATCGGAAAGTGACCGTCAACGGGAAAACGTCCCGTTCCAGGCCGATTCCGGATCGGCGACGAAGGCATCTACACCGGTTGCGTGAGGGTGTGCCACTGGTGACATTTCTGGACTCGAATCCCATCGACAGGCATACGGTCATCCATGAGCATCGTCATCCCCACCCCGGTCAACGAACCCATCCTCTCCTACGCCCCCGGCACTCCGGAGCGCGCCGCGCTGAAGGCCCGGCTGGCCGAGATGTCCGCGGAACAGGTGGAGATCCCGTTGATCATCGGTGGGGAGGAGGTCCGTACGGGGGACATGGTCGACGTCACGTCGCCCCAGAACCACGGCCATGTCCTTGCCCGTGCCCACCGGGCGGGACCCGCCGAAGTGAAGCGGGCCATCGAGGCGAGCCTCGACGCGCACCACGCCTGGTCCACGATGCGATGGGAGGACCGCGCGGCCATCTTCCTCAAGGCGGCCGAGCTGCTCGCCACCACCTGGCGGCAGACCATCAACGGCGCCACGGTGCTCAACCTGGGGAAGACGGCGCACCAGTCCGAGATCGACGCCGCGTGCGAACTCATCGACTTCCTCCGCTTCAACCTCCACTTCGCGGAGAAGATCTTCGCGGAGCAGCCGGTCTCCGCGCCGGGGATGTGGAACCGTACGGAGTACCGGCCGCTCGAGGGATTCGTCTACGCGGTGACTCCGTTCAACTTCACCGCCATCGGGGGGAACCTCACGTCGGCGCCCGCCATGCTGGGGAACACGGTGGTCTGGAAGCCGTCGGACCACGCCCTCCTCACCGGCTACTACACGATGAGGCTCTTCGAGGAAGCGGGGCTCCCGGGAGGAGTGATCAACTTCGTCCCCGGGGATCCGGTCATGGTGACCGAAGAGGTGATGGGTCACCGCGACTTCGCGGGCCTCCACTTCACGGGCTCCACGAGCGTATTCCAGGCACTGTGGAAGAAGGCCGGGGAGAACCTTCCCAACTATCGCTCGTATCCGCGTCTGGTGGGCGAGACGGGGGGGAAGGACTTCATCATCGCCCATCCCAGCGCCGACGTGGACGCGGTTCGCACGGCCATCACCCGGGGCGCGTTCGAATTCCAGGGGCAGAAGTGCAGCGCGGCGTCTCGAGCCTACATCCCCGCGTCCATGTGGGCGGAGCTCGAAGGTCCCCTCGTGGCCGAGGTCGAATCCATCTCGATGGGCGACCCCGGGGACTTCTCCAACTTCATGGGCGCCGTGATCCACAAGGGCGCGTTCGACAAGATCGCGGGATACATCGATCGGGCCCGGGCATCCTCGGATGCGAAGATCCTCGCCGGCGGCACCTACGACGACAGCACGGGCTACTTCGTCCGCCCCACGCTCATCCTGAGCGGCACACCTACGTACGAGTCCATGTGCGAGGAGATCTTCGGCCCGGTGATGACCCTCTACGTGTATCCCGACGCGGAGTGGTCCGAAACCCTGGACCTGGTCGACCGCACCTCTCCGTACGGGCTCACCGGCGCGGTCTTCTCGCGTGACCGTGACGCGGCCCGCGAAGCCATGGAGCGTCTGCGATTCGCCGCCGGAAACTTCTACGTCAACGACAAGCCCACCGGCGCCGTGGTGGGTCAGCAGCCCTTCGGAGGGAGCCGGGCCAGCGGCACCAACGACAAGGCCGGGTCGGCGCTCAACCTCCTGCGTTGGCTCTCGCCACGGAGCATCAAGGAGACCCTGGTTCCGCCCACCGACTACCGCTACCCGTTCATGGCGGCGGAGTAGACGGGGCCGGAGCCGTCCTCAGGAGCTGCACGAGAGCATGGAACACCCGACGCGGTGCCGCGCCCATTCCGGGCGTTTCGCCGCGTATTCCTCCCGCTCCGGCTGTTCGTCGTAGGGCGCGCGGAGGAGGTCCAGCAGTTCGCTCACCAGGGTGAAGTCGTCCTGTTCGGCCCGATCTATGGCCATCTGCGCCAGGTAGTTCCGTAGCACGTACTTCGGGTTCACCTGGTTCATGCGCGTCCGCCGGACGGGGTCCGGGGTTCCCTCCTGGCGGACGCGCGCACGATACCGGCCAAGCCATGCGAGGATGTCGGCCCGGAATCTCCCACTGACCACCTCCGGGTCGTAATAGGCATCCCGGAGCGGAGCCGGGAGTTCCCCGTCGGGCTCTCCACCCGCCGCCGCCTCCTGGGTACCCACGTCGGCCAGTCGTCTGAAGAAGATGGTCATGTCGGTCTCCACCGCCTGCAGCACCGCGTGGAGCTCCGTGAAGAGCGACTCGTCCTCCCCTTTCCGGAACGTGTCCAACCCGAGCTTGCGGAGCATCATCTCGCCCCATTCCGCGTCGAAGGTCCGCGCGTAGGTCGCCAGCCCCTCCTCGAGCGGACCCGCCTCTCCGACCAGTGGCAGCAGAGCGTTGCCGAGTTGCCCGAGATTCCAGTGGGCCACGTGGGGCTGATTGCCGAACCGGTACCGTCGACCGGCGGCGTCCGTCGTGTTGGGCGTCCAGTCCGGATCGAATCCTTCGAGCCACCCGTACGGCCCGTAGTCGATGGTGAGGCCCAGGATGGACATGTTGTCGGTGTTCATGACGCCATGGACGAACCCCACACGCATCCAGTGGACCACCATCTCCGCGGTGGTTCGGCAGACCTCGGCGAACCACTCGGCATACACCTCGGGGGAGGGCTCTCCCAGGTGGGGAAAGTCGGTACGGATGGTATGGTCGGCCAGGTGGCGCAGGGTGTCGAAGTCACGTCGGGAAGCGAAGATCTCGAAGTGGCCGAAACGGGTGAACGACGGAGCCACCCGGCACACCACGGCGCCCGGCTCCATCTTCAGGTTCCCGTCGTAGAGCATGTCCCGCATGACCGAATCGCCGGTGCTCACCAGGCTCAACGCCCGCGTGGACGGAACCCCCAGGTGATGCATGGCCTCGCTGCAGAGGAATTCCCGCACGGACGAGCGCAGCACCGCGAACCCATCTCCCTTGCGCGCGTACGGGGTGGGGCCGGCCCCCTTGAGCTGAAGGACCCACCGTTCCCCCCTGCCATTCACCACTTCGCCCAGGTTGATGGCCCGCCCATCGCCCAACTGCCCCGCCCAGACTCCGAACTGGTGCCCGCCGTAGCACGTGGCGACGGGATCCATCCCCTCGAGGATCCGAGTCCCCGAGAAGACCCGGGCGAACTCCCCCGCGTCCGTGGGATCGAGCGAGAGATCCAACAGCTCGGAGACTTCCTCCGCGTGGGCGATCAAGCGGGGGCGCGAGGCCCCGGCCGGCTTCACCCGGGAATAGCAGGCGCCGGTCACCTGGCGGGGAAATACCGCCGTCTCCGGATCCGCCGGGAGCTCCCGTGTGAACCGATTGTCGAAGACGAGACCGTCCAACCTACCCGCCACCTCCGCCCTACCCCAGCGCCGACGCGAAATCGGACTTCAGGTCCTCCACGTCCTCGAGCCCCACGCTGATGCGCACGAAGCCGTCGGGAATCCCCTGGGCCTCTCGTTCGGCCACGGAGAGTCCCGCGTGGGACGTGTGCCGCGGTTGGGACACCAGGGTTTCCACCCCCCCCAGGCTCGGAGCCGCCATGGCCACGCGCAGGCGGGACAGGAACCGGTCCGCGGCTTCCCCGCCGCCCTCCAGGACCACGCTCAACATTCCGCCGAACCCCTCGAGGATCTCCGACGCCAGCGCATGATCGGGGTGGTCGGGTAGCCCGGGGTGGATGACCCGGGACACACCGGCCTGCCCCTGGAACCATCGCGCCAACTCCAGCGCGCTGCGGTTGTGCCGCTCCATGCGCACGTCCAGCGTACGGATCCCACGGTCCAGAAGAAAGGCAGCATGCGGATCCAGAGCGGGGCCGTAGAGCCGAGCGACCTGGATGATCCTGTCCACGTGGGCCTTCGAACCCGCCACGGTGCCCGCGATGAGGTCCGAATGTCCACCCAGATACTTGGTGGCGCTCTGGACCACGATGTCGATTCCGTGGGCGGCGCCCCGGAAGTTGGTGGGCGACGCGAACGTGCAGTCGCTCACGAGCACCAGGCCCCGGCTCCGGGCCAGGGCCGCGAGCGGGCGTGGGTCCAGGATGCGGAGGGACGGGTTGGTCGGAGTCTCCATGAGGAGCACCCGCGTCTCCGGTCGGATGGCGGCCTCCCACGCACCCGGTTGGAAGGGATCCACGAAGGTGGTGGTGACCCCCCGGCGAGGAAGCTCACCGCTCAGGAGCCCCTGGGTGGCGCCGTACAGGTACCGTGAGGCCACGATGTGGCTCCCTGCCTCCACGTGGGCCAGGAGCGCCATGGACATGGCCGCCATCCCGCTGGCGAGGGCGAGCGCGGCCTCGGTTCCTTCGAGGGCGGCCAGCTTCTTCGCCAGGGCGAGGTGGTTGGGATTGTTCAGGTAACGGCTGTAGCGCAATTCGCCGTCGGCCGGATCCCCCCAGAAGAACGTGGCGCTCTGGACGAGAGGAGGGACCACGGGCGTTCCCGGCTCCCTCGGGCCTTCCCCCGCGTGGATGCCCAGCGTGGACCGTCGGAGCGCGGGAGTGGTGTCGTGATCCATGGAAGAAACGGATGGAATGTGGATGCCGAATGGAGTGGCTGAACCTACCGCGGCACGGGCGGAGTGGCGAGGCGCTCTCCGGCTACATCAGACGATCCACCAGCCTGCTGAGCGCGTGGTATCGTCCCGATATGGGGCTGCGGAAGATCACGTGGCGGCCCACGAGCGTCTCCAGCGCCTGGCGCGCCTCTCCGTCCTCGAGGAGCGTATCGACCTCCTCGTGACCCACCAGGCCACGCTCCTCCACCGTGGACCACGCACGGGCCTCGGCGTCACTCCGGATCCCCAGGAGCTCGAAGCGTCCCGGCTCGGTCTCGGCGACCGCCAGCAGCCCATGCCGCTCCAGCACGACCTCGATCTGGTCGCGGTGGGGCTCCGTCACACCACGGAACACGAAGAAGGCATCCCGGGCACCCTGACCCGGGGCGTGCGCCTGGATCAACTTCGCCACCACCTCGTCCGCGCAGGAGAAGTCGAGGATGGTCACTTCGGAGAGGTCCACCAGCGAGAGCGTGCTCCTACCGGCTTCGGAGAGCTGGGATTCGATGGCCATACGCACGGCCCGACCGGTCTGCCGCGTGACGAGATGGGAGTACAGGGAAGCGACGGTGCGCTGGACCAGGCTCCCCACGTCGATGGCGATGGGGTCCAGGGGAAGGTCCGTCACGCCTCCTCCCGGGCCGGAAGGATCATGCTGATCTGTGCACCGGGAAACGGGGCCAGGCCATCCACCATGGGAGGCGTGTCGTCCCACTCGGGAACCTGGCCGATCCGCGCGGTGCCGCTCCGTATGGTGATGGCGCCGTCCCACCTCCGCACCTGGCGCCGGATCTGCTGGATCCCCTGCCCTCGCCCCGAGTCCGGGAAGCGGGTGAGGCCATGGAGGAACGCCGCCTCGAGGGCCGTGGCGTCACTCCATCGATCCGCGTACCTCCCGGAGTGCTCGTCACCCAGGGAGCCACGAAATCCACGCCCCAGGTCCATCACCGAGATGACCACCACGTTTCGGCCCAGGCGCCGGGCCCAGTTGTACGCCTGCGCCGCCACCCACCCCGGCGCCTCGGCGTGTTCGATGATGTTCTGACAGACCTCGGAGAGAATCACCGAGAACTGCACCACCGCGGAGGCGGGATATCCGAGCTTCGACGCCAGGATGGCTCCGGCACGCGCCTGTACGCGGTCGACCACCGAGTGCACGTCCACGTTGGCCTGGATCGGCGTGATCTCCAGGAGCACGTCGGACGTGCTCCCCCCGCGCCGCGCCGGAGGTCCCTCGATGTCGTAGATGCCCTGCGCCGCGTCGAAGAAGCCCATCCGGCCCAGATATCCCTGGACGTCCGTGCTCTCGGGAAGCTCCAGCCGGGGGAGCACGCCTCCGCGGTCGCGGATGACCGACCCCGCGGCGAGGAGGGCGACCATCCCGTTGGGATCCACCCATCGGAGATGGCGCGCGTCCATGAGAACCTTTCCCTCGCCTCCAACCAACGAGGCGTCGAGAAAGCCGTCTACGCTCTGGTGATCCAACGACCCCGGAACCGCGATGACGCGCACCGTCACTCCTCCACTCGGGACAATCGTCCGGCCAGATGTCTGTACAGCCCCGTCGCCCCGCGGTGCTCCACGTTGCGGGCGGCGAGGCGGTTCGCTTCGCCCATGGCGGCCTCGAGTTCGTCGCCCAGAAGCAGCCTCGAGAACAAGGTAGCACCCCACACGTCGCCGCACCCGGTGGGATCTCCCGAGCGGGCGAGTCCCACCGACGTGACCCGGCCGCTGCGCGCCGATCCGGCCAACGCGACCTCACCCGGTCCGCGTCGCCACGAATGGGGATCGGGGTGGAAGTCGCTGGCGACGACGTACGCGGCACCTCGGGCTCCCAGGGTGACGGCGATGAGCCTCAACTCCGGACCCACCGAATCCGCGGCCAGCTGCCACGGGTCGCCCCAGGCCCGGCCCAGAAGCTCGAACTCGTCTTCGTTCATCTGGACGCCGTCGAAACAGCGTAGCCACTGCCCCCAGTGGGGCAACTCCTGGGGCACCCGCGTCCCCTGGCGTCCCACTCCCAGGAAGAGGGAATGGAGGTCCGCATAGGTCGGGCCGGTGAAGCCCGTGCGCACGGCCTGGGCCGTCGCCAACTCCATCTCGAAACCGGAGATGAAGTTCACGTAGAGGGCATCGCACAGGTCCAGGGCCGGGGCCAACTCCGGCCAACTCCACGGGGGCACCCCTCCCACGAGCCGCTCGACCCGCTTCTCTTCGGTCTGGTAGTGGAGTTCCACTCGATTGTTGGGCTCGGGCACCACCTGCACCGCCGAGAGATCCATCCCCGGGATCCCGCGCAGAAAGCGGAGGGCCTGTTCGGAGAGGTCACGACCGATCTTGAGCATGGGAAGGATCCGCCACTCATCGGGGAGCGCGGACCGGAGAGCGGAGAGGGCGTAGGCGATCCCTCCCCATTCCTCCACGGGAACGTCCCTCCCGTCCCTGCGATGGATCCGATCCCAGACCAGGGTGCCCACGACCCCGAGGGTGGGTGGGTGGGCCACGTCAGTCGCCGCGGGAGGCTTCCGAGAGGAAGACTCCCGCGGCCCCGACCACACCGGCCGTCTCGGGGAGCGCGCCGGGAATGATCCGGCAGGCGGCCTCCGATCGTCCGAAAGCGCGCTTCCGTACCTCGGAGCGCAGGGGCCGGAAGAGGTGGTCTCCGGCGCGTGTCACGCCCCCCACGATCACCACGGCATCCGGGTTGAGCACGTTGATGATGTTGGCGACGCCGACGCCGAGGATCCGGGCCGTCTCCACCATCACCTCGTGGGCGTACTCGTCCCCCTCCACCAGCGCCTCGTACACGGTGACCGCGGTGATGGCGTCCAGATCGCCGTCCACCAACGCGGCCAGCGCCGACTCGGCCCCGGCCTCGAGTCCCTCCCTGGCGCGGGCGGCGATGTTGGGGCCGGAGGCATAGGCCTCCAGACACCCGTAGTTGCCGCACGTGCAGCGCCGTCCCGTATAGTTGATCGTGGTGTGCCCGAACTCGGCGACCGTACCCGAAGCGCCTCGGAAGAGGACGCCGTCGAGCACGATCCCCCCTCCGATCCCGGTTCCCAGCGTCACCCCCACCAGCGTGCGGAAACCCTGCCCCGCCCCCTGCCACCACTCCCCGTAGGTGGCGCAGTTCGCGTCGTTCTCCAGGACCGCGGGAAGACCCAGCGCGTCGGACATCAGGTCACGGAGCGGAACGTCGAACCACCCCAGATTGTGTGCGGCGACGACGCTCCCCCCGGCGATATCGAGGTCGCCGGGGCATCCCACGCCCACCCCCACGACCCGCCCACCAGAGTGGGCCTGGAACACCTCCTCCATGGAGTCCCGGGTCATGCGGGCGATGTGTTCCACCATCACCGAAGCTTCCGCCCCCCCGACCATGGCCCGGCCGCGCACCCCGGCCGCCGGTCCACCCTCCGCGGGGACGAGACCCACCACCACGTTGGTGCCCCCGATGTCCACGCCCAGGACCCAGTCGCCCGCCACGTCTACCCGTCGCCCAGGTTCAGGACGGCCAGGAACGCCTCCTGCGGAATCTCGACGGAACCCACCTGCTTCATGCGGCGCTTTCCTTCCTTCTGCTTCTCGAGGAGTTTCCTTTTGCGGGAGATGTCCCCGCCGTAGCACTTGGCGGTGACGTTCTTCCTCAACGCCTTCACGTTGGTCCGGGCGACGACATTGTTCCCGATGGCGGCCTGGATCGCAACCTCGAACTGCTGCCGGGGAATGAGATCCTTGAGCTTCCTCACCAGTTCCCGACCGTAGTAATAGGCCTTGTCCTCGTGGATGATCACACTGAACGCGTCCACGGGGTCGCCGTTCACCAGGACGTCGAGCTTGACCAGCTTGTCGGGACGGTATTCCAGGAACTCGTAGTCCAGCGCCGCGTAGCCCCGGGTTCCGCCCTTCAATCGGTCGTAGAAGTCCAGCACGATCTCGGCCAGGGGGAGCTCGAACTGCATCTCGACCCTCTGGGGCGCGGGATAATTCATGCCCCTGAATACGCCCCTCCGCTCGTAGCAGAGCTTCTGGACGTTTCCGATGTACTCGGCTGGACACACGATGTGGGCGTTCACCACCGGCTCCGAGATGGACTCGATGCGCTGGAGGGGCGGTAGAGCCGTGGGGCTCTCCACCCGGACCTCCGTCCCGTCGGTGAGGGCCACGTGGTATTCCACGTTGGGAACGGTCGTGATGAGGTCGACGCCGAATTCCCTGTCGAGGCGTTCCTGGATGATCTCCATGTGGAGGAGGCCCAGGAATCCGCAACGGAATCCGAAGCCCAGCGCCACGGAGGTCTCGGGCTCGTATTGCAGACTCGCGTCGTTCAGTTTCAGCCGCTCCAGGGCGTCCCGGAGGTCCTCGTAGTCGTCGGCGTCGGTGGGGTACAGCCCGGCGAACACCATGGGGCGCACTTCCTGATACCCGGGGAGAAGCTCCTTGGCGGGGTTGTCGGCGTCGAGCACGGTGTCGCCGACCCGCGTGTCGGCCACTTCCTTGATGGCCGCGACCAGGTAGCCCACCTCTCCCGGCCCGAGTTCCTTCTGCGGCACCCTCCCCAGACGCGTGTATCCCACCTCGGTGACGTCGTAGACCGTCCGGATCGACCCGAAGGTGACCCGGGTACCCGCCTTGATCACCCCGTCCACGACACGGATGCTCGGGACGGCGCCGAGGTACTTGTCGTAGTAGGAGTCGAAGATGAGCGCCCGCATGGGCGCGTCCGCGCTCCCCTGGGGAGCCGGCACGCGCGCCACCACGGCCTCGAGGATCTCGGGGATCCCCAGTCCCTCCTTCGCGCTCGCGAGGAGCACGGAGTCGGGGTCCACACCGAGAAGATCGGCCACCTCCTCACGCCTCCGCTCAGGCTCCGCGCCCGGGAGGTCGATCTTGTTGATTACGGGGATGATCTCGAGATCCGCTTCGAGGGCGAGGAACAGGTTCGAGAGGGTCTGGGCCTGGACCCCCTGGGTGGCGTCCACCACGAGGATGGCGCCCTCGCAGGCGGCCAGGGACCGTGACACCTCGTACGTGAAGTCCACGTGCCCGGGCGTATCGATGAGGTTCAACTCGTAGTCATCACCGTCGGCGGCGCGGTAGGTCATCCGGACGGCGTGGAGCTTGATGGTGATCCCGCGCTCCCGCTCGAGTTCGTTGTCGTCCAGAACCTGCTCCCGCATCTGGCGGCGGTCCAGGGTGGCCGTCCCCTCGATGAGGCGATCAGCCAACGTCGACTTACCGTGATCGATGTGGGCGACGATACAGAAATTTCGGATGTGGTCGATACGCACGGCGCGGAGCGATCTCGTTCGTTCAGGACGGAAGGAGTCGGATGACCAGAAAAACTAACCGAAGCCGTGGAACCCGATCAATCGAGTCGGTTGACCCACGGGCGATTTCGGGCACACCACGGACCGTCCCACCGAGCCCACCGTTCAAGGAGTCCTCCATGAGACCGGGCCATCTCCTGGGAATCCTGACCATCCTCACCGCCTGCGACATCCCCACATCGGCACCCATCATCGAGCAGCGGTGGGTCATCCCCGCGGACACCCTCATCATCGAGGTGTCGCAGTTCCTCCCCGCCGGAGTGACGGAGAGCGACGACGTCTTCGTCGTGGACGTCCCCCCCTTCGCCAGCGGCGAGACGTTGGGCGACCTGTGCCCCGCGTGCACCCTCCTCGACGGGACGACGGCACCCAGTCCCGGCTTCTCGGGAAGCTTCGGAGACTCCCAGAGCCTTCCTCCCGAAGTGGTGCAGGCGACGCTGGCTTCCGGATCGCTGGACGTGGTCATCGTCAACGGCATCGGATTCGATCCCATCCACGTCGGAGACGCCACCGGCACGGTGACGTTCTCCCTCACGGGCAGATCGGGGATGCCTCTCGGAAGCGTCACGATGGATGGAGCACGAGGCGACTCCATCCCCGTGGGGGTCCCGATCGCGATCTCCATGCCGCTGGCCCCGGGCGCCGTGGTGTCGTCACCCCTCACGGTGCGCGCCACCGTGGTGTCTCCCGCGGGCGGACCCGTCCCCATCGACGTGGCCTCCACCATCTCGATCACCGCGACTCCCACCGTGCGGGTTTCCTCCGCCAGGGTGGCCATGTCGGCCAAGACCGTGAACTTCGGACCCATGGACCTCGGCGTGGGCGGCCTCGACGCCGGACTCATCGATCGAGTCCAGGCCGGATCGTTCCGCCTCGACGTCACGAACACCTTCGGTGTCGGCCTCGACGCCCAGGCGACGATCAGAGGTCCCACGTTCACGGACATCTCGAAGCGCGTTTCCGTGGACGCCGGAGCCACCTCCGCGACGTCCGTGGAGTTCACCGGCGCCGAACTGCGCACGTTCCTCGGGAGCTCGGGAGCCACGTTTTCCGGCTCCGGCGCCACCGCTCCGGGAGCCGTCGCCACGGTCTCACCCGGAGACCGCGTCACGATCCGGGCCAGGATCGACCTCACCATCCACATCGGTTGACGGAAGCTCACATGAATACACGCACTCGCCCCCTGAGCCTCGTCGCCTTCGCCGCCGGGCTCGTTTCCGCACTGGGCGGCTCCCCGTCCGACGTGGGAGCTCAGCTCGCCAACGCCTCCGCCACCACCCTGGGCCAGGGGGGTGTCGCGGCCGCCACCGTTCGCGGCTTCGCCGCCCTGGGCGCGAACCCGGCCGGGTTGGGTATGCCCGGCTCCGGATTTTCGCTGGCGATCCTCCCCACCCAGTTCCGCAGCGGGCTGAATCCGGTGTCTCTTTCGGACCTGGCCCTGGTGGAAGGAACCATTCTCACCGACGCCCAGCGGGACGAGTGGCTCACGGAGATCGCGGCGAACGGAGGTCAGAACGGGTACCTGGGATTGGAGGTATCGGGAGTCTCCTTCACGGTGGGACACTTCGGAATACAGCTCTCCACCCTGGCGGGAGCCTCCCTGAACCTCGATGGAGGGCTGGCGGAACTCGTCCTCTTCGGGAACGCCGGCCGGACCGGAGAGCCCAGGGAATTCACTCTGACCGACACCGGGGCGGACGCCTTCGCGGTCTCCACCGCGGGAGTCAGCTTCGCGGTCCCCTTCTCCTCGGACGAGATGGCGGTGGCGGTGGGGGCGACGGTGAAATACTCCATGGGGCACAAGATGGCCGTCGTGCGTGACCAGGGGAGCGTCATCTCGAGCGACCCCGTCGCGGTACAGGTCGCGCTCCCCGTGCTCCACACTTCGGGAGCGAGCGGCTGGCTCCACAACGGGTCCGGGATCGGGTTGGACCTGGGGATCCAGATGGAGCGCGGTGACGTCGCCATGGGCGCCAGCGTGGTCAACGTGTTCAACACCTTCGCGTGGGATGCGACGACCCTCACCTATCGGGCGGGCACGGCCTCCGCGGACATCGGGTCGGCGAGTTCGGATTTCGTGGAACAGCCGGTCTCGGCGGCCCCTGCCGCCATCCTCGCGAGCGTGGAGAACCTGACGTTCGACCCCATCCTCTCGGCCGGGGCGGCGGTCCGGGCGGGTCCCGTCCTGACCCTGTCGGCCGACGTGCGCCGACGGTTCGGTGAAGGGATCCACGGATCGCGGATTCCGCGCTCGCACGCGGGGCTGGGAGCCGAACTCAGCGCCGGATCCGTCCTGAGCGTCCAGGCCGGGGCCGCCGTCATCACCGACGGCGACCAGTACAGCGGTGGTGTGTCCCTGGGTGCCGGAAAGTTCAACCTCTCCGTCGCTGGAGCGGTCCAGCGGCGCGACCTGGGCGACACGCTCCTGGGGATGGTGGCGATTTCCGTGGGAGGGCGCTGACCCGGCCTCTCCGGGATCCCTCCGTGGAGGAGGTCACCCTCCGCCGGGCTTCCGTCTGCGAGTGGGCGGATTCGCTTGGCCGGATCTCGCCGGCGGAGGCGTCGGCCGAGCGCCGGGTCTCGATCCCTGTGACGAACCCTGACTCGGCCTGGCCTGCGAGCCACGGGCCGATCCGGTCGACGGAGGCCGAACGCCGGATCCCCGATTGGACGGGGTCGGCGTGCGGACCTGCGGTCTGCTCCCCGACGAGCGGCCGGGTTGCGCCGGCCGCACGGAGGGTCGTCCCGTGGACTGGCGAGTCGACGGGGGAGGCGCCACTGCCCCGCCCCGGCTCTGCCGTGGCTCCGTCACTCCCGCGTTGGGCCGGGTCTCCGGCTGGTACCGACGCGTCGGCGTACCCTGGATCACCGTCTGGGGCCGGTTCGTCCGCCCGGCCGAGTCCTGGCGTCCTCCCGACTCCCGAGCCCCTGACCCCGCCACACCACCGGAGGGTCGGGACTGTGCTCGGGCCCGGGTCTCATCGTCCCCGGCCTCCCGTTCCTTCAGCGTGGGTCTGCTCGGAGGATCTCCCCGACCGGCGGGGGTTTCCCCCGCCCTTCCCGTTCCGACCTCCTCACCCTCCCGGCCACGAACCGCCGGACGCGAATCCTCTCCTTCCCATTCGGTCAGCGGAACGTACTCCGGCGCCCTGCTCCCTTCGGGTGGAGGTCCGAAGGACGAACCACGGCGTGGCGCCGCACGGCGCGCGCCGGAATCCGAGGGGGACACCCCTCCCTGGCGGTCGGAAGACGATGCCGACGGCCGTCGTTGGATCTGGCCCGAGCTCCTGGGGATCCCGGATGAACGACGCCATGTGCTCTCGTCCGCGGGCTCCTTCGGCATCGCAACGCTCCGTCGATCGTCCGGTCCCGGCGCATCGCGCCGACGTACCAGTGCGACCCCGGGGTCACCGGCGGCGCGGCGCGCGAACTCGAACCGCGGGCGTGCCCTCTCCGGCGAGGCGAACACGACACGGCTCCCGTCGTATCGGTACGCCGGGTAGTAGTAGGGATCGTCCCAGATGACGACGCGGAGCGTCGAACAGCTGTAGGAGTAGGGATTCCAGGTCGCGTACGTGCGGTATCCGTGACAGTCGTAGCAGAGGAAGCGGGGGTACTCGTACGTCTGTCCCACGTGGTACGTCACGAAGTCGAGACCATACGGCGTGTATTCCCAGTCCGGAATCAACTCCGCCACGTAGTCGTCCATGGCCACGTAGGGATCGGAATACACGGTCCGGCCGACCTGCGACAGATCCCACCCCCGCACCGGGTAACCATGGTCGAAGCTGGAGAAATCGAAGGGTTCCGGCGACGCGACGATGAAGAAATACCCCAGCCCGGGAAACTCCTCCACGAACCAGTAGGGCGACTCGGGAAAGAGCAACCGATAGTCACGGCCACCGACCGTGAAGCTGTCCTCACCCGGCCCTCGGGGGTGGAGGAGCCGCACCGATCCGTCGGTGTCGATCCGGAAGATGGCCACGTAGGCGTCTTCGGAGGTACGGTAGTAGACGCGCACCCGCTCCCCCCGCTGGAGGACGGGTTCGGCCCCACGATCCAGCCACACCCGCGCCTCGATGGGCTGCATCTCGTCACCCTCCTGCCCCGAACCCGGAGTGGGGAGGAGGAGCAACGCGGACGCGAAGAACGATACGTAGGTATGAATCTTCATTTCACTCAACTTATTGGATACCACCGTCATGGACAGCAGGTCCCGTGCCAGAGCCCCGTCCCCCCGGTCCTCCCGTCCCTTCGGCCCCACCCTCCCCCGACCGTCCCCTGGTGGGGACATCTCGAACGGGCAAGTGACGTATCGAGAGGACGGATCCCCCGTCTTCGCGGGTGACGGAACGGCTCCGGGACGCGACGCCCCTCACGGCGGGACGCCTCGACCAGGGGATGGCCGTGACACGTTCGAGCCACCACACTAGCTTGCGTGGCTTCCCATGAACGAAGACACACGCTCCAGCACCCAAGCGGGTCGGCCCGACCTTCTCGATCCCGCCACGCTCTCCCAACTCGGAGGTATCGAGTTGACGGCGAGGGGCGTGGTGGAGGGGTTCCTCATGGGCCTGCACCGTTCGCCCAACCGCGGGTTCTCGGCAGAGTTCGCCGAATTGCGCGCCTACCAACCCGGCGACGATCTGCGGTACATCGATTGGCGGATGTTCGGCCGTTCGGACCGCTACTACGTCAAGCAGTTCGAGGAGGAGACGAACCTTCGCGCGCACCTCCTGGTGGACGTGAGCCGTTCCATGGGATGGAGCTCGGCACCGGGGTCTCTCCCCACGAAGCTGTGGTATGCCCAGCATCTCGCTGCGTCCATGTCGCTCATCCTCCTCCGCCAGGGAGACGCCGTGGGACTGACCGCGTTCCACGACCGCGTGGTGGAGAGGGTACACGCCCGGGGAGGGCGCCGGCAGTGGCACGAGATCGTGCGGCGCCTCCAGAGCCTCGAACCCCAGGGAGGCACCGCCGCGGCCCTGGCCCTGAAGGACGTCGCGGTCCGGCTCCGCCGCAGCGGGCTCGTGATCCTGGTCTCGGACCTCCTGGTGGCCAACGACGAGACGCGCACGGCTCTGAAATACCTCAAACACCACGGCCACGAGGTTCTCGTCTTCCACCTCCTCGATCCGGGTGAACGTGAACTCCCGGCCACCGCCGAGGCCCGGTTCGTCGATCCCGAGTCGGAAGAGGAACTCACGGTCAACGTGGCCGACATCCGGACCGCGTATCGGGAGGCGGTGGATTCGGCCGTGAAGGAGTGGGAGCGAGAGCTGCGCACGCAGGGAATCGACTATCACGTGGTCGATACCAGCACCCCCCTCTCGCTCGCCCTGAAGGCATACCTGCGCAAGCGGGAGCGCCTGGGCTGACATGGGCGCGCTCAACCCCCTCTTCTTCGTGGCGGCCGTCGCGGCCGGCGTGCCGCTCTTCCTCCACCTCTTCCGCAGGTATCAGGCCCAGCGGGTGGTCTTTCCCGCACTGAAGTACCTGAACCGCACCAACCGGGATCACGCTCGCCGCATCCGCTTCCGACAGCTCCTCCTCCTCCTCGTCCGCTTGGCAACCATCCTCCTGCTGGTGGGCGCGGGCGCCCGGTTGTTCCTCCGTGGGGAGGGATCCGTCCACCCACCCACGGCGCTCGTCATCGTCATGGACAATTCCATGAGCAGCGCCCGCGTGGTGGGCCAGGACCGCGTTCTCGACCTCCTGAAGGCTCGAGCCTGGGAAACCCTCTCCCGGATCACCGACGACGATCGGGTGTGGATCCTCCGTGCCGGAGAACCCTGGACCCCTGCCGAGCTGGTCGGCCCCGCGGATGGCCGGGCGGCCGTGGAAACCATCGAGGCATCCCATGGAAGAGGGGATCTCGTCGCCGCAGTGGCGCGGGCGAGGGAACTCGTGGCCACCTCGGGCTTCGATCACCGGGAGATCCATCTCCTGAGCGACCTTCAGGCGACCTCCCTCTCGAATCCGGCCGACCCGTCCGACGCGGAGGGATCGGTCGGAGCCGTGGTCGTGGCGTGGCGGCCCGACCTCCCGGAGATGGGAAACCACGGAATCGACGGCGTCGTGGTCGGAGGAGGCCTCCCGCCCCTCGCCGGGCACCGGAGCGAGATGGCGGTGTCCGTCTCGGGGAAGGCGGACGCCGATTCCCATCTCCCGCTGAGGATCATCGTGGACGGACGCATCCGCGGGGCGACGACGCTCCCCGCCGGCGCCACGACCACGCTTCCGCTCCCGGCGTCCGATACGGGGTGGGTCCAGGGATACGTGGAGGTCGACCCCGACGACCTGAGCGTGGACGACCGACGCTACTTCGCGTATCGCACCCGGGCGGCCCCGCGTGTGTCCGTATCGGGCCCGGGCGGAATCTTCCTGGAGCAGGCACTGTCGGTACTCGCGGACGCGGGCCGGCTGGAGCGCGTCGGGGGCCGGGGAGACCTCCTGGTGTCCATGGGGGGAACGGGGATGGCCTCCGTCCCCGAAGGTGGCCGGGTCGTGGTCTTTCCCCCGGAAGATCCGACGGCACTCCCCGGCTTGAACACCCAGCTCGCCGGCGCCCGGATTCCCTGGCGGTATTCCCCGCCGTCCGGCGCGGGAACGTCGTCGGTGACGGGCCCCTTCCTCCCCGATCCGCTGTTGGGGGTGGAGGCGTCCGTGTGGTACGGGCTCACCATGGACGAGAACCCGTCGTCCGCCCCTTCCATCCTGGCCGAGGTGGGGAGCGGTGAGCCGTGGCTGGTGAGCGCCGAAGTCGAGGGGCGGTCGTACCTCCTGGTGGCATCGCCACTCTCGCCGGAAGCCAGCACGCTGCCGGTCTCCACGTCCATGGTGCAACTCATGGACTGGGTCGCGACCCGTTGGGCCGGATCCGGCACCGCACCTCCGGACCGATGGGCGGGGGAGGCGCTCCCGGCGCCACGGGGAGCGACCCACGTGGAGACGCCGACGGGAGATCGCCCGGAGATCGACGGCACGCGCCAACTCACGCAAGCCTCACGGGCCGGTCTGTACACCTTCCTGGCGTCCGACTCCGTGGTGGCGATGGCGGCCGTGAATCCACCGCGGGAGGAGTCCGATCTGACCCCGGCCGACCGGGCCACCCTGCGCGCGGCACTGGGCCCGGGGATGGTCCTCGTCGAGGACTCGTCACGCTGGGAGGCCGCCACTTTCCGGCAACGCCAGGGGCCCGAGCTCTGGTGGCCCCTCGTCCTGGGGGCACTGATCCTCCTGGTGGTGGAGAACCTGGTGGCCGCCGGGCGAATGGACGGGCGGTCTCCGGGTGGAGTCGCCGCGAGAAGCACGGCCGATGCCTCAGGCTGATCCGATCCTCCAGGCGCTCCGGGGCCACGCTCCGTTCGAGTCTCTGGTCGGCGCGCTCCCGGGCGTGGGGGATACGCTCCGGGTCGGAGGCCTGTTCGGGTCATCGGCGAGCCTCCTCCTCGCGGGTCTCCATCGTGAGACCCCGGGACGGGTCCTCGTCGCGCTGACCCCGGGCCCTCGGGAGGCGGAGGTCGTGGAGGCGGATCTGGAGACGTTCCTCCACGACGGCGGCGCGACCCACCTCTACCCCCAGAAGGAGTCGCTCCCGTACGACGACTCCGAGCCCCACCTCGAGATCGGAGGGATGCGGGTGGAAGCGGTGGAGGGGCTGTTCTCGGGACGAACCAAGGTGCTGGTGACCACCCCGCGAGCCCTCCAGGAGCTCGTGCCCATCCCCCGTGAGCTGTCTCGCCTCCGGCTCACCCTCCGGGTGGGCGAGGAGTGCGAATTCGCCCGACTCCCGGCTCTTCTCGAAGAGCGAGGCTTCGAAAGGGTCCCTCTGGTGGAGGAGGTCGGGCAGTTCGCCGTACGGGGGGGAATCCTCGACGTCTTCTCGGTCGGAGCCGGCGACCCGGTCCGCATCGAGGCATGGGGCGACGAAATCGCCTCCATCCGCACCTTCGACATCCTGGATCAGCGATCGGTCGACGAGCTCCCGGCGGTCCACATCCTCCCGGTGGACTTTCGTGCCACCGACTCGTCCGGCGCCGGCGACCACCATTCGCTGGTGGAGTTCCTCCCGTCCGATGCGGTGGTGGTGCAGATGGGCGAGTGGGACGTCGACGGGGAATTCCGACGTACGTGGGAGCGGGTGGTGAGCCTCCACGACGAGTTGGTGGATTCGGGAGCGACGCCCGTTTCGCCGGAAACCATCTTCGCCGAGCCCGCGACGATGGCCGGATGGTTGTCGCGCCTCCCGCGCCTCGTCCTCCAGGAGGTGAGGACGGGTGACGTGGTCATGGAGATCGACCCTCCCCCCGCCATCGATCGGGACATGGGTCGTCTCGAGGACTACCTGAAGTCGGGAGCCGCCCGGGGAGAGGAAACGCTCGTCCTCTGCGACAACGACGGACAGCTCCAGCGCCTGGAGGAGATCCTCGGCGGCCCGAGCCGGCTGCCCGAAGGCACGCGTATCGGGATCGGCTCCCTGGCCACGGGATTCGAACTCCGCGGCGCGAGCCCGATCCTCCGCGTCATCAACGACCACGAGATCTTCCGCCGCGCCCGCCGTCTCCGCCGGAGTCGACGCTTCAGAGGGGCCATGGCGTTGGAGAGCCTGGCTCAACTGACCCCCGGGGACTACGTGGTCCACATGGACCATGGCGTGGGAAGGTTCGTCGGACTCGAGCACATCGAGGTGGCCGGCGAGGAGATGGAGGCCCTGGCCATCGAGTACGCCGGGGGTGAGACGCTCCGTCTTCCGGTGTATCGACTCGACCTGGTGGAACGATGGGTGGGAGAAACCGAGGACTCCGTCCCCCCTTCCGTGCATCGCATCGGCGGGAAGAAATGGAAGGCGGTGCGCCGCCGCACCGAGGAGGCCATCGAGGCCATGACGGCGGAGCTCCTCGAGCTCTACGCCCGGCGCGAAACGGCCCAGGGGCACGCCTTCTCTCCGGACACGCGTTGGCAGAAGGAGATGGAGTCGTCGTTTCTCTACGAGGACACGCCGGACCAGCGCCAGGCCGCGGAGGACGTGAAGCGCGACATGCAGTCCCCGCGCCCCATGGACCGCCTGGTCTGTGGAGACGTGGGGTACGGAAAGACCGAGGTCGCCGTGCGCGCGGCCTTCAAGGCCATCCAGGACGGAAAGCAGGTCGCCGTCCTGGCCCCCACGACGATCCTGGTCGAGCAGCACCGCCACACCTTCGAAGAGCGCATGGCCGACTACCCGGTGCGCATCGGCACCCTGAGCCGTTTCCGTTCCGCCGCGGAACAGAAGGAGATCATGGCGGGGTTGGCGTCGGGTGACGTGGATCTGGTGGTGGGCACCCATCGACTCCTCTCCGACGACATCACCTTCCGGGACCTGGGCCTCCTCATCGTCGACGAGGAACAGCGCTTCGGTGTGAAGCACAAGGAGCGACTCAAGGGAATGAGAGCGTCCATGGACGTGCTGACCCTGTCGGCCACGCCCATCCCGCGGACCCTCTATCTCTCCCTCGCCGGGATCCGGGACCTCTCCCTCATCCGGACCCCCCCGCGGGATCGCATGCCCATCTTCACCAACGTGCTTCCGTGGAGCGACCAGATCGTCACCGAGGCACTTCATCGGGAGCTGGACCGCGGAGGACAGGCCTTCGTCCTCCACAACCGGGTGGAGACCATCTACACCGTGGCCGAGCGCGTCCGCGATCTCGTGCCGGAAGCGGTGGTGGACGTGGCCCACGGCCAGATGAAGGGACACGACCTGGACGTGGCCATGCACGCCTTCGTGGAGGGCGACACCGACGTGCTCGTGTGCTCGTCCATCATCGAGAACGGACTGGATGTACCCAACGCCAACACCCTGGTCGTGGACCGGGCCGACCGGTTCGGCTTGTCGCAGCTCTATCAGATCCGGGGACGCGTGGGCCGGTCCGACCGGCGCGCGTACTGCTACCTCATCGTGCCCGAAGACGTGACGGAAGAGGCGGAGCGCCGTCTCAAGGTGCTCGAGCACTACACCGAGCTGGGGAGCGGGTACCAGGTGGCGCTCCGGGATCTCGAGCTCCGCGGCGCCGGCAACCTCCTCGGGGCCGACCAGTCGGGGTTCGCGCACCAGGTCGGGCTCGACGCGTATCTCCGTCTCCTGGAGAAGACCGTGGACCGGATCCGCCGCGGCGACGCGGCGGAGGAGTACCCCGATCCGGACGTGTCCCTGGCCGGCCCGGCCTTCCTTCCCGAGGGGTACGTTTCGGATTCGGGCCAGAAGCTCCATCTTTATCGTCGCCTGTCGAGGGTGAAGGACCGCGGGGAGATCGAAGGTCTGCGTCAGGAGATGGCCGATCGCTTCGGGACGGTTCCCGCCGAGGTGGAGCGGCTCCTCGACGCCACGGCTCTCCGGCTCCTGGGGAGGAAGCTCGGAGTGGAGCGGATCATGGTGCGCGACCGAACCGCGCGCCTGAGCTTCCGATCCGGGGTGGTTCCGCGCATGGCGGTGCTGGGCGAACCGCTTCAGGAACGGCAGGTCCGGATCGAGGTGCGCAGAATGACGCCGCTCTCGCTCCTGTTACACCAGGAAGGCCCGGAAGCACTGACGAGAACGCTGATCACCGCGATGGAGGCATTGACCCTCTCCGCCGCGTGAAGCACGAAGAACAACCACGTAACGGTCTCTGGAGGAGATCCAAGTCCATGAAAAACTGGTTCAAGGTACCGGTCCTGGCCGGAATGACGTCGATGGCGATCGCGTGCTCCCAGGACATCCCCGAAGAGGAAGTGGTCGCCAAGGCCGGGAAGCATACCCTCACGGTGGACCAGGCGGTCTCGCTGCTGGTGGACGAGGAAGGGCTTCCCAACGAGGCGGATCTCGTGCGGGCCGTGGCCGATCTCTGGATCGACTACACGCTCCTCGCGGAGGCTCTCGCCGAAGACTCCACCCTCTCCGGCGTGGACGTGGAGATGCTGGTGATGCCCCAGCTCCGCCAGGAGATGATCTTCGTGCTGAGGGACTCGGTGATCCAGGTGGACACCATCCTCACCGAGAGCGAGATGCGTGAGGAGTTCTCGCGCGAGGCCACCGACGCCGAGATCCGGGCGCGCCACATCCTCCTCGCCTATCCGGCCAGCGCCACCCAGGCCCAGCGAGACTCCGTGCGTCGCGACATGGAAGCGATCCGCGGCCGGGCGGTGTCCGGAGAATCCTTCGCCGCCCTCGCCCGGCAGCACAGCCAGGACCCCGGCAGCGCCGCGGCGGGCGGCGACCTGGGCACCTTCGGCCGGGGGATGATGGTCCGTCCCTTCGATGAGGCCGCCTTCGCCCTGGAGCCCGGCGAGATCAGCGACATCGTGGAATCGCCCTTCGGGCTCCACGTGATCCTGGTGGAGGAGAAGGTGGTTCCCGACTTCGACACCGTCCGGGACCAGTTCCGCATGCAGATGCTGAGCCGGCGATTCTTCGTCGCGGAATCCACCTACGTGGCCGGCGTGGAAGAGCGCGCCCACCCCGAATTGACCGAGGATGCGATTCCGGTCGTTCGTGACCTGGCGGGAGACCCGAACCAGTTCCTCGCCTCGCGGGCGGCCCGCCGCGCGCTCGTGTCGTACGAGGGAGGCGCGCTCACCGTGGGCGAGTTCCAGAACTTCCTCCAGACCGCGCAGCCCCAGTGGCCGGCCCAGATCGCGTCGGGGACCGACCAACAGGTGGAGGGCGTGCTCAAGGGTTTGGCTCAACAGGAACTCCTCGCGGCCGAGGCCGAAGCCGCGGGCCTGGGCCCCTCGCCCGAGCGCATGGACTCCCTGTTCGCGGAAGCCAGGACGGCCCTCCGCGACGTCGCCGGCCGGCTCGGGCTGACCCGTCTGGACGCCGCACCCGGTGAGGAAGACGCGGCGGTGCTGCGCCGTACCGTCCTGGACGCCTTGACCAAAGTGGTGACCGGCCAGGTCGACGCGGTGCAGTTCGGCCCCCTGGGCCAGCAGTTGCGACGTGGAAACCAGGTGACCATCTCCGAATCGGGTCTCGGGCGGGTGGTGACGGCGGTGGCAGACGCTCGTCTCAGCCGGGGGCCATCCCCGGCGGACCAGGCCGTTCCCGGGGAGTTCCCCGACTCGGCCGGGGAATAGTGGAACCGCAGACGTCGGAATAGTTTAGAGTAGGGCGGGTCGGCGCGGTGTTCCCGCGCCGACCCGCATTCGTTGCCGTGCCCCTCAGTCGCTCCGGAGTCAGACCATGATCGTTCGTCGCGCCCTTCTCATCGCGGCCGTAGCGGGGATCCTCCCCCTGCCCGCCCTGGGCCAGTGGACGAAGCTGGACAGCACCACCGTGGATCGCGTCGTCGCCGTCGTGGGCGACTCGGTGATCCTGTACAGCCAGGTGGAGGAGGAAATCCAGCGTCGGCGCCTCATGGGCCAGCCCATCCCCACGGATCCGGTCCAGGAGGCCGCGGTGTACCGGCAGATCCTGGACGAATGGGTGAACCGGGTGCTGATCCTGAGGGCCGCGGCACGGGACACGCTGGTGACCCCCGACGAGGACCGCATCGAGGACACCGTGGACACGGAGATCGAGAACCGCACCCAGCAGGCCGGTGGTCAGGTGGCGTTCCAACAGCTCCTCGCCCGGGAAGGGATCACGCTCGCCTCCTACCGGGAGATGCTGAAGACCCAGGTCCGGCAGGAGCAGGTCCAACGGATGTTCCTCCAGCTACGCGCCCAGGACATGCCGCCGGTGATCGTGTCCGAGGCACAACTACGGGAAGCATACGACGCGGCGTCCGATCGGCTCGCACGCAGTCAGCGCCCGAAGTTGATCACGTTCTCCCAGATCGTCATCGCCCCCGAGCCCTCCGATTCCTCCAAGGCCGTAGCCCGCGCCGAGATCGAGTCACTCCTGGAGCGCGCCCGCGCCGGAGAGGACTTCGCCGAACTGGCCACCGCGAATTCCGACGACCCGGGGACGGCGAGCAACGGAGGTGACCTGGACTGGTTCCGGCGGGGACAGATGGTCAAGGAGTTCGAGGACGCCGCGTTCAACCTCTTCGATGGACAGATCAGCGACGTGGTGGAAACGTCCTACGGCTACCACATCATCAAGATCGAACGATCCAGGGCCGGAGAACGGAAGGGCCGACACATCCTGGTCATGCCGGAGCGCGGCCCGGGCGACGTCGCCATCGCGAGGGCGCTCGCGGACAGCCTGGTCGACCTGGTACGGTCGGGTACTTCCATGAAGGAGCTGTACGACACCTATTCCGACCCCGACGTACCCGATTCCCTCACGGTGGCGGAGAACCAGCTCACGCAGCTCCCTCCCGCCTACGCGGTACTCCGCACTGCCGTGTCGGGCGAGATCAGGGATCCCATGGAGTACCAGATCCCGGGAGGCCAGTCCCGCATCGCGGTGGTTCGGGTGGACCAGGTACGCGAGGCCGGGGCCTACACCTTCGAGGACGTCCGGGATCAGCTCACCCAGGATCTCCAGCAGAGCATGCAGATCGAGAGGATCGTGGCGGACCTCCGGGAGCGAACCCACATCCAGATCCTCATGTGAGCAGGGGTCGCACCATCGCCGTGACCCTGGGGGACCCCCGGGGAATCGGACCCGAGGTGACCTTCCGGGCCGCCGGAATGCTCCTCGACGAGGCGCCTGACGCGGACCTCGCCTTCTTCGGGCCGGAAGGGATGGAGTTGCCCGGAGAATTCCGCGGCACAGTTCCCTACCACGGCGTGGGCCCCTGGGACGGCACCGAGGAGGGTGCGGGCCGGGTTTCGGTCGACGCCATCCGCCAGGCCACGTCCGCCGCGCTGGACGGGGAGATCGGGGCGGTGGTGACCGCTCCCGTCCACAAACCGGCTCTGCATGCCGCGGGGTATCCGGTACCCGGGCAGACCGAACTCCTCCAGGATCTCACCGGTTCCGCCGAGGTGGGGATGCTCATGGTGGCCGAGCGGACCCGGTCGGGGGGAGCGCTCCGGGTGCTCCTCGCCACCACCCACATCGCCCTGGAGGACGTCCCGGACCGGGTGACGCAGCGACTGTTGGTGGACCAGACGGCGCTCCTCGACCGGGCTCTACGGACCGGTTGGGAGATCGAGAACCCTCGCATCGGCGTCTGTGCCCTGAACCCCCACGCATCGGACCGCGGGCTCTTCGGCGACCAGGAAGACCGTGTCTATCGCCCGGCACTGGACGCGCTTCGGGACTCCGGCGTCCTGGTGGTCGGGCCCGTTCCCGCCGACACCGTTTTCCGGCGCGCGCTCGACGGCGAGTTCGACGCGGTCGTCGCGCCCTACCACGACGTGGGGATGGCCGCCTTCAAGACGGTGTCCTTCGGCGGGGGCGTGAATACGACGCTGGGCCTTCCCTTCCCTCGGACTTCCCCGGATCATGGCACGGCCTTCGATCTTGCGGGTTCTGGAAGGGCAGATCCATCGTCCATGCTCGAAGCGCTCCGTCTGGCACGACGTCTCGCCGGCCGACGCTTTGACACACCTCAGCGAGAGGCATAGTCTTTTGCCCCGAAACGATGTATCCGCCCTCGCCCCGGGAAACGCCTGTTCGGGTTGTCTTCCCTTGTTTCGGAGTCGGTCGATCCGGTGATCAAGCTCACGCACGTATCCAAGCAGTATCCTCGTAAAGGCCTCGCCCTGGACGACGTCTCCTTCGAGGTGGGGAAAGGGGAATTCGTCTTCCTCACGGGCCACTCGGGGTCGGGGAAGTCCACCACCATGCGGCTCATCCACATGGCGGAGCAACCGACGTCGGGAGAGGTCCGGGTAACCGGATATTCGTCCGCCGCCGTGTCGGACCGTGACATCTGGAAGGTCCGTCGTCGGGTCGGATACGTGTTCCAGGACTTCCGTCTCCTCCCCGGCCGCAGCGCGCTCGATAATGTCGCCTTCGCGCTCGAGGTCACCGGAAGCCCTCCGAAGGAAATCGTCCCGAGGGCGCAGCGACTCCTCACGCAGGTCGGGCTTCTTCCGCGTGCCGGAGCGGACGTGAGCGACCTGTCGGGGGGTGAGCAGCAACGGGTGGCCATCGCGCGGGCCCTGGCCAACGACCCCTACCTCCTCCTCGCCGACGAGCCCACGGGAAACCTCGACGAACGGGCGACCCGGGGGATCATGGATCTCTTCTGGGAGATCAACGCCAAGGGGATGGCGGTGCTCATGGCGACCCACGATCTGGAGTTGGTCCGCAGCTTCAGCCAGGCGGCCGTCATCGAGCTCGATCAGGGCAAGTTGGTCTACGATTCCAGGAAGGGGTGAGGCATGTACGCGGTTCGTGAAGGATTCGCTGCCTTCCGCAGAGCCCCGGTGCTCACCGGGCTTTCCTCCGCCATGGTGGGGCTGGCGCTGTTCGTGGTGGGGCTCTTCGGTCTGGCGGCCTACAACCTCCAACTCGCCCTCACCGCCATAGAAGAGCGGGTGGAGGTCGTGCTGTACCTTCGGGACGACACCCGGCAGAGCGAGATCGACCTGGCGGTCGAGGAGCTCGGCGGACTCGCGGAGGTCCAGGGCGTCCGGTACATCTCGAAGAGGGACGCGCTGGCGCAGGCCCGGGAGCAACTCCCCGAGTTCGGAGAGCTCTTCTCCGAGGGGTCGGTGAACCCCCTCCCGCAGTCCCTGGAAGTCGAGTTGCGTCCCGGCGCCCACACCAGCGAAGCGGTGCGGCGGGTGGTGGAGACCGGAACGATCTACCCGTTCGTGGAAGACATCCAGTATGGCCAGGACTGGGTGGACAAGCTCTTCGTCATCCGGCGGATCGGGGCCGTATCCGCGGCCATCATGGGCGGGGCCTTCGCCCTCGTCGCGGCCCTGATCATCGGAACGGCGCTGCGTATCGCCATCTTCGCCCGACGCGAGGAGATCTACGTGATGCGCCTCGTGGGCGCCACGAACTGGTTCATTCGCCGGCCGTTCCTGCTCGAGGGCGCCCTGGCGGGGATGTTGGGCGGCCTCCTGGCGTGGCTGCTCACCTATCTGGCGTACCGGGCCGTCTACACGTGGCTCTTCGCCATCGCGTGGATCCCCATCGCGTGGGTGGGGATCGGCCTCGCGTCCGGAACCCTGTTCGGGGCGGTGGCCAGCGGTCTTTCCATCCGGAGGCACCTGCGGGAGGTCTGATGCCATCACCCCGACTTCTCCCCATCGCCCTCCTTCTCCTCCTCGTGCCGCGAGGGGGGGACGGCCAGCAGCGCGAGTTGCGCCAGGAGATCATCGAGAGTCAGCGGCGCCTCGAGGAGATCCGGGCCGAACGTCTGCGCCTGGAGGAGAACATCGAGAACGTCCGGATCCGTGTCCGTGACGTGGCCTCGGAACTCCGCAACGTGGAACAAAGGCTGTCCGTGTCACGGTCGGCCCTGGAGGAGATCCAGTTCCAGTCCGACGCCACCACCGAGGAGATCGAGGAGAACACACGCCAACTCCTCCATACCCGGGAACGGATCGCCGAGGGACGCGCGGTTTTGAACCGTCGGCTTCGTGACATCTACAAGATGGGGTCGCTCCACACGGTGCGGGTGCTTCTCGGCGCGTCGTCCTTCACGAACCTCCTGAATCGCTATCGGTACCTCCAGCGGATCGCCTCCTTCGATCAGGCCCTCATCGCACGAATCCAGAGCGACGAGGCCGACCTGGTCCGTCAGGACGCCACCCTCCAGAGCCGCATGTCCGAACTGGATCGGCTCCGCCGCGAGCGGGTCGCCGAGCTCACCCAGCTCCGCGCGGTGGAAAGCGAGCGCCAGACCATGCTGAGGGAATTCCGGTCGCAGGAGCGGCGCACGGCGTCCCGGCTGGAACAGCTCGAGGGGGATGAGAGTCGGATGACGGACCTCATCTCCGATCTCGAGGTACGGCGGCGGGAGTTGGAACGCCGCACCGCCGCGAGGGGCAACGTGGCGCCGTCGATCTCGCCGGAAGACGCCGGATCCCTCGATTGGCCCGTGGACGGCGAGCTCCTCTACGACTTCGGGCCGGAACGCCAGCGCAACGGCACCGTCCTACGCTGGAACGGCGTCGGAATCGCCGCTCCCACCGGGACTCCCGTGCGCGCCGTCAAGGCCGGGAGGGTCGCCATGGCCGGCCCGTTCGAGGGATATGGCCCCACGGTGGTGTTGGATCATGGAGATGGGTTCTACACGCTCTACCTCTACCTCGAGGAGATCGGGGTGGTGCAGGGTCGCGACGTGGAGCCCGGGCAGGTGGTGGGGACCGTGGGTGGCGGCGAAACCCCGGAGGGACCGCACCTCGAATTCCAGATCCGGGCTCCCAATGCAGGAGGCTCGCCGCAGGTGCAGGATCCGCTGCTGTGGTTGAAGCCCAAGGAGGGCGGGTGACCCTCCATCCGGTGGTGGGCCACGACGACCTTCGCCGACAGCTCACCCGATCGCTCCACTCCGGGGGACTCCCCCAGGCTCTCCTCCTCCACGGCCTCCGCGGCGTGGGCAAACAACGTCTCGCTCTCTGGATCGGACAGAGCCAGGTGTGCCAGGCGCCCCGCCCCGACACCGGACCGTGCGACGAGTGTGGTCCGTGCCGCATGGTCCTCAATCTGGAGCACCCCGACGTCCACTGGCACTTCCCCCTGGTGCGTCCCAAGGGGGTCACGGGCGACCGCCTCGGACCCGCGCTGGAGTCGGCCCGGCACGATACGCTGGCCGAGATACGGGCGAACCCCTTGAGGCCGAGCCATTCCGCGGAGGTGCGCGGAATCTATTTCGCCATCATCCAGGACCTCCGCCGGCGTGCACACGTTCGCCCCAGCATGGGCTCGATGCAGACGTTCATCATCGCCGATGCCGAGTTTCTGGTGCCCCAGGAGTCCAGCCCGGAGGCCGCCAACGCCCTCCTCAAGCTCCTCGAGGAGCCGACGGCCGGAACCCGCTTCGTCCTCACGTCCAGTGAGCCGGGCCGGTTGCTCCCCACCATCCGGTCCCGGACCGTTCCCCTCCATGTGTCGCCCCTCCCCCTCCCCACTGTTCAGGAGTTCCTGGAGAGCAGGGGGGGCGTCCCCGCCGAACAAGCACGTTGGGTCGCCGGGTTGAGCCAGGGATCCCCGGGGCGTGCGCTGGGCTTCCTCCCGGTGGGGGACGATCCCGGCCCCCTCGAGGCCATCCGCCGGGAAGCCTTCTCGCTCATGGAAGCGGCCATCTCCGATGCGGCGGCGGACCGATACGTCCGGGCGTCCGCCTACACCGCCACGGGCGGACGCGGGATGATCGACCTCTTCGGCTTCCTCGAGGAATGGCTCCGCGATCTCGCGGCGGCGGCGTCCGGCGCCCACGACCACGTCCTGAGTCGTGACATGCTCCCACGCCTCCTCCAGATGGTGGAACGCTCAGCCCTCGAGCCCAGCGACATCGGTGAATCCCTGTCCGTACTCGACGCCACCCGCGCCATGGCACGGGGTAACGTCAACCCGCAACTCGTGGTGTTCGGGCTCCTGGACCGGCTGCACCGGAGCCTTCGTCCCGCGCGCCTCGTCACATCAGGAGTCTGAGCCATGTCCGGAGAGAAGGACGGTCTCACCCACGTCGGTCCGGACGGCCGCCCCCGCATGGTCGACGTGTCGGCCAAGGGCGTGACCTCCCGCAGAGCCGTGGCGGTGGGGCACATCGTCATGGACGTGGAGACCCTCGGCCGGATCGTCGCGGGAGACACCGCGAAGGGAAACGTCCTTCAGGTGGCGGAAGTGGCGGGAATCATGGCCGGAAAGCGCACAGCGGACCTGATCCCGCTCTGCCACCAGCTCCCCGACGCTTCGGTGTCGGTCCAGCTCGAACCCGACCCGGAACTCCCGGGTGTCCGGGCCCGGGCCGACGCCCGCATCAACGGTCGCACCGGAGTGGAGATGGAGGCCCTCACCGCCGTATCCGTGGCACTCCTCACCGTCTACGACATGGTCAAGGCGGTGGATCGGGGGATGCGAATCGAGGCGATCCGCCTCCTGAGCAAGACCGGAGGCGCGTCCGGCGAGTGGGCCGGCGAGGAGTGACCCCGCCTCAGCGCCGCGGAGCCCCGACCGTGGAGATGGGCACGGTCAACACCTGACCGATCTGGAGACGGTGCGGCCGTACCTTCGGGTTCGCGGCCTCCAACTCCGATACGCGGACCCGGTAGCGGCGGGCGATGTGCGAGAGGGTTTCACCACTGCTCACCCGATGTTCCACGAAGGTGACCCGCTCCCGCGGCGGGATCGCCGCCAGGTTGTCGAGGAACCGCTCCCCCGTCCCGAACGGAACCCTCAGCGACACGGTTTCGCCCGGCGGAGTGATCCCCCGCGGAAATTCCGGATTCAGCCGCAGGATCCGCTCTTCGTCGGATCCCGCCGCCATGGCCACGACATCCAGGGTCACCGCTCCGGTCACCGAGACGGTGTCGTAGGTGAACGGGTCGGCGGGCGCCGGGGCCCGGAGCCCATGGGCCCGCGGTCGGGTGGCCAGTTCGGCGGCGGCGAAGAGCTTGGTCACGAACTCGCGGGTCTCTCCGGGAAGGTACGGCCGGAGTTCCCAATAGAGGCTGTCGGTCCGCGGAGTCATGGGTGCCCGCGCACGGAGCACACGCTCGATCCGGGCCGGGCCGGCGTTGTAGGCGGCCAGAGCGAGGAACCACGAATCGAAGCGGTCTCCCAGGTCTGAAAGGAAGCGAACGGCGGCATGGGTCGACATGACGGGATCACGGCGCTGATCCAGGAGCGGCGACACACGCATCCCCATCCCTCGCGCGGTCGGAGCCATGAACTGCCAGAGTCCCACCGCGGAGGCTCTGCTCACCGCGGTGGGACTGTAGCCGCTCTCCACGATGGGCAGGTACCGCAAGGAGGGAGGAAGTCCGGCCTCGGCGAGCGCCGAGTCCACGAGGGGCGCGAACGTAGGCATCCGATCCAGGTACTCCTGGAACCATCCCGCCTCCGGACCGCTCCAGCGACCGATCCAGTACTCCACCCGCTGCCGGAAGCCGGGGTCCCGGGCGAAGGGAGACCTCAAGATGGGGTCGTCCCAGGAGGGCCCCAACGCCGGAGGCGCCAGGAAGGGCACGACGGCGTTCCCCGAGCCCACCTGGACGGAAGTGAACGCCTCGGCGCGAGGGGGCGGTACGTCCCCGGGCGCCGGAGGAATCGAGGGCGCGCACCCGCCCAGGGCCAGACCCATCACAAGGGACAAGGCCCGCCTCCGCGCGACCGCGGGACGGGCCCCACTGCCTCCGGCGATCACCGTCGCCACCGCGGCGCTGGTCAGCCGAGGAGTTCGTCCACCGCGGCCAGCAGGCGTCCGACACTCTCATGGGTCGCTCCCGACCCCATGAGGCCGACTCGCCAGATCTTCCCGGCCGCGGGCCCGAGTCCACCCCCGACTTCGATCCCGAAACGGGTGAGCAACTCCTTCCGCACCGGACCCTCTTCCCTTCCACCGGGGAGCGCGGCGGAGGTGAGTTGGGGGAGCCGGTGGCCTTCCTGGGCGAACAGGGTGAACCCACGCTCTTCGAGAGACGACTGCAGCGCCGCGCCCACCTCCGCGTGCCGACGGAAGCGCGCCTCGATCCCCTCTTCCTCCAGGAGGACGAGACCTTCGTGGAGTCCGTACATCATGTTGATGGGCGCGGTGTGATGGTACTTGCGCTGCGCGCCGGCACCCACGTAATCCGCCAGAAGCGCGGCATCGAGATACCAACTCTGACAGGGAGACTTCCGACTGCGGATCCGCTCCACAGCCCGGGGCGAGAAGGTGATGGGCGCGAGCCCCGGCGGAACGCCGAGGCACTTCTGTGTTCCCGAATAGCACACGTCGATATGGTGCGCGTCCACGTCCACCGGGATCCCTCCCAGCGACGTGACCGCGTCCACCAGGAAGAGCGTCTCGGAGCCCGCCAACACCTCGCCGATCTCCTTCAACGGCTGGCGCACCCCCGTGGAGGTCTCCGCGTGCACGATGGCCAGCACCCGCGCCTCCGGATGCGCGGCGTGGGCCTCGATCATCCGCTGCGGATCGATGATGCGGCCCCACTCCGCTTCCACGGTGACCACCTCGGCGCCCATGCGGCGAGCCATCTCCGTGAGCCTCCCTCCGAAGACCCCGTTGATCCCCACGATCACCTTGTCACCGGGCTCCACCACGTTGGCCAGGGAAGCCTCCTGAGCCGCCGACCCGGTTCCCGACACGGGAAAGGTCAATTCGTTCGTGGTTCCGTAGACCCGTCGGAGACGTTCGTTGACGTCGTCCATGATGGCCAGGAACTGAGGGTCCAGATGCCCCAGCGTGGGTCGGGCCATGGCCTGGAGGATCCGATCCGTCACCGGGGACGGACCGGGCCCGAGAAGAAGTCGCTCCTGGATGTTCGACACGCTCACGGTCATTGATTCGTGTTCCTCCGAAAGGTCACATGCGGTAGTTGGGCGCTTCTCTCGTGATGGTGACGTCGTGGGGGTGGGACTCCCGCAGGCCCCCGGGCGTGACCCGGACGAAGCGGGCCTTGTCGCGCAGCTCGTCCAGCGACCCCGCGCCGCAGTACCCCATCCCACTGCGAAGGCCGCCCACGAGTTGGTAGATGGTATCGGACACGGGGCCCTTGTAGGGAACGCGCGCCTCGATCCCCTCGGGAACCAGCTTCCTGGAGTCCGCGGCGCCTTCCTGGAAGTACCGATCCGCGGACCCTTCCTCCATGGCGGAGAGCGAACCCATCCCGCGCACGGTCTTGAAGCGACGTCCCTCCAGAAGGAACGCCTCGCCAGGGGATTCGTCCGTTCCCGCGAACATGGATCCCATCATGACCGTCTGGGCACCCGCGGCCAGTGCCTTCACGATGTCCCCGGAATACCGGATGCCCCCATCGGCAATGACCGGAACCTCGCCCTTCACACCGTCGACGGCATCCATCACGGCGGTGAACTGCGGAAGCCCTACACCGGTCACGACACGGGTCGTGCAGATGGATCCCGGACCGACCCCTACCTTCACGGCATCGACACCCCGCTCGTACAGAGCCGCGGCGCCATCACTGGTGCCCACGTTGCCCCCGATGATGTCCACGTCCGGGAACTTCTCGCGAATGCGGGCCACCGCCTGGAGCACACCCTCGGAATGTCCGTGGGCCGTATCCACCACCAGGATATCGACGCCCGCCTCCACCAGGAGCGCCGCGCGCTCCAGGTCCGCGAACGATGCTCCCACCGCCGCTCCCACCCGCAGCCGTCCATGGGTGTCCTTGCAGGCGTTGGGATACTTCTGGCGCTTGAAGATGTCCTTGACGGTGATGAGCCCTTTGAGCTGGCCCGCTTCGTCCACGACCGGAAGCTTCTCGATCCGATGCCGATGGAGGATGCGCTGCGCCTCGTCCAGCGTCGTCCCCACGGGAGCGGTCACGAGATCGTCCGACGTCATGACCCCGAGGATGGGCTGGTCCAGATCCGTCTCGAACTGGAGATCGCGGTTGGTGATGATCCCCACCAGCCGCCCGTCACCCTCCACGATGGGCACGCCGCTGATGGAGAAGCGCGCCATGAGGAGGTGCGCATCCCGGAGCGTACCGTCGGAGGTGAGGGTGATGGGGTTGAGGATCATCCCGCTCTCGGAACGCTTCACCCGGTCCACCTCCTCCGCCTGCCGCTCGGCCGGGAAGTTCTTGTGGATGATCCCGATTCCACCTTCCCGCGCCATCTGAATGGCCATGCGGGATTCGGTGACCGTGTCCATGGCCGCCGATACGAGGGGGATCTGGACGGTGATGTTCCGCGTGATGGAAGAACCGACGTCGGTGTCCTTCGGGTGGACGAGCGAGTGGTTGGGAACGAGGAGGACGTCGTCGAAGGTGAGCCCTTCCCTGATGACGGTTCCCCGGCGACCGTTTCCGTCGACCATCGAATCTGCCTGCCCTTTCCTGACGGTGATCAGATAAGCCTGAAGACGACGCGCCCGCCCCTCACGGCTCGTCGTGGCGATGCCGGAAAGGGCGGGCGCGAGCCCGCGCGCGAGCGCGATACGTCTTCCATGGGTGAGGATATCCGGAAGGCGCGGGGCGTGTCAACGGGAAGGCTCCTCTCCCTTCTCGGGTCCGACGGGAGGACCCGCCGCTCCCCCTTCCCCCCCGGGGCCGTCCCACGCTTCGTTGAGCTCGGAGAGTACCTGCTTTCCGGCGGCGGACACGTTGGAAAGCACCCGGTCGGCCGCCGCGATGAGCTGGAACGCCTCGCGGATCGTGCTCGGGCTCACGGCCTTCACGCGGAGCTTGTCCTCGAGGTTCTCGGCGAACTTCTGGAGTCCGGTACTCTCGACCGAAGGTACCTCGGCGTACTTGGACTCCAGGAACTCGATGAAGTCCAGGACCTGATAGATCTGGGCATCCGGGAGACTCTCGATCTTCCGGAGCAGTCGCTGTCTCAACACGTCGTGCATGGGTTCACCCCGTCGAGTGGTCTTGTTCCCGGGCTCGAACGGACCCGGCGTCCCGCGTCACCCTGGCGCATCGGGCACGATTGGCCAAAATAGGGTACCTAGAATCCATACCCTCCCGCTACCAGATCCCCTGCCCATGGCTTTCCTCCCCCTACGCTCCGTCCCCCTGTCCGGTTCCGTCGGCAGTCTCTACGACGAATGGCTTTCATGGTTGGGAGAGGAACTGGACCAACCCGGGTGCGATCGGAACGAATTGTGCCGGAGCGTGCTGACGGATCTCTACTTCCCGGGTCTGAAGAGCGAGGCCGTCCACGGCACGCAGGCGGTGCTCCTGGCCCAGATGGACCCGCGCAACGTCACGCTCGAGCCCGAATACTACCAGGAAATCGACACGGAGAAGTACGCCGCCGCGAAGCCCCTCCTCTGGCTCTGGGAGATGTTCGACAGGAGCCCGGTGGGAGAAAACGTCGAGTTGGGTGTCCGTTTCCGTCGGATCCTCGCGAAGAAGGTCTTCGCCCGTTGCGGGAAGAACTTCAAGGCATTCCCCTTCGTCCGCCTCTCCTTCGGATACAACTTGAGCGTGGGAGACGGCGTGGTGGTTCACCGGCACGTCCTCCTGGACGACCGCGGTGGCATCACCATCGGCAACGGTTCATCGATTTCCGACTTCGCCAACGTGTACTCCCATACCCACGACATCGTCGACGGCCGCATCGTGTACACGCCCGAGACGGTCATCGGGTCGGGCGTCCGGATCACCTATCACGCGACCATCCTCGCGGGCACCCACGTCGCCGACGACTCCATGGTGGGTGCCGGCTCCATCCTGACCAGGGATACCCGCGCGCACTGGGTCCACGTGGGCGTGCCGGCGCGACCGGTCAAGGAGAAGTCCGCGGAGGAGCGCGCCGCGAAGGCCCCGCCCACCCCGGATCCCCTGGCGGAGTAGTCTTCGACGGCGAGGCACCACCGCGGGAAGGCCGTGCCTCAGGCGTCCCCTTCCTCCTCGTACTTCTCCTTCAGCCGCTGCACCACGGCGGGATCCGCCAACGTGGTCGTATCTCCCACCGCCCTCCCCTCCGCGATGTCCCGGAGGAGGCGCCGCATGATCTTCCCCGACCGCGTCTTCGGAAGATCGGCCGTGAAGACCACCATTTCCGGTCGGGCGATCGCACCGATCTTGTCGGCCACGTGCTGCTTCAACGTCGCCTCCATCTCGGCGGTTCCTTCCACACCTTCTTTCAGCGTGACGAACGCGGCGATGGACTGACCCTTGATGTCGTGGGTCTTCCCGACCACCGCGGACTCGGCGACGCTCTGATGATCCACCAGCGCGCTCTCCACCTCCATGGTGCCGATGCGGTGCCCGGCCACGTTCAGGACGTCGTCGACGCGGCCGAGTATCCAGAGGTAGTCGTCTCCATCGCGTTTCGCCCCGTCTCCGGGGAAGTAGACCCCGTCCCACTTGGACCAGTAGGTGGCGCGGTACCGTTCGTCGTCGCCGTAGATCCCGCGAAGCATGGAAGGCCATGGGGCGGTGATGGCGAGATAGCCCGCGGTGGTCTCACCTCCCACATCATCGAGGATGGTGGCCTCGATTCCGGGGAAGGGCCGGGTCGCCGTCCCCGGCTTGGTGTCCGTGAGGCCGGGAAGAGGCGTGATCATGATGGCGCCGGTCTCGGTCTGCCACCAGGTATCCACGATGGGGCACCGTTCCCCGCCGATGACCCGATGGTACCACATCCAGGCCTCGGGGTTGATGGGCTCGCCCACCGTGCCGAGGAGCCGGATCCTGGAAAGATCGTATCGACCCGGCCAGTCCTCCCCCCATCGCATGAACGCCCGGATCGCGGTGGGAGCCGTATAGAAGATCGTCACCCCGTACTTCTGGCAGATCTCCCAGAACCGTCCCCGATCCGGCCAGTCGGGAGCGCCTTCGTACATCAGGACCGTGGCGCCGTTGGCCAGCGGACCGTAGACGATGTAGCTGTGTCCGGTGACCCACCCGACGTCCGCCGTACACCAGTACATGTCGTCTTCCTTGAGGTCGAAGACGGCCTTGGTGGTGGCATAGACCTGAGTGAGATACCCACCGGTGGTGTGGACCACCCCCTTCGGCTTTCCCGTCGTGCCGGATGTGTAGAGGATGTACAGGAGGTCTTCCGAATCCATGACCTCCGGTTCACACACGGCCGACGCGCTCTCCATGAGGTCGTGGTACCAGACGTCCCTCCCCTCCTCCATCCGCACCTGGCCCTGCCCCGTGATTCCCGCTCCGCGCGCCACGACCACCACGTGCTCGACGCAATCGCACAGACGGACCGCCTCGTCCGCGTTGGCCTTCAGGTGGACGATCCCCCCACGGCGGTATCCCCCGTCGGCGGTGATGACCACCTTGGCCCGGGCGTCGTTGATCCTGTCGGCCAAGGACTCCGGGCTGAAGCCCCCGAACACGACGGAGTGCGGAGCCCCGATGCGGGCGCAGGCCAGCATCGCGATGGCCGCCTCCGGGATCATGGGCAGGTAGATCGCCACACGATCTCCCTTCTCCACACCCAGTCCCCTCAGGACATTGGAAAACTTCGAGACCTCGCGGTGTAGATCCCAGTACGTGTACGTACGCACATCCCCGGGCTCACCCTCCCAGACGAGCGCCGCCTTGTTCCTGCGAGGGCCATCGAGATGCCGGTCGAGACAGTTGTGAGCCACGTTGAGCTTCCCGCCGACGAACCATTTCGCGTAGGGAGGATCCCACTCCAGTACGCGATCCCAGGCCTGGAACCAGTCCAACTCCCGCGCCCAGCGCTCCCAATACCCTTCCCGGTCCGCAGCCGCCGTCTCGTACACGCCGGGATCCGCGACCACCGCGTGGGCCCTGAACTCCTCGGAAGGGCTGAAGCGGCGTTCCTCGGAAAGGAGCGCGTCGAAGGCTCCGGCATCACCACTCATGATCTCTTCCTTGTCCTGGGGATACGGGGGGTGGGGCGGTCGACCTCCCGGAGAGTATCCCCGCATGAAGACCCGAAGCAAGCCTGGGCGGGCGCCCCAGGCTCGCCCTCGTGGTCGGGACTTGCCAACGATCGTCCAAGACCTACGTTATCAATAATGATTCTTGATACGAACTCGTGAGCCAGGGACCATGACCGACTCCTCACACCCCCACGACGCGTGGAAGATCGAGGCCGCGAGCACGGTCGTGGCGGCCGCGGCGATCCTCGGAGGTTGGGCCCTCGAGCTCCTGAACCATCCGGGTCCGGCGCTGGGCGTACTCCTCGTGGCGTACGTGGCCGGAGGGTGGGATGCCCTGCGTACGTCCGTGTCGGAGTTGCGAGAAGGAAAGCTCGACGTCGACCTGCTCATGCTCATGGCGGCGGGCGGTGCCGCCGTGGTCGATCACTGGCTCGAGGGAGCCATCCTCCTCTTCCTCTTCTCCACGGGCAATACTCTCGAGACCTTCGCCTTCGGAAGGACTCGCCGGTCCATTCAGGCGTTGATGTCTCTCCGACCGGAAGAGGCGTCGGTGGTGGAGAACGGCATCGAGCGGCTGTCTCCCGTGGAGGACCTGCTTCCCGGTCAGGTGATCCGGGTCCGCCCCGGGGAGCGCATCGCTGCGGACGGCGTCGTCCTGTCCGGGCATTCCCGTGTGGACCAGTCCACCCTCACGGGGGAGTCGGTCCCCGTGTCGAAGGAGGTGGGAGAGGACGTGTTCGCGGGAACCCTCAACGGCGCGGGATCGTTGGACATCGAAGTCACCCGCCCGGCGAACGACACCGCGCTGGCACGGGTCATCCGGATGGTGGAGGACGCGCGCGAAGCCAAAGCTCCCACACAGGGGTGGATCGAGCGGATGGAGAGTCGCTATGCCATCGGCGTGATCGCGGCCTCCACCGCGGCGATCTTCATCCCCTGGCTCGTCCTCGGGTGGCCGTTCGATGACGCCCTCTACCGCGCCATGACCCTCCTGGTGGTCGCCTCGCCCTGCGCGCTCGTGATCTCCATCCCCGCGACCATCGTGTCGGCCGTGTCCAACGGCGCCAGGAAGGGAGTCCTCTTCAAGGGCGGTCTGCACCTCGACGCGCTGGCCACGGTCCGCGCCATGGCTCTCGACAAGACCGGGACGATCACCGTGGGACGCCCGGAGCTCGTGGGCATGACCACCACCGGGCCGATCCCCCGCGACGAGGTCCTCCGCCTCGTCGCCTCGGCGGAGTCCCGCTCGGAACATCACCTCGCCACCGCCATCGTTCGGGGCGCCGAGACCGGTGGGCTCGCCTTGTCCGCGCCGGAATCGTTCCAGTCCGTGGCCGGACAGGGAGTCACCGCGACGGTGGACGGGCGTATCGTGCAGGTGGGTCGGGCCTCCTGGATCGCCACCCTGACGGGCGCGTCCCTGCCGCAGGAATTGGTCTCCTGGGCCGAAGAGGACGATCGTCGCGCCGCGACTCCGGTATTCGCCGCCATCGATGGGGCGGTCTTGGCCGCGCTGGCGGTCGCCGACCACCCGCGGGAAGGCGTCGCGGATGCCCTCGATGCCCTTCGCGAACTGGGGATCACCCACCTCGCCATGCTCACGGGCGATCACCCCACCACGGCGCGTTTCATCGCCGACAGCGTGGGCATAGAGCATGTGTACGCCGAGCTCCTCCCCGAAGAAAAGGGGGAGATCCTGAGCGGCATCCGTCGGGACCACGGACCCGTCGCCATGGTGGGGGACGGAGTGAACGACGCCCCCGCCCTGGCAGCCGCCGACGTGGGTATCGCCCTCGGAGGGGCCGGCACGGACGTGGCGCTTGAAACCGCCGACGTGGTCGTGATGGGAGAGGGGCTGGCGGGTCTGGCCCACGCCGTGGAACTGAGTCACCGCGCGCAGAGGGTCGTCCGCCAGAACCTCGTATTCGCCACTTCGGTCATGGTGGTCCTGGTGGTCCTCGCGCTCTTCGGACGCATCAGCCTCACCACGGGGGTGGTGGGCCACGAAGGAAGCACCGTGATCGTCGTGTTCAACGGGCTCAGACTTCTGGGTGAACGGCGCCGGAAAGTGGGTTGACACCCATCGAACCGGTCACATAAGGTTCGCTGATCGTGGAAACGGAATCGGAGAGGCATGGAAAGACTATGCACAGTGATACGCGCGACCTGGTGCTGAGAAGGGCGCTGGAGAGGCACGGCCACCGCTTCACGGAGCAGAGGGCCGCCGTCCATCGGTTCCTTTCCGACACCTTCATCCATCCCACGGCGGACGAGGTGTTCCTCTCCGTACGCCGCGACATTCCCGGCATCTCCCTCGCGACGGTGTACAAGAGCCTGGAAACGCTGGTTGGGTGCGGTCTGGCCACCAAGCTCAGCTTCAGCGACGGCTCCGCCCGCTACGACGGTCGCACCGATCCCCACCACCACGTGCGCTGTCTCGAGTGCGGACGGGTCATGGACGTTCCCGGGCGGATCCCGGAACGTGACCTCCAGGATCTGGAGCGGCAGGTCTCCGACTTCATGGTGACCGGCTACCGCCTCGAGCTTTCCGGCTACTGTGCGGAGTGTGCCCCTGCGGCACCCACGCGGGCCTCCGGGTAGACCATCCTGTTCCGCAACTCCACTTCGCTCAATATCTTGGAAGAGTTGCCGACATTAGTGAAAGGTGTGGGAAGAGATGCTTCCGCAAGGATGCTGTGGGCCCCGAACAGGACGTTACGGGAGGGAATCGCGTGAATCCAATCCGGCTCCGAACCGCTGCGCCGATCGTGGCGTGGTCGCTCGTGGCACTGGGAGTGTCGGTCCCGGTGTCCGGAGCCGAGTATCCGCCTCCCCCTGAGCGTGAGATCCCGGCGCCGCTCGCGGGACTGTCCGACGACTTCGAGAGCATCCTTCACACCTATCGGTGGCCACGGGCCCACTGGAGCGTCCTCGTCGTCTCCATGGACCGGGGAGACACCCTCTTCGCCGAAGCACCCGACGCCCCGATGGCGCCGGCTTCCAACCTGAAGCTTCTCACCACCGCCGCGGCGCTTCGGACCCTCGGGCCGTCGTTCCGTTTCCGTACATACCTTCTGGCGGACGGGGAGGTGCGGGAGGGTGTGCTGCACGGTGACCTCGTCCTGTACGGTACCGGTGATCCGTCCATATCGGACCGCTTGTTCCCCGACCGTACCGAGGTCTTCCGCCGTCTGGCCGAACAACTCGAGGCGTTGGGGATCCATACCATCACCGGGGACCTGGTGGGAGACGCCTCCTTCCTCTCCGGCCCAAGGCATCCCGAGGGCTGGGACAGGAAGGACCTGAACGACGCGTTCGCGGCACCCGTATCGGCCCTCTCGTTCAACGAAAACGTCCTCTCCTTCCGGGTGGTGCCGTCGCGGACCGCCGGTGAGGCACCCACGGTGCATACCATTCCGGCACGCGGTGGTATGGTCGTGGTGAACAACGCCAGAACCGTGACGTCCCGGACCGGGCCCCGGCTCGCCATCCTCCGCGATCACCCGGACGACGCGGTACGCATCGAGGGGCGGATCAGGAAGGGCTCCCGAGACGTGTGGCGCCAGATGACCGTGTCCGACCCGGCCCTGTTCGCGACGCTGGCGCTTCGTGGAGTCCTCGAGGACCGGGGAATCTCCGTGATCGGTGGGAGCCGCTCGGTGGAACGTCGGACGGCCTCCGTCATCCCGGCGCAACGACGGGTGGTGGCGCCGGCCATGGGCCGGAAGCAGGGGTCCCGCACCCGCGTGTTGGCTCGGCACGAGTCGCCGCCCCTGGAGAAGCTCCTCGAGGTGGTGAACAAGCGTAGCAACAACCTCTACGCAGAATTGATCTTCCGCACGGTGGGGAGAGTGCGGGATGGCGTCGGATCCGAAGCCGGAGCAGCCGTGGCGGTGTCCGACGCTCTGGTCGATCTGGGAATGGATCCAGGGGACGTGGTACAGAAGGACGGCTCGGGGCTCTCGGCGGAGAGTCGGGTGAGTGCAGGCTTCCTTGTGGATCTCTTGCGTCGGATGGAGGAATCCCCATCCTGGCCGTATTACTGGGCGTCCCTCCCAGAGGCCGGACAGCGTCGCGGACTGCGGCGCATGTACCAGACTCCGGCGGCGAACAACCTGAGAGCCAAGACGGGTACCATTCAGCACGTGTCCGCGCTCAGCGGTATCGTACACTCGTCCGACGGCGAGCGACTGGCGTTCAGCTTCCTCGTGAATTCGACTCCATCCCCGGGACGCGCGAAGGAGGTGGAGAACGAGCTCGGAGCCCGACTCGCCTCGTTCAGCCGCCGGAGTGGCTCGCCCCTACCCCCCGGATACGTGGCGGTCGCTCAAAGTGATGACGCGTTGGGGTCCGAACTCACCCACAGGGGCGACTGGGTCTCCGCTTCCCATCATCCCTGACCGCTCTCCCTGACCGCTCTCCGTGGCCGGTCCCGAGCATGCCGTCAGCGCGTGGCCGTGTCCAGGATCTCCACGACGCCGTCCATCTCCTTGGGAGTGTTGTAGAAGTGGGGAGAAAGCCGAATCGCGCCCTCCCGCACCGCGAACACCACGCCGGCCTCCGAGAGGGCATGCGCGACATCCTGGGTCCTCGGATGGACGAATGAGACGATGCCGGCCCGTCGACCCCCGTCGGTCGGCGTGACGAGACGAACACTCCGGGCCGCCGTCACCCAGTCCAGCACAGGTTCGTGTAGCACGGCCACATGCCTCCGCACGGCGTCGACCCCCATCTCGAGAAGGATCTCCACCGCTCGGGCCAGCCCCAGATAGTCCTGGAGGCCCAACGATGCGAGTTCGAACTTCCTGGCCGATTCGTGCCAGTCGAGCCGGTACTGGAGCATGTCCCCGAGGTCACCCCGGACGCGTACGCCCAACCAACTCACCATGGGCGGCGTCAACCCTGCTCGAAGTTCCTCGCGGAGATACACGAACCCCGACCCCCAGGGAGAACAAAGCCACTTCTGTCCCCCCGCCGAGAGGACGTCAATCCCGAGTTCCGCAGGCGCGCACGGGTCGACGCCGAGGGATTGGATGGCGTCCACGCAGAAGAGTGCTCCGGCCCTCCCACAGGCCTCCCCCAGGCGGAGCAGGTCCATGCGAAAGCCGGTCGAGAACTGCACGGAGGAAACCGCCAGGGCACGTACGTCGGGGGTACCGAGACGCTCGACGATGGCGTCCTCGTCCGGGAGTCCGGACGGCGCCGAGGGGACCACGTCCACACGGAAGCCCTTCGCCTCGAGCACCTTCCAGGGCAACACGTTCGCCGGGAACTCCCCCTCACTCAGGACGATGGTCCCCGGGGGACCCTGTGCCACGAGCGCTACCGCCACGTTGACACCGTACGAGGTGTTCGGCGCCAGAGCGATGTCGGCCGCAGGAACACCCAACAACTCGGCGACCGCGCTACGGGAGCGGCGCTGGATGGCGCCCAACTCGGCATCGGTCACTCCCCCGGGGCGGTTCCTCCTCAGAATGAAGTCGGCACTCTCCGAGGCGCCGCTCACCGGTACCAATCCGTGGCTGGCCGCGTTCAGATGGATACCGGTTCCCGCGTGAGGATACTCGCGGAGCCGGACCTCCTCCACGGGAGTGGCGCGCGCCACCATGGAACGGAACCCGTCAGCGAGCGGCCAGGACTCCGGCCCTTCCCACGGCGGAGCGGAGCCGCCGACGCAGTTCCACCTCCGACATCGTGTCGAGTGTCCTCTGGGCGGTGCGCTCCGTGTTCCAACGGACATCGGCGAGAGCGAATCCCTCCGCCGAGCTACCGCTCTCCGGTACCACCACCAGGCAGTACCGTCCCTTGTAGTCCGAACCCGGGTCTTCGCGAACGCTCGCCACCCAGGTCGCTCCGTCCGGCGATGTGAAGCTTCGCATCTGTCTTCCCGGTGATGGTGGAGGGTCCGTGGCCGTCCGCCACGCGGACCGAAGATAGGAAATCCTCTTCGCCGCAACCAGAGTCGGCCCACGCCCCGAAAGGCACCGCGGCCACGCAGAACGTCCGACGACGCCCGGGGATGGACTTATGCGGACCGCGACGTAGCTTCCTGCACCCTGTCCATCCACCATCCCACTTCGATTCCCATGGCGCGCTCCACCGAGGAGACCCCTACCCACCCTGCGGTCGGGGATCCTCCATGGGATTGGGTGACGGATCTGAGCCTCCTGATGCTGGCGGTCATCTGGGGCGTCAACTTCGTCGTGATGAAGTCGGTGATGCTGGAGGTCCCCCCCATGGCGCTCAACGCGTTGCGCTTCCCCCTCGCTTCGGTGGCTCTGGGGTTCTTCCTCATGGGGCAACGCGGTCCACGAGTACCCCGGAGGGAGGACGTTCTCCCCCTGATCGGGCTCGGGGTCCTGGGGAACGTCCTCTACCAACTCGCCTTCGTGTTCGCTCTCGATTGGACCCTGGCCGGGAACGCCAGCGTCCTGCTGGCGACCACGCCCATGTGGGTGCTCATCCTCTCCTGGGTCATGGGGCACGAGGCCGCGAACGCGACGGTCGCGTTGGGAGTGGCGGGGACGTTCGGAGGAATGGTGATGGTGGTGCTGGGACAGGGGAAATCGATTTCGTTGGGTGCCGGAGCCATTCGCGGAGACCTCCTCATGGTCGCGGCCGCCCTCCTCTGGGCCTTCTACACCGTGGGCGCACGCCACTACATCATGCGGTACGGATCCGTCCAGGTGACCACGTGGACGGTCTGGATCGGAACACCCATCCTCATCTTGCTCGGCGTACCGTCCGTGGCAACGCTGGACCTGGGAGCCATCAGCCTCCCCGCATGGCTGGGCATCGCCTACGCGGGGTTGTTCTCCCTCGGGTTGGCATACCTGCTGTGGTACCGGGGCGTCCAGCGCCTGGGAAGTTCGCGGACCGCCATCTATTCGAACCTGGTTCCGGTGGCGGCTCTCACCACTGCCTGGATCTGGTTGGACGAGCAACCGGGCGCGGTCCAACTGTCGGGGGCGGCCGTGGTTCTCATGGGCCTCTGGGTCGCTCGCAGGGGAGCGGGGCGTCAGCTTCCCGACCCGAGCTCACGGCGGTGGAGGACTTCGGGGAACTCGTAGTACAGGATCCCGTCCCGCGAGATCTCCGAGCGGATCCGGAACCCGTCGTCCATCGACGTCAGGATCTTCTCGGCTGCGGGGAGTGAGAGATCCATCTCCGCGGCCACTTCCGTCACCGTGAGGGTCCCGCCACGAGCCTGTGCCAGGCGGAGCACCTGCTGCTGGAGTCCCTGCATCAAGGCCTTGCGGCGCTCCTGCTGCCCCCGCCACCCCCAGTAGAACATCAGGGAGCCTCCCGCTCCCGTGACGGCCCCGAAGGCGACGGCAGCGGCCTCGAACTCCACGAACCCGATGAGAATCAGGAGGCTCGCGAGGAGAACCAGGGATACGCCCAGGACGCGGCGCTTCATTCCCGTGCTGGGGAGTGACGCGCTGGTCTGCGTCGCGAGATACCGTCGCTCGGGCTCCCCTCCCGCCAGCGTAAGCGCCCTCGAGGCATGTTCCCAGCCGAGTCCGCAACGCGGACAGATGAGGTGCTTTCGCCGAACCAACCAGTAGATCAGTCCGCCGAAGCCGTACGTGAAGAGGCTCACCCCTGTGAGCAGGGCCACGTGCCCACCCTTACGGAAATACGGAATCCCTTCGCCGTGATACCCACACCGCGGGCACCGGCGCACCCCCGGAGGCATGGCGCTTCCGTGGAGCACGGAGACCCCGGTTCCGCAGGTGGAACAACGGGTCTGTCCGGGACTCAGATACTCACCGCAGGTCGAACAGCGCATGGCACCCTGATGACGGGAATGACGACGTCTCTCGATAATCCTTCATACGACCCCGCGAGGCCAAAGATTCAGGGCCGACGACATCACCGGACCCGGATGATCCGCAGCCGCGCGCCGACCTCGGCCCGGAGCACGCCGGCGGTGCCGCCCCCCAGCGCGACGGAGGCGGTGCCCGCTCCCGGGGGAGCGACCAGGTAGAACGCCGCGGAAGCCGACAAGAAGGCGGATTCCAGCAGGAAGTCGGATCCTCCCACCGGAGCCGGTACGAGGGGGAAGCCAGGATCTCCGGGAGACGTGAGCACCGACTGGAGATCCACCCCCGGGAACCCCAGTTCGGTCCCCACGGGGAGCGCGGTCCCGTCGAGGTACAGCGCCGACCACCAGTCTCCGAGAAGGTCGGCCCAACGGCGACCGGCCACCGCCTCGATGTTCGCGACGCCCGTGCGGGTCGTACGGGTGAGATCCCGGAGGACCACGGGAGCATCACCCTGTGCCGAGGCGTAGAGGACGTGCAGCCACCCGGCGCCGCGCTCCTCGAGACTCCCTTGCCCGGTGTTCACGATGAGGCTCGCCGAGGCGGGGGCCGCAAGATACCTGCGGGCACGGACCCGGTTACCCCGGCGATACGACTCCACGTACGACCCCGACACGTCGGCCCGGGCCACCAACTCCTCGGCCATCTGGGCCAGTGCCTCGGACAGCCAGAGCGCTTCCGCATTCTCGGCCTTGAGCTGGAGGATCCGCTGGTTGAAATGCACCATGTGCTGGAACTCATGGGCCAGAACGGCGGGCACCACCATCAGGATCTGTGCCCGGCTCCTCGGGTCAGAGAAGGACCCGTCGGGGTCGGGCACCAGCGTGTAGAAGATCTCTCCGCCGTTGCTGTTCTCCTGGTCGGCGAGGAGGTCCAGACCGTAGAAGAACCCCCCGACGAACCCGTCCGAGCCCCTGGCGGTGAGACGGTTCACTTCCGGCGTCAGAAGGATCACGACCCGTGCGTTGCCGTCGAGGTCCGACTCCGCTCCGAACACGTCCGTTACGGTCGGGCCGATGAGGTCGTCGAACTGACCGGAAAGAAACGCGAGATCCGCCGACGTGAACCCCCCGGCCGGAGCCGCCTGGTCCACGAAGATCGCCGCCCGCGCACCCACGTACAGAGCCTCCGCCGTGACGTCCGCGAACGTTCCGTCCGAACGGTATACCTTGAAGATCCGCTTCTCCCCGACCTGGGGCACCGCCGCCGGCCCGGTGGGCGCCCTCACCGCCGGACCGACTCCGGTCTCTGCGGACCGGGTACGGAGGATGGCCGCCTCGGACGCCCTCACCCCTTCCTCCCAGAGAAAGTGCGCCGTACCAGGCCCATCGACGTCCCCGGACCATTCCCCCAGGCGCTCGGGAAGGTCAGGTTCCGGGCCCGGAATCCCGGACGGCACCGCCGCGTCGTACGCCAGGCTCACGAAGCTCAGCGGGTACTCCGCGGCACCCACGGTGCTGGTGGACTGCAACACGGCCAGATACCGCTCCCCTCCACCCCCGGGAAGCCGGTGGCAGGTCATGTCGTCGGAGAGATCCACGACTTCACCCGGCGACAGGGCCAGGGTGGGGGCATCTCCCTGAACCACCAGAGCCACGGAGTCGCTCGCCACCACCCCCAGGCGCACCGTCACCCCCACCGCCCGCGGAGGGAGGCACGGAGGGACGATCACGCGCATGGTGGTGGACGACGACTCCAGCACCCGCCCACGTATCCCGGAAAAGCGGACCACGCTCTGGTTCGCGACGGGACTGAAGTTCGCGCCGGAAAGCGTGACCGTGTCGCCCGGGGCGGCGGTCGTCGGCGTCACGGACGAGAGTGCGGGGGCGTCCACGGAGAAGGCGTGGAATTCGGTGAACGCCGTCTCCTGTTCCTGCGTGGTCGCGCGGACGACGACAGGTCCCGTGGCACTGCCGAAGCGAAGGCGTATGGTCACCGTTCCCGTGGAGTCGCTCACGGTGGCCGCACTCCCGATGAGGACACCATCTCCCTCGGTGATCGACCAGAGCACCACCACCCCCGCTTCCGGTCGGGCGTCACCGCTTCTCTGCACGACCGCGCGGAGCGGTTCACCCAGGGTCGACCCCGGGGTACCGAACTGACCCTCACCCCCCGCCTGAACCAGTTCCAGGACGGGAAGGGGTGGATCGTTCGGACCCGACCCACACCCGGCCAGCGCGACGAGGCATAGGAAGAGCGCGCTCGCGAGGCGGAGCATCACCCGCCGCCTCTGATGCGCTCGAGGCTGAGGAGGTCGATGATGGGCGTGCCCGTCATCGCCGAAGCGCCGGAACGTACTCGCCCGGTCACCGAAATACGCTCGAGCGGAACCAGACCCTCCACCTCGGCCACCCGTTCGGGTGGGACCGCAACGTAGATGAACGGTCCGTCGCTGCCACCGTAACGCGTGAGGAGGTAGGGCTCTCCCTGGAAGAAGTCGGTGCGAACCGCCTGTGCCTTCTCCAGCGAGATGAACTGGAGCGTCCACGCCACCACCCGGCCACGGTTCCGCTGGGGTTCCTCCGCCAGCTCACTCGGGGTCAGGGGCACCGGATCGATGCCACCACTCCGACCATCCGCCGTGGGAAGCCACACCCAACCCTCGACCCGTACACGAGCCCAACTCCCGTCGGTCTGGACGATCTCGAGGTCCGTGGCCCCCGACGCCCGGCCCAGGGGCCTCCCTCCCGGCGCCGTCAGAATGTCGGCACCTTCCGGTGGAGTCGTGACGAAGTCCCCGGGTCGGACCTCGACCGGATCGGCGACCTCAGTGCCCGGCCCCGCCGCCGGGAGAGGCCTCTCCGTGGCCTCCGTGGTAGGCGTGACCACCGCGACGGAACCGCCCCAGATCCACCCTCTACGCCGAACCCGGATCCACCCGGGCCTGCGGTCGACTTCTTCCAGGAGTGTCCCTTCCTGGAGGCGCGCGACGATGGAGCCCGAGGGCTCCAAGCGAAGATTCTCGCCTCCCCTGGCCGACACGACCACATCGAAGCCCGCCCGGGCGTCGGCCTGGGTGGAGGCGCCCCAGACCCATCCGGTCAGGTCCGCCTCCACCCAACGAGCGTCTCGGGACGCGACCGGCAGCACGGCTCCCGGCGCCACCACGGCCAGGATCGGGCCGTTGGGCTCCCGGCGGAAGTTCTCCGTGGCAGTGGCTCGCACCGCTTCCTGCCCCGTGGCCCCACAGGGAAGAAGGCATATCGCGGCCGTGAACACCGACACGAAGGATGGCAAAACGGAGCTTGGATTCATGGCGTGTGAAACGATCAGCGTCCGAGAGTGTTAATATGGCGTTCGGGGAAACCTGCCCCGCCGGAGTGCCCGGACTGAATCTGCCGGTGCCTCCGGAGACCGTCAATCGGAAGTCGAGGCTGGAATGGAGCGTCCGTCGTCCACGCGTGTCCCGTTTCCCTGGTGGCTCCTGGCCATCGTGCTCTTCGTCGGCCTTCTCCCCTATGGGGTCGCGGGCCAATCCATTTCCTCCCCGTACCGCTATCTGGAGAACAAGCAGGAGTGGGGGTTGATCTTCGGATACGCGGAGATCGGCACCGGTCGCTTCGAGCTGGGTCCGCAGGGAGGGTTGGTCGCCGGAGCGCGATGGGGAGTCGAGTTGTCGGGCCCCCTCGGCTTCGAGTTGAACGGCGCGGTCACGTCGGGCACCCGGAACATCATGAATCCGGCGCGCCTCGTGGGCGACTGGTACGTGGGCGACGGAGAGGCCCGGACCGGCACTGTAGACGCTCGATTCCGTTTCGCCCTCCCCGGAGCGCGCACGTGGCACGGACTGCGCCCCTTCATCGTCTTCGGTGGTGGCGTGGCGTTCGACCTGTCGGGGGTCGAGCCGCTCGAGGCGGACATGGAGCCCGACGACGTGTTCAACTTCGGGACGAGCTTCTTCGGTACCGTGGGAGGGGGCTCCCAGATCTTCCTCTCCGATCGTCTCTCCCTTCGCCCGGAAGCCATATTCTCGTTCTGGAAGCTCGACACTCCCCCGGGATACAGTCTCCCCGAACGGGAGTTGGCCGACGTCGAACAGAGCGAATGGGCCAGCGGGTATCGCCTCACGCTGAGTCTCGGCTACCACCGTTGACCGGGATCACCTCCTCCCCCACCGAGATCCGTTGAAGCCCGAGAGAACGCCCGACTGGCTCACCTTCGAGGATGCCCGCTCCCGCATTCTCTCTCAGGCTCCGCATCTTCCTACGGAATGCGTTCGTCTCCGGGACGCACTGGGGCGCGCGCTGGCGACGAACCAGGTCGCCACGGCGACCCTCCCGCCGTGGGACAACAGCGCCATGGACGGATACGCGGTGCGCGGTACGGACGTGGCCGGCGCGGACCCGGCGTCCCCCAGGGTGCTGGACGTGGTGGATGAGATCACCGCGGGGACGCTCCCCGCGACTCCCGTGGCCACGGGACAGGCCATCCGGATCATGACCGGTGGCCCACTCCCTTCCGGCGCCGACACCATCGTCCGGGTGGAGGATACCGACGGTGAGCAGACGCCGGGACGCGTGGTGATCCGGAGTGACCGCGACGTGGGCCGCCACATCCGTCCCGGCGGCGAGGACATGGTGCGCGGAGACGTGGTGGTCGAGTCTGGAACGACCGTGACCCCGGGCGTCGTCGCGGTGCTGGCCGCTTTGGGACTGGCGGAGGTCGAGGTGCGCCGGCGGGCCACCGTCGCCATCCTCACCACCGGAGACGAATTGAGGGGACCGGACCGCTACGACGACGTGGTCGCGGGCCGTGGGGTGCCCGACTCCAACGGACCGGCGCTGGCGGCGGCGGCGATGGACGCCGGAGCGGACCCCATCCTCATCGGGCCGGCCCCGGACGACGCCGACGCGCTCCGCGCCGCCCTGCACGCGGCACGAGATGCCGACGTATTGATCACCACCGGCGGCGCATCCATGGGCCGGGTGGACATCGTCAAGGAGGTTCTCGAGGAAGAGGGGTTTCGCCTCGACTTCTGGAGGGCCCGGATCCGTCCGGGAAGCCCCCTGAGCTTCGGATTTCTCCCTGGCGCCGGGGGATCGTTGCCGGTCTTCGGGCTCCCGGGCAACCCCGCTTCGGCCTTCGTGACCTTCGACGTCTTCGTACGCCCGTTTCTTCTCCGGATGGGCGGGCACCGCGAGGTCCTTCGACGGACGCTCCTCTGCGAGTCGGAAGCCGACTTCACCACGGCGGGAGACCTCACCCACTTCGTGCGGGTGGCGGTCGACTCCTCCACCAGCCCGGCCCGGATCCGGCCGGTGGGACCCCAGGGGTCCGGCCTGGTGCATACCCTGGCGTTCGCCGGGGGGCTCGCCATCGTACCGCGGGAGGTCGACCGCGTGCAGCGAGGAGATCCGGTCGAAGTGTTCCTCCTGGACGCCGCGACCAGACGGCAGGCCGACCCCGCGGGCCAGCACGCCTGACCATGGACATTCCTCGCGTGCTCTGGGTGGTCATCGCCGTGACGGGGACCGGATGCTCCCTGCCGCGATGGCCCGTGGAGCCCCCCATGACCTCCCCGTACGGCGTTCGATTCCGCGGTGCGCTACCAGAGATTCACCGGGGTGTCGACTTCTCGGTTCCGTCGGGCACGGAGGTCCATTCCATGGCGGCGGGGAACGTGAGGTTCGCCGGAGCGATGAGAGGCTTCGGCAACGTGGTCTGGATCGACCACGGCGGAGCCGTCCTCACCGTGTATGCCCACCTTTCCGCGATCACGGTGACCGCGGGCCAGGACGTCGAGGGCGGGGACCTCGTGGGTCTCAGCGGAGCGACCGGCGACGTGACGGCACCCCATCTGCACTTCGAGGTGTGGCAGGGGGGGAGGCCGGTCGATCCGGTACCCCTTCTGGGGGGGCGGCCCGGAGGACCCTGAACCGCCGCCCCGGCTCAGCCCTTCGCCTTGAGAGCCCGGACCTCCTCGGTCAATCTGGGGACGACCTCGAAGAGATCCCCCACGATTCCGTAGTCCGCCACCTTGAAGATGGGAGCGTCCGGGTCCTTGTTCACGGCCACGATGGTACCCGACGTCCGCATCCCGGCCAGGTGCTGGATCGCCCCGGAGATCCCCACGGCCACGTAGAGTGACGGAGAAACCGTCTTCCCCGTCTGGCCGACCTGCTCGCCGTGGGGCCGCCATCCGGCGTCCACCACGGCCCGCGAGGCACCCAGCGCCGTCCCGGCGCCCAGGGCGTCCCGTAGCTCCTCCAGGAGCCCCCAGTGCTCCGGGTCCTTCATCCCGCGTCCGCCGGAAACGATCTGCGTGGCCTCGGTCACGTCCAGAGCGCCCGACCCTTCGGATTTCCGCTCGATCACCCGCTGACGCCAGGACGACGGATCGACCTCGGGGGTGAAGACGGTCACCGCGGCGTCTCCACCGCCCGAGCCCGCCGCGAAGACGTTGGGGCGGATCGACAGCAACGCCGGCGTCGCCGCCAACCGGATCTCCGCGAAGGCCTTCCCCGCGTACACGGGTCGCACCACCGACACCGCGCCGCCATCCACCTTCAACTCGGTGACGTCTCCCGCGAGAGGCACGTCCAGGAGTGCCGCGACCCTGGGGGCGAGATCCTTTCCCATGATGGTCGCGGGGAACACGACGGCACCGTATCCGCCATCCCGGACATGAGCCGCCACCACGGTCGCGTACGCCTCGGGATGGAAGTCCCCCAGCTCCGCGTGTTCGGCGACGGCTACCGAGGTCGCTCCCGCGGCGCCGAGGGCAGCCGCACCGGTGGACACCCCCGGCGCGCCCACCACGAGGGCATGGGCCTCACCACCCAATTCCCCGGCGAGTACCGCGGCCGCGCCCACGGCCTCCCGGGCGACGCCTCTGATCTGCCCCTCTTTCTGTTCCGCGAAGGCGAGCACGTTCGCCATGTCGATGTTCTCCAGTTTGTCGATGGGACGATCAGATCGCGTTGGCTTCTTCACGCAGAAGCCGTACCAACTCGGGTACGGCGTCGGGACCGGTTCCGACGATCTTCCCTGCCGCCCGATCCGGAGGGGGTGACAGGCTCACGACCTCGAGGCGGCCTTCCATCGCAGCCGCAGCCTTCTCGTCCAATGGCTTCCTCTTGGCCGCCATGATTCCCTTCAACGATGCGTAGCGGGGATCGTAGGCGCCCTTCGTGATGGTGAGAACCGCGGGGAGGGTCGCCTCGATCACCTCGGAACCACCCTCCACCTCCTTGTGGCACCGCACCACGTCGCCGGACACCTCGAACGAGACCACGCCGGTCACACAGGCACGGCCCATGAGCGTAGCCACCATGGGGCCCACCTGTTGCTGGTCATCGTCGGCGGCCTTCACGCCGAAGAGGATCAGCGGTGCGTCCGTACCCTCCAACTCCGCCACGAGCGCCTTGGCGGTAGCGAGCCCGTCCGCAGTGACGTCACCGACGAGGAGCACCGCGCTGTCCGCACCCATGGCGAGACCCTGCCGCAGTGTCTCCTGCGAGTCCGTCTGGCCGAGGGTGACGAGGCGCACGTCTCCATCCCCGGCGGCCTCCTTGCATCTCAGGGCGGCCTCGACCGCGTACTCGTCGTACGGGCTCATGATGAACTTCACTCCAGTCACCTCCATGGAGCGTCCATCCTCTCCGATGCGGATCCGCGTCTCCGTGTCCGGGACGCGCTTCACACAGACGATGACGTTCAAGGGAACCTCTCCCTTTTCCGGGTTGTCGGGGGGTGCGTACCCGCACCCCTGGATGTTCGTTCAGGTAGTCGGTCACGGCGTCGATCCCGTGACCGCGCCCACGTACCCCCCACCCTGGGGGTGGATCCACCCCCGGGAGCGACAGCGGGAGGCCCACCCGCCCTCGTCAGAGGAGCGCGCCCACCACCGAAAAGCATACCGTGGCGACGGTCCCGCCGATCAGGGCATACGGCAGCTGCGTGCGCACATGGTCGATGTGATCCGTGGCCGCGGCCATGGACGAGATGATCGTGGTGTCACTGATGGGGGAGCAGTGGTCCCCGAAGACACCGCCCGACAGCGACGCGGCCACGAAAGGCGCCAGAGGAAGTCCCAGCGCGGATGCGGCCGGCACCGCGATGGGGAGCATGATGGCGAAGGTCCCCCAACTCGTTCCCGTGGAGAACGCGGTCCCGGCGGCGACGAGAAAGATGAGCGGGAGGAACAGGAAATTGGGCAACACACCGTTGGTGACCTGGGCGACGTACTCCCCGGTACCCAGGGCCTTGGCGACATCCCCCAGGGCGAGAGCCAGCAGGAGGATGAGTGCCAGCGGTACCAGCCCTCCGGCTCCCTTCAGCCCCACCTTCACCAACTCGTGCTGGGTGAAGGCACGCTGGGAAAGAAGGAGGATCCATGCCACCGCCAGTCCGAACAGAACCGACCAGAGGACGCTGGTGGAGCCCGACCCGTTCATGAGGTCGCCCCCCCCCGTGATGTAGAGGGACGCCGGCATGCACAGCACCATGGCCACGATGGGAAGGATCATGTTCACCGCGCGGGGAGGGATCCGGTCGACGGGTTCCGGCGTCAGCAGACTCTCGTCGATCATGGGCGTGGAACCCGGCCACAGGAGCTCACCCCCCCGCGTGCGCTCTTCCGCCTTGCGCATGGGTCCGATGTCGATCCCCCACAGAATCGTGGCCAGCGCCAACAGCACGGCGGCGATGGAGTAGAAGTTGAACGCGATGGAGCGAAGAAACACACCGAGCGCATCCTCCACGCCCAACCCCTCGAGGATCTGGAGGTTGTAGGCGCCCCACGCGTTCATCGGTATGAGGATGCAGATGGGCGCGGACGTGGAGTCGATGATGTACGCCAGCTTCTCGCGTGAACACCGGTACCGGTCACACAGGGGACGCGCCACGGAGCCCGCCACGAGCACGGTGATGTTGGACTCGATGAAGATCAACACACCCACCGCCCACGCGAGGAGCTGAGACCGCTTGACGTTGTTGACCCATTCGCGGCTCTCGAGAAAGGCCACGAAGCCCCGCACGCCTCCGGAAGCTTCCACCGTCGCGATGAGGGCCCCGATCACGATGGTGAACAGGATCGCCCGGGTATCCCCGGGATCCTGGAACACCACGATGATTCCATCGATGGCCGACGCCATCCCCGTGAGTGGATTCCAGCCTTCCAGGATCGTCCAGCCCAGCCAGATCCCGCCGGCGAGGGAGAGGTACACCTGCCTCGAGATGATGGCCAATGCGATGGCCAGCACCGGCGGCAGCACCGATACCCACGTGGGATCCGTCATGAACGCTCTCTCCTGGTTCTGGTCTGGTCGCGGGCGGGCCGCGAAGCAGCGGCGCCCCGGGCGGGAGATACTCCGGGAGATCCCCGAACGAAGAAACGGTACGGCCACGTCCCCGCCACCGATACCCCTACCCGCCCCGAGATACCGATCAGGGCATCATCTACGGCCCACCCCGACCGGATCGCAAGTGGCGGGAGGGAGAGGTCGTGTCCGTAGAGGGCATCGGTGATCTCCATGGCCTGGGTCAGACGCCCCGGGCCCGAACAGAGCGGGCGGCGGCCTTCCCTGCGCTTCAGCATGCCTTCCCGACCTTCCAGCGGATCGAGGCCGCGGAGGAGCACCGCCGCGGCCGTGCCGGCCGGGCCGGCCACCACGTTCATGCACCAGTGCATGCCATAGCTGCGATAGACGTACGCCCTCCCCGCCGGGCCGAACATGGCTCGATTCCGGGGAGTGACCCCGCCGCGGGTGGCGGCGTGGGAGGCCGGATCCTCGGCTCCGCCGTACGCCTCCGTCTCCACGATCACCCCGGACGTGCGGATCTCCCCGACCGTGGAAACCAGCACACAGCCGAGGAGATCTCGGGCCACCTCCGCCACCGGACGCAAGAAGAACGCCGGGCTCAGGGGGACCCTTGGCGAGGGCGGGTCGATTCCCGCCAACCAGGGCGCGAGGGGGACCCCCGTCAGCTGGCGCCGCCGCTCTTCCCGCCACCGGTACGGCGGGCGTAGTCGGTGTTCCACGCGGCGAGCACCTGCTCTGCACGCTTGGGGCCGATCACCGAAGACAGCGCCTCGGGGTCGTCCCGGAGAACCCGGAAGAGGTCGGCTCCGAAACGCTCCACCAGACCCTCCGCGGTCTTCTCACCGACACCCTTGTACCGATGCGCGAGATAGCGGAGGATGGCACTCGGGTCGGTGGGGAGGCCGAGCGCGGTGGCGTCGAAGTCGGACGAACCCGTGGGTGCTCTCGGCGGCGCCGGCTCATCGGCCTTCTCGGGAGCCGGTGCCGGAGTCGGAGTCGGAGCGGCACCGCGGGGCACCGCCTGACCCTCGAAGAGCGTGAGAGCCTCGTCGGCACCGCGCCGACGCGTCGTGCCGCGACGTGGCCCGAGCCTGAGGCCCTGATCTCCCAGGGACGAGGCGTCGATCTCCTCCACCTTCTCCACCACCCTCTCACGGGGAGGGGGAGCGTCCATGATCGGCTCGGACACGGCGGGCGCCTCCCTCCTACCCGCGTCTCCTCCGTCCCTGGGCAAGGACACCTCGATATTGCCCGCGTCGTTCCGGCGCAGGTCGACGATCCGGGCGTCCGACGCGCCCTCCAGGAACTTGCTGAACTTTCCGAATCCCAACTCGGTCTCGTCGAAGGCGGGATCCCTTTCCAACACCCTTCGCTTCAGATCCGAATCACGGACCGAGTCGCGCCCGGAATCCCGGAGCTCGGCCAAGACTTCCGCCAGCAACGTGAAGGCGGCTTCGACGGGGGAGGAGGCCGCCCCGCGATCGCCGGACGCCTCCGCCTCGGCGGGCGGGGCGGTCGTCTGACCTTCCTCCGTCTCGTCTCCACGGGGCCTGCGCTCGCGATCCCGTCGGCCACGTCCACGGTCGCGGTCCCGGTCTCTCCGGGGGCCGCGGTCCTCCGGGACCTCGTCGCGCCGCCTGCGCCCGCCGCCCTTCACCGGACCCACCTCGTACTGGCCGTTCTCCATCTTCTGGAGCTTGATCAACCCCCGTGACGAGGCCTCCGCCAGGAACTTGCTGAACTTGCTGAACCCGAATCCACCCTCGTCGAAGGACGAATCCATCTCCTGCATCACCTGCTTGAGCCGGTCGGAACGCATCACGTCCTTGCGGTCCACCATCTTCTTGAGCGCTTCGGAGACGAGGACCCACGGATCCATGGCGCGCTGGTCCGCCTCGGTGGTCTTCTTCAGACCGGTGAGACTGGTGTACGAGTAGTACTCGTCACAGTTCTGCACGAGGATGTCGGAAGTCGATTCCTGGATCCCGACACCGATCACGTACTTCCCGTACTCCTTCAGCTTGAGTACCAGACTCGAGAAGTCCGAGTCTCCCGTGAGCAGGATGTACGTACCGATCTCGGGCCGGATGAACACCAGCTCCAGCGCGTCGATGGCCATGCGGATGTCCGTCGCGTTCTTCTTGTTGCTCCCGTACGCGGGAGCGAAGATGAGGTCGACGGACGCTTCGGAGAGCGGGACGATGTACTGCGGATAGCGCCGCCAGTCGGCATAGGCGCGCTGGACGCTGACCTTGCCCTTGATGACGTCGGACGCCAGCAGGTTCTTCAGTTCCTTGGAAAGATCGCTGCGCATCCCCATCGTGACGTTGTCGAAGTCGATGAGAAGCGCGGCGTGCGGAGCTCCTGTTCCGGCGAAGCTCACGCTCCCGGCGTGGGGAGCGTTGGAATACGGGTTACCCATGTTGTGTTTTACTCGCAGCTGTTGGGAGCGCCGCGAAACCTCCCCACCCCGGAAGCGTCATTCGATCACGTCTGGGGTCAGGGAAGTCCGTCGAAGCATCACCTTGGATGCCGGCGGCGCGCGTTATGTGCCCGGGTGGCTCCCGGCTCTCAAGGAGCGCGAAATCTCCACCCGGTGGATCTTGCCTGACCCTGTGTGGGGGAAGCCATCGAAAAACCTCACGTTGTCGGGAACTTTGTGGTCCGCCAGAACCTCCTGGCACCAGGCCACAAGCTCGGACTCGGTGACGATCGCGCCCTCCACAGGAACTACGCAGGCACAGATGGCTTCGCCGAGGAACGGGTCGGCCATGCCGACCACCGCCACCTCGTGGACCGCGGGATGGGACTCGAGCCGAGCCTCCACCTCCATGGGGTACACATTGAAGCCAGACCTAATGATAACCTCCTTGCTCCGGCCCACCAAATGGAGGTACCCGTCCTCATCGAGCATCCCCAGGTCACCCGTGAGGAAATACCCCTCCGCGTCCAGGGAGTTGGATGTCTCCCTGGGCTGCCGGTAGTAGCCGAGCATGACCCCCGGTCCTCGCACGGCGATCTCCCCCACACTCTCCACCGGCAGGACGCTCCCGTCCTTCTCCAGTATCCGAAGCGTGGTACCGGGAAGGGGCCGTCCCACCGTGAACGCCTGCTTGTCCTCGTCGTCGTCCCAACGGGAAACGCACAACGTCGACGCGGTCTCCGTGAGGGAGTACGCCACGACCACGTTGGGACAGATCCGGGCTCGCACCTGCCGAACGAGCTCGTCCCCGGCCGGAGCGCCCGCGATCATGGCGAGACGGAGGGAGCCGAGGGAGCGAGGGCTCCGCTCCATGGCCCAGAGCTCCGCAACGAAGTCCGTCGGGATCCCGTAGTGCACCGTCGCCCCGTGTCCCTCCACGAGATCGAGCACCGCTTCGGGACCGTCGCCGCTCTTCACGATGATGGACGCACCGGCGAGGAGCGTGGCCATGATCCCCGGTCCGAGTCCGAACACGTGGTGGAAGCCCCCCACTCCCACCACCCGATCGTCGGGGCGGATACCCAGGGCGTCGGCCGTACCGGCGGCCACGGAAAGGATGTTCGCGTGGGAGAGCTTCACCCCCTTGGGCTTCCCCGTGGTTCCCGAAGTGTAGAGGATGGCGAGACAGTCCCGCTCCGGGTCGATGTCCGGAGCGACGTAGTCCCGACCGGCACCGGCGGAGAGCAGATCCTCGAACTGGAAGATCCGATCATCGTACCAGAGATCTTCCTCCCCCACGGTGACGAGATACTGCAGTTCAGGGAGGCTCACCAGGAGATCCTCGAAGAACTCGAGGAAGTCCATCTCTTCGACCCGCTCCATGGTGACGCAGCAGACCGCTTCGGAATGCCGAAGGAGGTATCGAAGCTCCGCGGGCGTCAGTCGAGGATCCAGTGGGACGACCGTGGCACCCAACCGCGCCACGGCGAACAGAGAAAGGACGAATTCCTCTCCCGCGGGGAGGAGGAGCGCCACCCGGTCTCCCGTCTCCACACCGAGATCCGCCAGAGCCGCCGCCAGAGCCTCGGTGCGGCTCTCCACCTCGCCATAGGTCACCACGGTGCCGTCGGCCAGTCGGAGGAATACGCTCCCCGAATCGGACGTCGCCCTGGTGGCCAGCGCGGCCGCGGCGGTGGATCCCTTGAAGCGCTCGATGAGCGCCATGGTACCTCCAGGCGGAGAATTAGCGTGAAGAACGGAAAGATAGGAGGTGTCGGAGGTCAGCGTCAAATCCGATACCCGTGTGGGTAACTCTTTGCATTACAACCAATTAGAAACGTCGTCAACCTGCGGTCGGCCATTCCGTCCGCAACACCGTCTCCACTGTGTCCATGGGCAGCTCACGGCTCCACGCGCCGTCGGAGCACACTTCCCCCGGAGCTCGGAGAAGAACGAACCTCGGACTGCCCTTCCTCGCCTTCTTGTCCGCGCTCAGGAAGCTCGCGATCCGATCCGACGGACACGGGATCGGCGGAATGATGTCCGGACCGAGAGCCCGGAGGGACTGAAGGAGAGTCTCGGCGCTCCCGGACTCCGTGACGCCCACCCTCTCGCCCAGGCGTGCCTCGAGCACCATCCCCGCCGCCACCGCGGACCCGTGGGGCACGCGGAGCGCCGACGCCGCCTCGATGGCATGGCCCAGCGTATGCCCGAAGTTCAGGATCTCTCGATACCCGGCTTCCCGCTCGTCTTCGGTCACGACTCCGGCCTTCAGGGACACCGACCGGGACACGGCCCGCGTGACCGCGGCAACCTCGCCCTGGAGAAGCCGACCGGAATCCGCCACCAACTCCCGGAGGTAGGCGTCGTCGAGGATCGCCCCATGCTTCATCGCCTCCACCAGACCCTGTCCCCTCTCGAACGGGGGAAGGGTCAGGATCGTCTCCGGGTCGGCCACGACCACGCGGGGCGGGTGGAAGGCACCGACGAGGTTCTTTCCCGCGGGAACGTCCAGGCCCGTCTTGCCCCCAACGGACGCATCGATCATGGCCACCAGGCTCGTGGGCACCTGCACCACGGGAATCCCACGTTGATACGTGGACGCGACGAATCCGGCCAGATCTCCCGTGACTCCCCCGCCCACGGCGATCACGACACTATCGCGCCCGTGCCCCGCGCTCAGCATGGCGTCCGTCAGTCGGGCCCATTCGTCCCGGTTCTTGGAGGCCTCTCCGTGGGGAAAGACGAAGAGGTCCGCCCTCACTCCGGCCCCTTCGAGTCCCTCTACCAGGGGGGCCGCGTACAGGGGTGCGACGCGGTCGTCGGAGATCACCGCGTATCGGTGGGCCGGCGCATGTTCCGCCAGGATGGACGGAAGAACGTGGCGCAGGCCGGCTCCGATGACGACCGGATAGTCCCCACCCCCGGACCGGACCGTGACCCGCCCGTCCACCACCGGCACCCCCGGATCCTCCCTCAACGGGAACCCATCACCCGACGGGCAGCGGACGGCGGCGGATCCCCCACCTCGAGACGCACCCCGGAGAGTCCGTCCACGTCCACTCGCTCCATGCGAGCCCCGGCTGGAAACGATGCGAGGTGCGGAGCCAACGCCTCCACGAACTCCTCTCGATCCCGTTCCGAATCCCACACCGAATACCAGACGAGGCTCCGGCGTCCTCCGTCGCTCTCCACCAGGACGTAGCGGTCCCCACCCCACCCGGTCCCGGCGACCACCGCGGACTCGCCGGCATGGGTCCGCAGGAGTACCTCCACCTCCAGGCGGCCGAGCCCGTCGGATTCCAGAACCGTGCCGCCCCGCGGAACCTCCACGTCGAGGTGCACCGGAACGTCCGTGAGGTCACCGGTCATGACCTGCTCCGTCGACAGCGGAAGCCTGTCCTCGAACGGGTTGGTTCGTTCCTCCGTGGCGTGCCAGAGGCGTTGCACGTAGCTCGTTCCCTCCAGGTAGGGAAAGAGGAGCGACGCACGAAGGACCTCCGGCGCGTTGCTGAGCGCGGGAAATTCTCCGGCCATCCCCTCCATGGCGGGTCGGAGCGTCCCGGCGAAGTCGTCGATCGCGCCGAGATCCACCTCCCTCCCCTGGGCGCGCTCCGCCACGAACTCCATCATCACCAGCATGGCATGACCTTCGATGGCGGCATGGGCCGCGGTCTTCCGGTCGTTCCCCAGAGAGTCGTCCGTAAGTGCCTTCAGGTCCGCGGTCTGGTCCTGAACGGCGTGCACCAACTCGTGGAGAAGGACTCCTTCCACCATCTCCTTCGGCTGGTCGTCGAGAAGGAAGAGCGCCGCGGAGTCCGGCTCGTAGAAGCCGGCGACCTGTTCGGTGTACAGGGAGTGGAGCGTGGCGCGGAGGTCCGTGTCGGGAGACACGAGGCCGAAAAGCGCGTACGCCGAACGCGTCAATCCCGCCTGCTCCTCCGGAAACTCCTCGTCCAGCTTCCGGGTGAGGTAGGCCGCCAACTCTTCCCGCGTCCTCCTCTCGATCCGCACCGGCGCCTCGAGTTCCATCCCGGAACGGCGCACGAGATCGGGAAGGAAGGACGCCGCCACCCTCCCGAGCGCGGCGTCGGAGGATACGACCAGGTCGCTCTCCACGGACTGGCCCTCTCCACGGCAACCCCAGAATCCCGAGGCTCCCATGACTCCGAGCACGACCCCTATCTTCCTCAAGCGACCGGACATCCCTACCCTCGGTTGAATGACTGGTGGTCCGTGGTGGGCCCGGCAACATCTCACGGTGCTGCGCTCCGGTCCACCCTCCGGCGTGGAGCCGTCCGGTGTCCATGCCGAGGGCCCCACCTCAGACACCCCGCGCGAGAGCTACCCTCGGGAAGTGATCGGAGGTCCAGCCACCTCGTCGCGCGATCTCCCGCACCGTGGCCCCGGACCGCGGATCGCGCCACTCCGGTGCCACTTCGAGGAGAGGGACGATGACGAATCCCCGGCTGGACCATCGTGGGTGGGGAACCCGGAGGTCGACCTCGTCGAGGGTGTGCCGGCCGAAGAACACGATGTCGATGTCCAGCGTGCGAGGGGCGTTGGGGACGGTGCGCACCCGACCGGCCTCGTCCTCGATTTCCCGGATCCATCGCAGGAGATCCCTCGCGCCCTCGGTCCAACCGCCCACCACCACCATATTGAGGAACTCCGGCTGCTCCACCATCCCCTCGGGTGGAGTGCGAAACACCGCCGACGCGCGGAGGTCTTCGAGCCCCTCCGACAGCCGGTCGACGGCCGTCCTCAACCGGGCGAGCGGCTGTCCGATGTTGGCTCCCAGCGACAGCACCACCGAAGTGGTCATGGCCACGCCTGCTCCGACGGTGCCCCATGGACGGCATGAAGTTGAGCGCTCCACCACCGGTGAGCTACCTTGGGTGCCGCGCAACGGGCCCACGGATATGGCACCGCGCTTGCAGTGCAGGTGTAGAGACTGTCCGGCATCCGCCCCCCAACCCCGTCGACAATGGCTACGGCACAATCGAAGATGAACACAAGCCACTCATGGGTCCAGCAGGTCGTGCGATACGCCAAGGATCCGACGACCTACGTCCTCGCCCTGGTCTTCGTGATCGCGGGTGGGGCCGGAGGAGGATGGGGGATGTGGAGGAACATCTGCGCCGGAGAGGCCTGCCCGTCCATCGCGCAGATCGAGACGTGGGAGCCGGAGCAGAAGAGCAAGATCTTCTCCCACGATGGGCGGCTCATCGACGAGATCGGGTACCAGAGCCGAACTCCCGTCTCCATCGCGGCGCTCCCGTCCCACGTGCCCCATGCCATCGTCGCCATCGAGGACAACTACTTCTATGCGCACGGGGGCTACTCCCTCAGAGCCATCGCACGCGCCGCATGGGGCGTCTTGATCGGGAGGAACCTCGGTGGCGGCAGCACGATCACGCAGCAGCTCGCCCGCAACATGTTCCCGGAACGCCTCCCCAGCGAGCGGAGCTACATCCGGAAGCTGAGGGAGCTGCAGGTCGCCCTCGAACTGGAACAGGCCTACACGAAGGACCAGATCCTCGAAGCCTACATGAACGTCATCTACATGGGTCGAGGATACGGATACCAGAACGCGGCCCGAAACTACTTCGGGAAGAACGTCACGGACATCAACGTGGCAGAAGCCGCCCTCCTGGCGGCGATCCTGAACCTCCCCGGCGTGTACGACCCGTTCCGGCATCCGGACAACGCCAGGCGCCGCCGTGACCTGGTCCTGAGCCGGATGGCGGACGAAGGCTATCTCACCCGTGAGGAGGCGGCGGGCTGGCACGAGTTCCCGATCCCGGCCGAAGAACCCACGGGGAGTATCCAGTCCATCGCCCCCTACTTCCAGGAGTGGGTACGCCAGATCCTGGACTCCCGGTTCGGAGACGAGATCTACGAAAGTGGACTGCGGGTCTACACGACCCTGGACGTCGACATGCAACGCGCGGCCATCAACGCCATGGAAGCGGGATGGGCCGCCATCGAGGGAGACCCCGGGTTCGCGTACCCCCGTTACGAAGAGTTCGACACGGTGGAGGCGTTCTCGGGCCAGACTCCGTATCTCCAGGGCGCCTTCATCGCGCTGGATCCCCACACGGGACACGTGAAGGCGCTCATCGGGGGACGGGACTTCGATCAGTCGAAGTTCGACCGGGCACGGTTGGCGCGACGTCAAGCGGGCTCCTCCTTCAAGCCCTTCGTGTACGCGGCCGCCATCAACAGTGGGATTCCGGCCTCACACATCGTGGTCGACAAACCGGTGGTCTACCCCCAGGTGAGTGGGCAGGACTGGAGACCGTCGAACTTCACGCCCGACTTCAAGGGTCCGATGACGATCCGGCGGGGACTCTACACCTCCACCAACACCATCGCGATCCAGCTCGGGTGGGAGGAGGTGGGAATCGAGTCGGTCGCGCAGCTCGCCCGCAGGATGGGAATCCAGACGGAAATCGAACGCTTCCCCTCCACCACCATCGGCGCCGCAGAGGTGATCCCACTTCAAGTCGCGGAGGCGTATTCGACGTTCCCGACCCTCGGCACCAAGGTACGTCCATTCCCCATCCTGAGGGTGGAAGACGCCGAAGGGAACGTGATCTGGGAGCCCCAACCCGAACGCACCCAGGTTCTCGACACACTCCCGGCCCGGATCATGGTGTCCATGCTGGAGGACGTGGTGAGAAGGGGCACCGGATACACGGCGGTCCGGGTCACCGCCGGGCTCCCCTACGACGTGGCCGCGGCGGGGAAGACGGGGACCACCAACGACGGAACCGACGTCTGGTTCTCGGGCTTCACCCCGAACCTCCTCGCCACCGTGTGGTTCGGGATGGATACACCCGTCCCCGTCTTCACCAAGGGGAATCGGCGCGGCAACGCGACGGGCGGAGGGCTGGCCGGCCCCGTGTGGGGGAGCTTCATGAAGCAGGTGTACTATGGAGCGGAGGACGCCGAGGACGGGGACAGCACGTCCGTTTCCCGTTTCCCCGGCCCCGAGGCGCCGTCGCTGGCGATTCCGGCTCCATGGCCCCTCCCCCCGGGACTGACCGCGGTACTCGTGGACGACCAGACCGGGCTCAAGGCCTCGCCGTGGTGTCCCAGCGAAGACTCGTACCTCGAATATTACATCCCCGGCACCGAGCCCACCGAATTCTGCGATCGTACCGCGGGACGCCGCTTCAGGACTCCCAGGATCCGCTGACGCACGGGCTCGTGGGCGCGAAGGAGGGGCGGTCCGCGTCGGGCCGACCCACTCCGTAGTACGTCGCAACGGAGAGGGGGGCGCATGGAGACGACCGTCCTGGTGTTCGACACCACGCACGCGGCCTTGTGGGCCGAAGAGGTCGCGGAAGGTGCGGGCGTGCCGGTAGACGTGATCCCAGCCCCCGCCGAGTCACGCGCGCGGTGCGATCTCGCCCTGGTGGTTCGACGGGTGGATCAGGACCGTCTCACCGACGCGCTCCGTCGGGTCGGTGTGTCTTTCCGGACGTGGGATCCGCCGTCGTAACCCCCGATGCGTCCACGCGATGCGAGATGAGGGGCCGGAGTTCCCCGGCGTCTCCCGACCCCATCTGGACCGCATCACGAAGGATCTCGATCCCCCTCCTCATCCCATCTCCGTCCCGGGCGTGTACCATGCCGAGGGGCTGCCCCGGCACCACGCGATCACCCACCGATACCAATACCTCGAACCCCACGGACAGATCGATGGCGTCCCCGGTGCGCAGGCGCCCCCCTCCCAGCGTGACCACCCCCACTCCCAACGGACGCGGCCTGACCTCCTTCACGAGACCCTCTTCCGTCGCGACCACGGTGTCGCGTAGAGGCGCGTCCTCGAGCCGGGTGGGATCCTCCACCACCGAAGGATCGCCGCCCTGCGCCTCCACCATGCGTACGAATCGGTCGAGGGCCCTCCCCGAACCCAGGGCGGCCCGGACCTCCGCTTCGATCTCCGTCCGGGGTCGGTCGGGCCGCGTGAGGGCCACCATCTCCTCGACCTCGCGGACGCAGAGTTCCTCGAGATCTTCAGGCCCCTCCCCGGCGAGGCATCGTATGGCCTCGGCGGTCTCCAGTCCGTTCCCCACAGCTCGACCCAGGGGTCGGTCCATGGCCGTGAGAAGAGCCGTGGTCCGGAGACCTCGTTCCTCCCCCACCATCACCATGGTGCGGGCCAGTTCCAGGGCGCGGTCCTCCTCGGGGATGAAGGCTCCGTCCCCCACCTTCACGTCGAGAAGGAGGCCGTCCAGGTCCTCGGCGAGCTTCTTGCTCATGATGCTGGCGGCGATGAGGGGGATGATGGGTACCGTCGCCGTCACGTCCCTGAGCCCGTATATCCGTCGATCCAGGGGGGCGATCTCGTGCGTCTGCCCGATCATGGCACATCCCACGGACTCCAGCACCCGCCGGAACGCGTCCAGCGAAAGAGCCGTGTCGAAACCCGGAATCGCTTCCAGCTTGTCGAGGGTTCCCGTGGTATGACCCAGGCCCCGACCCGACATCATGGGAACGAAGAGCCCCATCTCCGCGGCCAGCGGCGCGAGGACGAGAGATACCTTGTCGCCGACGCCCCCCGTGGAGTGTTTGTCCACCCGGGGACCGGGGAGATACGAGAGGTCCATCCGGGCACCGGACTCCACCATGGCCCTCACGAACACGTCCGTCTCCGCTGGGGTGAGCCCCTGGAAGTACGTGGCCATGAGGAACGCCGAGAGGTGGTAGTCCTCAACGGTTCCCTGAAGGTAGCCATCGAGGAACGCGCGCAACCGCTCCACCGGAACGGCGAGTCCATCCCTCTTGGCTTCGATGATCCTCGCGGGAATCACGGGAGGGTCTTCCACCGAGAAACCTCAACCAGTCTGTAGGGGCAGGAAAGGATGCTTCAGCGGGCGAAGCTCTTGCGGGCGGTAGCGAACGCGTCGTCCACTCTTCCCTTCACGTCGTCCGCGAGTTCATCCCAACGATCGGCGGCGTTGTCCTTCAACTCGAACGCCGCCTTCCGGATCCGGCGTCGCGCGCGCTTCCCCGGCTCGGGTGCCGTCAGGAGCGCGATGCCTGCTCCGATCACTGCACCGAGGAGGAGTCCGGATACGAAGTTGACTACCTGACCTTCATGATCGTAGTCCATTGTTCCCCTCACCGTGAGGGTGATGGAGGTACGAGCCGAAATGCCGTACCCTGTTATATATTAGCGTGAGACGGTCCCCCGGACGAGACGATCAGACGCTGCCCCATACGAACGACACGATGAAAGAAATTGCCGTCCCCGGATCTCTCTTCGGAACCATCCGGCGGGAGATGGAGAAAGAAGTGGGCGCGCTGGCCACGATCCATGCGCTCCATAACGCCGGGTACTCGTGCGGAACCCGGGCGGCGGCGGGATTTCTGGACGAACTCCCCGGGAAGGGCACGTCGAGCATCAGCGACGCCGAACTCTGGCGGCGACTCAGTGACTTCTTCCAACGGCGGGGATGGGGAAAGCTCACTCATCGGGATGCCCACAAGGCCATCGGCCTCCTGGCCACCCGGGACTGGGCGGAGGCCGACGGCGAACATGGCAACGACGAAGCGTCGTGCTCATTCACCACGGGGCTCCTCTCGGGACTCCTCTCGCAACTCGCGGGGGGTTCGATGGCGGTCCTGGAGGTGACCTGTCGGTCGCGGGGTGACGGCGAATGCACGTTCGTGTTCGGGTCGGGCGCCGTGATCCACGAACTCTACGGAAACCTGGTGGATGGGGCGGACCTCGAAGGTGCGCTGGCGAGCCTTTGACGGCCGAGCCGGAGCGGACGGGTGAGTCGCGGGTCGTGGGAATCGACTTCGGCGAGCGTCGGATCGGCATTGCGCTCAGCGATCCCACGAGGACCATCGCGACTCCTCTGGAAACGATCCAACGCAGGAAGGGCAAGCGGATGCCGCTGACCTCCATCGAAGCCGTGGCGAGAACCCACCACGCGTCGCACCTCGTGGTCGGACTTCCATTGGATCTCCGGGGCGAGGAGACCGAGTGGTGTGCGGAGGTGCGCGCCGCGGGGGACCGGCTGGCGGAACGACTGGGTGTAGCCGTGGACTACGTGGACGAGCGATTCACCTCGGTCCGGGCGGAACGTACGATCCGTGACCTCGGGCTCTCCCGCACCAAGCGCCGGGAAAAGGAGCGGGTCGACGCGGGAGCGGCGGCACTGATCCTTCAGGGTTGGCTCGACTCCCACTCGGATATGCCCCGATGAGGTGCCGCACGAGTTCGTGGGTTCGCGCGGGAGTCTGGGTCGTCCTGATGCTGCCTGCGGCGTGCGGCGGTGACCCCGACGTTCCCGCGGAGTTCACGGAAGTGGTGGTGCCGGTGGGTGGAACCCTGGCGTCCGTGACCGATACCCTCGTCGCCCGCGAGTTGGTGGGCCACCCTACCCTCTTCCGAGCATACGCCCGGATGCGCGGCGCGGACCGCCGCTTGAAGGCCGGAACGTACCGGATCCCGAGAGAGATCGGGTGGGGTGGCGTGCTCGACATGCTCACCAGAGGACAGATCGTGACGGTGCCCCTCACGATTCCCGAAGGGTTCCGCCTCGACCAGATGGCACCTCGGATCGCCGAGATCACCGGACTCTCATCGGAGTCGGTCCTCGAGTCCCTCTCCCGCCCCGGGATCTCGGACGAGTTCGGCGTACCGGGGCCCGGCCTGGAGGGGTACCTCTTTCCGGACACCTACCATTTCGCCCAGGGCGTGTCCGTGGACGTCGTCCTGGAAGCCATGACGGGAAGGTATCGTACTCTCTGGACGGAACAGCGGACGGCGCGCTTGGGCTCTCTGGATCTCACCGAGTCCGAGGTGGTCACCCTGGCCTCCATCGTCCAGGCCGAAGCCCGTCACGTCGACGAGATGCCACGAATCGCGTCCGTGTACCACAATCGACTGAAGAGGGGCTGGCTCCTGCAGGCCGACCCCACCGTCCTCTACGCCCTGGGTGGGTACCGGGAACGGCTCCTCTATGCCGCGATCGACTCGGTACGCGACAACCCCTACAACACGTACGAGCACCCGGGGCTCCCTCCCGGGCCCATCGGCGCCCCCGGGGCCGCAGCCATCGATGCCGCGCTCCAGCCCGCGCCGGAGGCGTTCCTGTATTTCGTCGCGTGGCCGGATGGGACCCACATCTTCACCAGCACGTTGACGGAGCACAACCGGGCCAAGGAGGCCGCCGCCCGGGAGCGGAGCCGGCTTCGGGCTCGGCCCCGGGAGAGCACCGCACCCGATGGAGCGCCGTCCGCGGAGATGTGACGATGGAAGCCGAGTCCGTCGCCGTCGGGTCTCCCCCCCGCCTGGCCGCCGCGCTCCGTCTCATGGTGATCACCGATGGCGCCCTTGCCCATCCGCGCACCGTGCTCGACGTGGTTCGGGAGGCGCTGGCCGGAGGCGCCACCGCCGTCCAGCTACGGAACAAGGGCGATTCGGCGCGTGACCTGCTCCGCCTCGGCGATGCGCTCCGGGAAACCACGCGGGAGGCGGGAAGGCTCCTGATCGTCAACGACCGGGTCGACATCGCCCTAGCCATCGGAGCCGACGGCGTTCATCTCGGTCCCCGGGACATCACGGTGCCGGTCGTGCGGCAGATGGTACCCCGGGAATTCATCATCGGCAGTTCGGCGGATGACCCCGCGGTAGCCCGCGCGCTGGTGGCTCAGGGAGCCGACTACATCGGTTGTGGAACCATCTTCCCCACCACCACCAAGCGGGACGCGGGCGACGTGGTCGGTATCGACGGACTACGACGCATGGTGGATTCGGTCCCGGTGCCCGTGGTCGCCATCGGTGGGATCACGCCAGCACGTGCCCCGCAGGTCAGGGCGACGGGCGTAGCCGGGATCGCCGTGGTGGGAGCGGTGATGGCGGCTACCGACCCACGGGTGGCGAGCCGGAGGTTGGTGGGGGAGTAGACGAAGCGAGGCCCCGAACCGGGAGTGGGTCGGGGCCTCGCGGAGGAGGCGTTGGCGGCGACGTACTCTCCCACCGGGCTGCCCCGGCAGTACCATCCGCGCTG